>JAXDPL010000143.1:0-28838 GCA_034668385.1 Sphingomonadales bacterium | reverse complement strand
GCGAGCTGCGCCTACCCGGTCGCGGACGGGATGGTGGTCAAGACCGATACCGAGGTCGTGCGCCAGGCCCGGCGCGGGGTGATGGAGTTCCTGCTCATCAACCACCCGCTCGACTGCCCGATCTGCGACCAGGGAGGCGAGTGCGACCTCCAGGACCAGGCCATCGCCTACGGCCGCGGCCACAGCCGCTTCGCCGAGAACAAGCGCGCGGTGACCGAGAAATATATGGGTCCGGTGGTCAAGACGATCATGACCCGCTGCATCCAGTGCACCCGCTGCGTCCGTTTCGCCGAGGAGGTGGCCGGGGTCGAGGAGATCGGCGCGATCGGGCGCGGCGAGAACATGCAGATCACCTCCTACCTCGAAGGCGCGGTGACCTCGGAGCTTTCGGGCAACGTCGTCGATCTTTGCCCGGTCGGAGCGCTCGTCTCCAAGCCCTACAGCTTCGAGGCGCGGCCCTGGGAGCTGAGGAAGGTGCCCGCGATCGACGTGATGGACGCGGTCGGAACCAACATCCGGCTCGACCACCGCTTAAGAGAGGTGATGCGGGCGCTCCCGCGCATCAACGACGACGTCAACGAGGAATGGGCCAGCGACAAGACCCGGCATTGCGTCGACGGCCTGCTTCGCAACCGGCTCGACCGGCCGTGGGTCCGCCGCGACGGCACGCTGCGGCCGGCGAGCTGGCAGGAGGCGTTCGCGGCGATCGCCGAACGGGTGAATGGCGCCACCGGCGACCAGGTGGCGGCGCTGGCCGGCGACCTGCAGGATGCCGAATCGGTCTACGCGGCGAAGAAGCTGGTCAATTCGCTCGGCTCGAGCCTCACCGAATGCCGCGTCGACGGCGCCCGCTTCGACGTCTCGCACCCGCGCGCCTACCGGTTCAACGCGACGATCGCCGGAATCGAGACGGCGCCGGCCCTCCTCCTCGTCGGAACCAACCCGCGCTGGGAGGCGAGCCTCGTCAACACCCGTATCCGCAAGGCGGTCAAGGCCGGCGGCAAGGTGTTCCGGATCGGACCGCCGGTCGACCTTACCTATCCGGTCGCGGAGCTCGGCCCGGACCTGTCGCTGCTCGGCAAGCTGCCGGACGAGGTGACCGAAGCCTTCGAGGGCAAGGAAGGCGCGGCCGTGATCGTCGGCATGGGCGCTCTGGTTCATGAAGGCGCCTATGAGGCGGCCCGCGCCGCGGCGGCGACCCTCGGCGCGTCGTTCAACCTCCTCCACACCGCCGCGAGCCGGGTCGGCGCGCTCGACATGGGCTTCACGACCGAGGGCGGGATCGACTCGATCCGGGCGCGGGCAGGGAGCCTCAAGGCCCTGTTCCTGCTCGGCGTCGACGAGATGGACACCTCCGCCTTCGCCGACACGTTCACCATCTACATCGGCACCCATGGCGACCGCGGCGTGAGGCACGCCGACGTGATCCTGCCCGGGGCGGCCTGGTCGGAGAAGCACGGCACCTACGTCAACCTCGAGGGCCGGGTGCAGACCTCCGAATTTGCCGTCCACCCGCCCGGCGAGGCGCGCGAGGACTGGACGATCTTGCGGGCGCTGTCGGACGTGCTCGGCAAGCCGCTGCCGTTCGACGACCTCGCCCAGCTCCGCGCCGCGATGGCCGCGGAATTCCCCGATTTCGGCACGGTCGGACTCTCCGATCCCGGCCCGCTGCCGGCCTTAGCGGGCAAGGCGCCCAAGGTGTCGGGCGTGATCGCCTATCCGATCGAGGATTTCTATCTGACCAACCCGATCGCCCGCGCCTCGCCGACCCTGCAGCGCTGCTCGGCCGAGATCCTCCACGGCCAGACCTTCGAGGAGGCGGCGGAATGACTTACTTCGTCATTCCCGCGAAAGCGGGAATCCCGCTTCTTCTTATGCCCTGCCCAAGCGGGACCCCCGCTTTCGGGTTCCCATCGAAGTACTACTTCGATGGGGTCCCTCCGGGGGTGACGGTGAACGCATGACCGCCTGGTTCCAATCGACCTGGCTCGGCTACGGCTTCGGCTGGTTCCTGGCGACGTTGATCCTCATCCTGATGATCGCGCTGCCGCTCCTGCTGGCGGTGGCGATGATCATCTATGGCGACCGCAAGATCTGGGCGGCGATGGCGCTCAGGCGGGGGCCCAACGTGGTCGGGCCGTTCGGCCTGCTCCAGAGCTTCGCGGACGGCCTCAAGCTCCTCCTCAAGGAGACGATCATCCCCTCGGGCGCGAACAGGGGTCTGTTCATCATCGCGCCGATCCTTACCTTCACCTTCGCGCTGGTCGGCTGGGCGGTGATCCCCTTCGGGCCGGGGATGGTGCTCGCCGACATCAATGTCGGCCTGCTTTACCTCCTCGCCATCTCCTCGCTCGGCGTCTACGGAGTGATCATCGCCGGCTGGGCGTCCAACTCCAAATATCCCTTCTACTCGGCGCTGCGGGCCGCCGCGCAGATGGTGAGCTACGAAGTGTCCGTCGGCTTCGTGCTGGTGCCGGTGGTAATGTGGGCGGGGACGTTCAATCTCTCCGGTATCATCGAGGCGCAGCGCCACCACGTCTGGATCCTCAACGGCTTCGGCTTCAATCCGCTCTTCCTGCCGCTCGCCGTTATTTTCCTGATCTCGGCCATGGCCGAGACCGCCCGAGCGCCGTTCGATCTCACCGAGGCCGAGTCCGAGCTCGTCGCCGGCTACCAGACCGAATACAGCTCGCTGAGCTTCGCCCTCTTCTGGCTGGGCGAATATGGCAACGTCCTCCTGATGTGCGGCATGTCCGCCGTGCTGTTCTGGGGCGGCTGGCTGCCCCCGATCGACTGGGCGCCGCTTTACTATGTCCCCGGCATCCTCTGGTTCTTCGCCAAGATCTTCTTCTTCTACTTCGTCTTCGCCTGGGTGAAGGCGACCGTGCCGCGCTTCCGCTACGACCAGCTGATGCGGCTCGGCTGGAAGATATTCCTGCCCATCTCGCTGATCTGGGTCTTCCTGGTCTCGGGCTATCTCGAGATATTCCGTTTCGGAGCGCTGCAATGATCGCGCCGGCCAGTTTCGCGGTCCCGCCGTCCTTCGCCTTTGTGTGCGACATGATCGAGGTCGATCCCCTGCTTGGCGCCAAGGGCCCGGAAAGGCACCTTGTATCGCTCGTGGCCCGCAGAGGCAGAGTCACCGTCTCGGGCTGGGATGAACGGCTGCGCGGCTTCGATTTGCGCGCGCATCGGCGCACGGGCGGCTGGGAGATAGAAGGGGATTTGGGCGACGCCCTTTTTTCAGGCAGGGCGATGGCGAAATTGAAGGCGCGCGGCGCGACCTACTCCTTGGAATGGGGTGTGGCCGAGCAGCACGGCCGGCTCGGCCAATGGCGTTACAGCCCGATGGCGCGGGGGCGATGTAGGCCCAGCACCGCCGCGTCCCGATTCCAAGGAACCCACCCATGATTGTCGCCCACTGGATCAAGTCGTTCACCCTCTGGGAGATCGTCAAGGCGCACGCTTTGACGCTCAAATATTTCTTCAAGCCCAAGGCGACGATCAACTATCCGTTCGAGAAGAATCCGATCTCGCCCCGCTTCCGCGGCGAGCATGCGCTCCGCCGCTATCCGAACGGCGAGGAACGCTGCATCGCCTGCAAGCTCTGCGAGGCGGTCTGCCCGGCGCTCGCCATCACCATCGAGGCCGAGCCGCGCGAGGACGGCAGCCGCCGGACCACCCGCTACGACATCGACATGGTGAAGTGCATCTATTGCGGGCTCTGCCAGGAAGCGTGCCCGGTCGACGCGATCGTCGAGGGGCCGAACTACGAATATGCCACCGAGACCCGCGAGGAATTGCTCTACGACAAGGCGAAGCTGCTCGACAACGGCGACAAATGGGAGCGGGCGCTGGCCGCCAACCTTGCCGCCGATGCGCCGTATCGGTAGGTGGCGCGCGTGATTCCGATGCCCCTCTGCGTCATTCCCGCGATAGCGGGAATCCCGCTTATCCTTCCGATTCTCCGCCCAAGCGGGACCCCCGCTTGCGCGGGGGCGACGGGTTCCCCGTCATGATCGCCGCCTTCGCCTTCTACCTGTTCGCGACGCTGTGCATCGCCAGCGGGGTGATGACGATCGGCTCGCGCAACCCGGTCCATTCGGTGCTGTGGCTGATCCTCGCTTTCTTCAACGCGGCCGGGCTGTTCCTGACGCTGGGGGCCGAGTTCATCGCGATGCTGCTGGTCATCGTCTACGTGGGCGCGGTCGCCGTCCTCTTCCTGTTCGTGGTGATGATGCTCGACGTCGATTTCGCGGCGCTGAGGGCGGGGATCGCCAAATACTGGCCGTTCGGCTTCGCCCTCGCCGGCGTGCTGCTCGCCGAGATCTTCTTCTCGGTCGTCGCCTGGAACGCCGGCGGCCTGCAGCCGGCGCGCGCGGCGCCGACTCCCAAGGCAGTGCCGAACATCGAGGCGCTGGGGGCGGTGCTCTACACCCGCTACCTCTACATCTTCGAAGGCGCCGGCCTCGTCCTCCTGGTCGCGATGATCGGCGCCATCGTCCTCACCCACCGCAAGCGCAGCGACGTCCGCCCGCAGAACGTCTCCCGCCAGGTCCGCCGCCGGCCGCAGGATGCGGTGGTCAACATGGATCCCGGCGTCGGGCAGGGGGTGTCGCTGTGAGAGGTGCCATCCAGGCGCGGAGCGCGCGCCCAACCCCGTTCGCCCTGAGCCTGTCGAAGGGCCTTCCTTCTTGTTTCCGGAAGAAGGGAAGGGGAGGGCTTCGACAAGCTCAGCCCGAACGGAATTGGATGTCATTGGAGCAAGTCGCAGAGGGCCGGTCATGATCGGCCTCGGCCATTATCTCGCGGTCGGCGCGGTGCTGTTCGTGCTCGGGGTGTTCGGGATATTCCTCAACCGCAAGAACATCATCGTCATCCTGATGGCGATCGAGCTGATCCTCTTGAGCGTGAACATCAACCTCGTCGCCTTCTCCGCCTTCCTCGGCGACATGGTCGGCCAGGTGTTCGCGATGTTCGTGCTCACCGTCGCGGCCGGCGAGGCGGCGATCGGCCTCGCCATCCTCGTCATCTACTTCCGAGGCCGCGGCACGATCGCGGTCGACGACGTCCACCAGATGAAGGGGTGAGGGAAGTGAGCGCCTCTTCCGTCATTCCCGCGAAAGCGGGAATCCCGCTTCTTCTTCTGAGGCCGTGCCCAGGCGGGACTCCCGCTTTCGCGGGAGTGACGCGGTGACCGTCCAGCTCATCGTCTTCCTGCCGCTGCTGGCCGCCATCGTTGCCGGGCTCGGCAACCGCATGCTCGGCAATCTCGCCGCCAAGCTCATCACCACCGGCGCCTTGTTCGTTTCGCTGGCGCTGTCCTGGCCGATCTTCCTCGGCTTCCTCGCCGGCACCGAGCATTCTGAGCTCTATCCGGTGATGGAGTGGATCCGGTCCGATCCGATGCGGGTCGACTGGGCGTTGCGGGTCGACGCCTTGACCTCGGTGATGCTGGTGGTGGTGACGACCGTCTCGGCGCTCGTCCACCTCTACTCCTGGGGCTACATGGCCGAGGACGACGGCCAGCCGCGTTTCTTCGCCTATCTGTCGCTGTTCACCTTCGCGATGCTGATGCTGGTGACCGCCGACAATCTCGTCCAGATGTTCTTCGGCTGGGAAGGCGTCGGCCTCGCTTCCTACCTGCTGATCGGCTTCTGGTACTACAAGCCCTCGGCCAACGCCGCGGCGATGAAGGCGTTCATCGTCAACCGGATCGGCGATTTCGGCTTCAGCCTCGGCATCTTCGGCACCTTCCTGGTGTTCGGCACCGTCTCGATCCCGGCCATCCTCCACGCCGCTCCGGGCATGGCCGGCTCGACCATCGGCTTCCTCGGCCACCGGGTCGACACGATGACCCTGCTCTGCATCCTGCTGTTCATCGGCGCGATGGGCAAGTCGGCGCAGCTCGGCCTTCACACCTGGCTGCCCGACGCGATGGAGGGCCCGACCCCGGTCTCGGCCCTGATCCACGCCGCGACGATGGTGACGGCGGGCGTGTTCATGGTCTGCCGCCTGTCGCCGATGTTCGAGACCAGCGCGACGGCGACGGCGGTCGTGACCTTCGTCGGCGCGGCGACGGCCCTGTTCGCGGCGACGGTCGGCACCGTCCAGAACGACATCAAGCGGGTGATCGCTTATTCGACCTGCTCCCAGCTCGGCTACATGTTCTTCGCCGCCGGCGTCGGCGCCTACGGCGCGGCGATGTTCCACCTCTTCACCCACGCTTTCTTCAAGGCCCTGCTGTTCCTCGGCGCGGGCAGCGTCATCCACGCCATGCACCACGAGCAGGACATGCGCTTCTACGGCGGCCTTCGGAAGGAGATCCCCTGGACCTTCTGGGCGATGATGGCCGGAACGCTCGCCATCACCGGTGTCGGGGTCGAGGGCGTGTTCGGCTTCGCCGGCTTCTATTCGAAGGACGCGATCATCGAGGCCGCCTATGCCAAGGGCACGACGCTCGGCGGGGTCGCCTTCGCGGTCGGCGTGTTCGCGGCGTTGCTGACCAGCTTCTATTCCTGGCGGCTGATGTTCCTCACCTTCTGGGGCAAGCCGCGCTGGGCGGCCTCCGAGCATATCCAGCACGCGCTTCACGACGCGCACGACCATGGCGACCATCCCGACGCCGAGGATTCCGGCCACGATACGCGCCCGCACGAGGTAGGGGCGGCGGAGATCCCGGCCGGCACCGGGGGCTACCACCCGCACGAGAGCCCGTGGACGATGCGGGTGCCGCTCGCCTTGCTGTCGGTCGGCGCGATCTTCGCCGGCATCGGCTTCGCGCGCTGGTTCATCGAGCCCGAGGGCGGCCTCCATTTCTGGGCGGGCAGCGTCGCGTTCAGCCACGATCTGGCCGAGCGGATGGAAGGCCTGCCGATGCTCGTCAAGCTGGCGCCCGGCATCGTCATGGTGATCGGCTTCCTGATCGCGCTTCAGGCCTATGTCAGGAGCACCGACTGGCCGCGCCGCTTCACCGGGCAGTTCGGGCTGCTCTACGCCTTCCTCTACAACAAATGGTATTTCGACGAGATCTACGACGTGCTCTTCGTCCGGCCGGCGGTCTGGCTCGGCCGGATCTTCTGGAAGAAGGGCGACGAAGGGACGATCGACCGCTTCGGGCCGGACGGCGCCGCCGCCGCGGTCGGCGTGGGCAACGTGCTGACCGCGCGGCTCCAGTCCGGCTACCTCTACACATACGCCCTCGTCATGCTCCTCGGCCTCGCCGCCGCCGCCACCTGGGCGATGGCGCGATGAGGGGGGGTATGGAGCAGTACCTCGTCATTCCCGCGAAAGCGGGAATCCCGCTTCTTAGGCGGTGCCCAAGCGGGACCCCAGCTTTCGCGGGGGTGACGGGTATATGACCGGCCTCCCGATCCTGTCGATCCTGCTCGCCGTGCCGCTGATCGGCGCGGGGGCCTGCCTGTTCGTCTCCGCGCCCGCCGCCCGCTGGGTCGCGCTCGCCGCGACCCTGCTCGATCTCCTCCTCGGCATCTGGCTGTGGACTTCGTTCGAGGTCGGCGGGCCGCAATGGCAGTTCGTCGAATATCAGAAGATGGCCTTCTCGCCCTTCGCCTGGGCGCTGGGCATCGACGGCATCGCTCTGATGCTGACCATGCTCTCCCTGTTCCTGATGCCGATCTGCATCCTCGCCAGCTGGACGACGATCGAGCGGCGCGTGCCCGAATATATGGCGGCCTTCCTCGCCATGGAGACGATGATGATCGGCGTCTTCATGGCGCAGGACATCTTCCTCTTCTACATCTTCTTCGAGGCCGGCCTGATCCCGATGTTCCTGATCATCGGCATCTGGGGCGGGGCCGAGCGGATCTACGCCAGCTACAAATTCTTCCTCTACACCCTGCTCGGCTCGGTCCTGATGTTGGTCGCGATGTTGTGGATGGTGAACTTCACCCACGGCGACACCTACATCCCGCACCTCCTCGCCACCAACTTCCCGCCCGAGGCGCAGACCTGGCTGTGGCTCGCCTTCTTGGCCTCGTTCGCGGTCAAGATGCCGATGTGGCCGGTCCACACCTGGCTGCCCGACGCCCACGTCCAGGCGCCGACCGCGGGGTCGGTGATCCTCGCCGGAGTGCTCCTGAAGCTCGGCGGCTACGGCTTCGTCCGCTTCTCGCTGCCGATGTTCCCGGAAGCCTCGGCTCAGCTCGTCTGGGTCATCTTCGGCCTCAGCTTGGTGGCGATCGTCTACACCTCGCTGGTCGCCCTCGTGCAGCGCGACATGAAGAAGCTGATCGCCTACTCGTCGGTCGCGCATATGGCGTTCGTCACCATCGGTCTGTTCACCTTCAACCGGCAGGGGATCGAGGGCGCGTTGATCGTGATGCTCTCGCACGGCCTTGTCTCGGGCGCGCTCTTCCTCTGCGTCGGCGTCGTTTACGACCGGCTGCACACCCGCGAGATCGAGCGCTACGGCGGCCTTTCCAACAACATGCCGGCTTATGCCTTGCTGTTCATGCTGTTCACCATGGCCTCGGTCGGCCTGCCCGGCACCAGCGGCTTCGTCGGCGAGTTCCTGAGCCTGGTCGGCGCCTATCGGGCGTCGAGCTGGGTCGCCTTCGTCGCGACCACGGGAATCATTTTGGGCGCCGCCTACATGCTCTACCTCTACTGGCGGGTCGCCTTCGGCACGAGCCGCAACGCCGACGCGGCGGCGATGCCGGACCTCAACCCGCGCGAGATCGTCTCCCTGGGCGCTATCGCCATCGTGGTGCTGTGGATGGGCGTCTATCCCGAAAGCTTCCTCGCGCCGATGCGAGGCGACGTCGGCAGGCTCATCGCCCGGGTCGAGCGCGCCGCCCCGCCGGGCGATTCCGGCCTCGCCGTCCGCACCGCCCACGCCGCGCAGCGGGAGGGCGCCCGCTGATGCTCGACTCGCTCCACCTCACGCTCCCCGAGCTGGTCCTCTCGACCGCGGCGCTCCTGCTGCTGATGATTCCGGCCTATGTGGGCGACCGCTCGGCGAAGCTGGTCACCTGGCTCGCCGTCGCCGCTCTGGCCGGCGCCGCCGTCGCGATACCCGGCTATTGGGGCCCGCCCCGGTCCGGCTTCGGAGGCCTGTTCGTGTCCGATGGCTTCGCCACCTTCGCCAAGGTGACGATCTACGCCGCCGCCGCCGTGTCGCTGATCGCGGCGATGGGCTGGTTCGGCCGCGACCGCGATTATCGCGCCGAATATCCGGTCCTTATCCTGCTCTCGGCGGTCGGCATGGGGATGATGGTCTCCGCTTCCGACCTCCTCACCCTCTATGTCGGCCTCGAGCTGCTGAGCCTCGCCGCCTACGTCCTCGCCTCGTTCCAGCGACAGGACAGCCGGTCGGCCGAGGCAGGCCTCAAATATTTCGTGCTCGGCGCGCTCGCCTCGGGGATCCTGCTCTACGGCATCTCCCTGCTCTACGGCTTCACCGGCTCGACCCTGTTCGGCGACATCGCCCACGCCATCGGCGCCCAGAAGGCGTCGGCGGCGGGGCTCAGCCACGGCACCCTGTTCGGCCTGGTCTTCGTCCTCGCTGGGATCGCCTTCAAGGTCTCGGCCGTGCCGTTCCACATGTGGACCCCGGACGTCTACGAGGGCGCTCCGACCCCGGTCACCGCCTTCTTCGCCTCGGCGCCCAAGATGGCGGCGATGGCGCTCCTCACCCGGTTCACGGTTCAGGCGGCCGGGCCGGCAACGTTCGAGTGGCGGCAGATCGTCGTCTTCATGGCGCTCGCGTCGACCATCCTGGGGGGAGTCGCGGCGATCGGCCAGCCCAACATCAAGCGGCTGCTCGCCTACAGCTCGATCAACAATGTCGGCTTCGCCCTCGTCGGAGTCGCCGCCGGCACCGCCGCGGGGGTCGCCTCGGTGCTGTTCTACATGGCCGTCTACCTGGTCATGACCCTGGGCTCGTTCCTCGTCGTGCTCAGGATGCGCGACGCCGAGGGGCGTCCGGTCGAGACGATCGCCTCGCTGGCCGGCCTGTCGCGAAGCCGCCCCGGCCTCGCCCTGGCGATGGCGAGCTTCATGTTCAGCCTCGCCGGCGTGCCGCCTCTGCTCGGCTTCTGGCCCAAATTCTACGTGTTCAACGCGGCGGTGGCGACAAACCTCACCTGGCTCGCGGCGGTGGCGATCGCGACCTCGGTGATCAGCGCTTATTACTACCTCAAGATCGTCAAGATCATGTATTTCGACGATCCCGCCCCGGCCTACGCTCCGACCCGGGATTGGGCGCAGTCGGCGCTGATCGCCGCCGCTGCGCTCGCCGTCTCGCCGCTCGGCTACTTTATCGTCGGACGGCTCGCTTCGGCCTCGGCCAACGCCGCGAGCGCCCTGTTCTGAAATTGGAGACCGGGCCGGCGACCTTGCGATCCGCCGGCCCGATCCAGCTTACGCCTCACAGGCGGACAGGATGAGCCGAGCTCCCCCCGAGCGCGAATGGCAGCCCTGCATCTTTGCGGGCCGCCGCCAACTTCGGAAAAATACCTAGGCGGTGGCAGAACGAAACTTATTCGCGTGACCTGCGCTTTGTAGTTCCGGCGCCGTCCGCGGCGTTGCCTTCGTCCTCCGCCTTCCCCCGTGCGCCCGGGAAACGGCCCGAGACGCGGGCTATGCACATTTGCGCAAATGACGCGTATGCCGGATCGACCGTCCCGAACCGGCGGCGAAACGGAGCAGTGGATGGAGGAGCAGCGCGCCTACATCATCGACGACGAAAGGCTGCTGCGCGGCCTGGTCCGGCAGGCGCTGGCGCGATGCTGCACCCATTTCGAGGAATTCGATTCGGCGGAATCCTTTCTGGCCGGCCACCCTCACCGCCCGCCCGGCATCATCGTCGTCGACATCGCGCTTCCGGGGATCAACGGGCTCGATCTGCTCGAGGCGATAGCGCAGGGGCGCGCGGCCTATCCGGTCATCGTCGTCTCGGGCAACGGCGCGGTGTCGCACGCGGTTCGCGCCGGCCGCCTCGGCGTGGTCGACTTCATCGAAAAGCCGTTCCGGGTCGACCAGCTGGTTGCCGCAGCTGAAAAGGCGTTCGATCTGCTCCGCACTCAGAAATTGTCGCGGGTGCGCGCGCTCGAAACCCTGACTCCGCGCGAGAAGGAGGTGCTCGTCGCCTTCGCCGACGGCGCGCCCAACAAGATCGTCGCCTACGACCTTGGGCTGAGTGCCCGGACCGTCGAGCTTCACCGCGCCAACATGATGCGCAAGCTCGGGGTCAGGAGCCTGACCCAGGCGCTTCTGATCGCCCGCGACGGCGGCTACGTTTGAACCGGGGGCCTCGGTCGCTTATGCGGCGCCTCGATGTTGAGCGGCAGAGAAATCTTTCGCGTCGTTGCTGAGACCGGCTCGACCAATAACGATCTCGCCGCCCTCGCCCGCGCCGGCGCGCCGGAAGGGACTTGGCTGCGCGCCGACCGCCAGACCGGCGGCAAGGGCCGGCAGGGGAGGGCGTGGTCCTCGCCGCCCGGCAACCTCTACGCCAGTACCTTGGTTCGAATCCGTCTCGGGGATCCACCCGGTCCCACCCTCGCCCTCGTCTCCGCGGTCGCCCTCCACGAAGCGGCCATGGCGTTCGCACCCGACGCGCCCATCCTGATCAAATGGCCGAACGACCTCGTCGCCGACGGCGCCAAGCTTGCCGGTATCCTGCTCGAGCGGGAAGGAGAGGCGGTGATCGCCGGCTTCGGAGTCAACCTCGCGCATCACCCCGCCGACACGCCCCGTCCGGCCTCAAGCCTCACCGCCCTCACCGGCGGAGCGCCCGACCCCCAAGGCTTCCTTGAGATTCTGGCCGAAGCGTTCGCGCGATGGCTCGGCCGCTGGCGGAGCGAGGGCATAGCGCCGGTTCGCGCCGCCTGGCTCGCCGCCGCCCATCCGATCGGCTCGGCCCTGTCGACAAGCGAAGGCGAGGGCCTGTTCGAGGGGCTCGACGAGAGCGGCGCCCTCCGCCTGCGCTTGGCGGACGGGACGGCGCGCGTCATACACGCCGGCGACGTGTTCCTGATCTGAAGGACAAGAGATGCTGCTCGCCGTCGACGCCGGGAACACCAATATCGTCTTCGCTCTGCTCGAGGACGGCGTGATCCGCGCCCGATGGCGGATCGCGACCGATCCGAGGCGCACCGCCGACCAATATGCCGTCTGGCTGCACCAGCTGCTCGAGCTCGAAGGCTACGCGCGCGATGCCGTCGACGCGGTCATCGTCGGGACGGTGGTGCCCCGCGCGCTGCACAATCTCGAGGTGCTGGCGACCAAATATTTCGGGGTCGAGCCGCTGATCGCCGGCGAGGGCGCGGCGCAATGGGGCATCGAGCTGGACGTCGCGGAGCCGCGAACGGTCGGTGCCGATCGCGTGCTCAACGCCATCGCCGCCCACGCCGCGCATTCGGGCGACCTCATCGTCATCGACTTCGGCACCGCGACGACGTTCGACCATGTCGATTATTCCGGCGCCTACAAGGGGGGGATCATCGCTCCGGGCATCAACCTGTCGCTCGATGCCCTGGTCACCGCCGCCGCCAAGCTGCCCCGGATCGCGATCGAGGCGCCGGCGGGCAACCTCTCGGTGATCGGCCGAACCACCGAGGACCAGATGCATATCGGCATCTATTGGGGCTATGTCGCGATGATCGAGGGCCTGGTGGCGCGGATGAAGGCGGAGATCGGGCGGCCGGCGCGGGTGATCTCGACCGGGGGCCTTGCGACTTTGTTCGACGCCCACAGCCAGGTTTTCGACGCGATCGAGCCGGATTTGACCGTGCAGGGGCTGGCGCTGTTGCACGCGCGGAGCGGAAGCGGCACTTAACCATTGACCCGTCATGCCAGCGCAGGCTGGCATCCATGCCGAGTCTGCAGGGACCCCAGCCTACGCTGGGGTGACGCATCCAAGGAAACCCATGAAACCCGGCAACGAACTCCTTTTCCTCGCGCTCGGCGGTTCCGGCGAGATCGGCATGAACGTCAATCTCTACGGCTGCGAGGGCAAGTGGATCATGGTCGATCTCGGCATGACCTTCGCCGACCCGACCTATCCGGGGATCGACCTCGTCCTCCCCGACCTCGCCTTCATCGAGGAGCGGCGCGACGACCTGCTCGCCGTCGTCCTCACCCACGGCCACGAGGACCATATCGGCGCCATCCCCTATCTCGTCCAGGATCTCGGCGTGCCGCTCTACGCGACGCCGTTCACCGCCGGCCTGATCGCGGAGAAATTGAGGGAGGAGGGGCTCGAGGACGAGGTCGAGGTGCGGCTGATCGACATCGGCGGAAGCGCCGCGATCGGGCCGTTCGAGGTGCGCTTCGTGCCGCTCGCCCATTCTATCCCCGAAGGCAATGCGCTGCTCATCGCCACCCCCTACGGCAAGATCTTCCACACCGGCGACTGGAAGCTCGACGAATTCCCCCAGCTCGGCGATCCGGCCGACGCCGCCGCCCTCACCCGCGTCGGCGACGAGGGCATCCTCGCCTTGGTCTGCGATTCGACCAACGTCTTCCAGGAGGAAGCGTCGGGCTCCGAGCAGGAGGTGCGCGAGGGCCTCGACAAGGTGATCGGCGAGGCGGAGGGACGGGTGCTGGTCACCACCTTCGCCTCCAACGCCGCGCGCCTCTCGACGCTGGGCAAGGTCGCCGAGGATACCGGACGCCGGGTCTGCGTCGTCGGACGCTCGCTGGACCGGATCCTCCGAGTGGCGAAGAGCGTCGGCTACCTCACCGATTTCCCCGAGACGGTCGATTTCGAGACCGCGATGCAGCTCCCCCGGCGCGACGTGATGATCGTGGCGACCGGCGGCCAGGGGGAAACGCGCGCGGCGCTCGCCCGGATCGCCTTCGGCCAGCACAAATTGAGCGTGACCGAAGGCGATCTCGTCGTTTTCTCCTCCAAGCAGATCCCCGGCAACGAGATCGCCATCGGCCGGATCCAGAACGAGCTGGCCGGACGCGGCGTTCGAATGATCACCGACCGGCAGGCCAACGTCCACGTCTCCGGCCACCCCGGCCGGCCCGAACTCGCCGCCATGTACGGCTGGATCCGGCCGGAGATCATCGTGCCGGTCCATGGCGAGATGCGGCACATGGTCGAGCAGCGCCGATTCGCCGCGGCGCGCGGCGTGCCCAAGGGGATCGTCCAGAAGAATGGCGACCTCATCCGGCTGGCGCCCGATGGGCCGGCGAAGATCGGCGAGGAGAGGGTCGGGCGGCTGGTCCTCGACGGCGACGTCATCCTTGCCGCCGACGGCTCGACGATGAACGAGCGGCGTCGCTTGTCGTGGCAGGGCATGGTCTCCGTGGCGCTGGCGCTGGACGGGAACGACCGCCTCGAGGGGCGCGTCGAGCTCGGCCTCCAGGGCATTCCGGTCGAGGAGGATCGCGAGGCTTTCCTCGAGGAAGCCTGCGCCGCCGCGGCGGAGGCGGCCCGCCGGGCCGCGGGGAGCGAGGGCAAGCTGCGCGAGGAGGTCCGCCTCGCCGTCCGGCGCTGCGCGACCGAGTGGACCGGCAAGAAGCCGATCGTCGACGTGCTGATCGTTCGAGTGTGAGGGCGGCGTGAAGTTCCAGTCGATGCTGGCGATCTACGTCCTGTTCTGGACGATCGCCCTATTCGTGGTGCTGCCGTTCGGGGTCCGTACGTCGGAGGAGGCGGGCGAGGAATGCCTCCCCGGCCACGCGCCGAGCGCGCCGCATCGTTTCAGCTTCGGCAGGACGGCGCTCAGGGCGACGATCGTCTCTGCGGTCGCCTTCGGCCTGTTCTACGCCAATTACCGCTTCGCCTGGGTGACGATCGACATGCTCGACTGGACCCGGTGACCCCTAAATCCTCCCCTCGATTTCGAGGGGAGGGGGACCATGCGAACCATGGTGGGCGGGGCCTACCGCCGAGAGAGAGTCCCTCCACCGCACTTCTTGCGGTCCCCCTCCCCTGCAAATGCAGGGGAGGACTGGTTCACCGCAGTCTCTCGATCGCCTGGGCCAGCGCCACATACAGCTTGCCCATGTCGCTCGACAGGATGGTGACCGAGAGCACGCTGCCTTCCCGGTCGGCCAGCACGCGCCGAAGCATCGCCTCGAAATCGTGGATGTAGCGGTTGACCTGGTCGCGGAACTCCAGCTCCTCCTCGTAATGGCGGGCGATCTCGCGGGCCTCCCCGGTGTCGAGCAGCCGCACCGCGCGCCGGGTGAAGACTCCGCGGTCGCCCTTCAGATAGGCCGCCCAGGCGTTGTCGGTGACCTCGTTCGAGAGGATCTTGGTGACGTCGATCGCGGTCGAGTTGAGCGATTCGATCAGCAGGGCGACGCGGCGCGAGAAGCTGTCCGCATCCTTCTCCTCGCGGGCGCGGCGCTCCTCGTCGATCCGCTCCTCGATCGCCGCCGTCGTCTCGCCCAGCTTCAGCATCTGGCGGGTCAGCCGCTCAGAGGCCCGCTTCGCGGCATCGACCGAGCGCTCCGCCAGCGCGGCGAGTTCGTCCATCTGGCCGCCGACCGTCTCCTCGATGGCGCGGGCCAGGGCCTCGCGCCCCGCCTCGCCGAGCGACGCCGCGCTGGCCGGGATGACGGTGGAGATCGCCTCGCGCGCCCGCTCTGCCGCCTGCGCCGCCGCTTCGCGGACCCGGAGCAGGGCTTCGATCAGCTCGGGCCCGGTCTCCGCCGAGATTCGGCCGGCGGCCTGCTGCGCCTCGCTCGCGGCTTCGCCGAGCGCGCGCAGCCGCTCCTCGGCCTCCGCCGAGCCTTCGTCGATCCGGGCGAGCAGGGCGTCGAGCGCCTCGCGCTGCCGGCCGAGGCTCGATTCGGCCTCGCCGATACGGCTCGCCGCGGCTTCGGCCGAGGCGTGCAGCCCTTCGACCGTGGGCACGAGGGCCGAAACGGCTTCGGTCGTGCGTCCGGCTCGGGCCTCGACCTCGGCCAGCGCAGCGGGCACTTCGCCGTCGAGACGGCTCGCCACGGCGGCGAGCGTCTCGCCCATCACCCGGGCGCGGTCGATCAATTCTCCGAAACGGTCGCGCCCGCCGGCCAGATCGTCCATCAGCTCACGAGTACCGTCGCGAACGCCCGCGACCGCGGCGCCGAGCTTCTCCGTCTCGCGCCCGCCCGTCTCGCCGATTCGGGCGAGGGTGGAGTCGAGATCGGCCAGCTCCGTGGCGAGGCCGGTGACCAAAGCCTGGCTCGCCGCGTCCTGCGCGGAAAGGTGGCCGGCCAGCGTCTCGATCTTCTCCGAGACCAGATCGAGCCGGGCGGCAAGGCTTCGCGCGGCTTCGTCACCGGCCTTGTCGAGCGCGGCGCGGCTCTGCTCGATCGTCGCCAAAGTCGCGCACCCCTGCGTCTCCAGCGCCGAGCGCGCCGCCTCGACCGCCTCGGCCGCGCGGGCCATGGCGTCGTCGACCGCTCCGGTCATCCCGGCGGCGACCTCGTCGAGGCTGGCGGCGGCGGCGCCGGCGGTGCTTTCGATCCGGGCGACGTGAGCGGCCATGCGCTGCGCGGCCCCGCCCAGCACCTCGTCGGCCTCGCGGCCCTTGGCGCCCAGCGCGGCGAGCTGCGCCTCGAGCGCGCTCGCCTGGCCGTGCGCGGTGAGGCCGGCTTCCTTCATGGCCTCGGTGACGGCGCGCGCCTGCTCCTCGGCGCGGGGCAGATCGTGCATCAGCACGCCGATATCGACCTTGGCCGCCGCCGCGGCGCTCTCCAGCTCGGCCGCCTTGCGGTCGAGCGATGCGGTTTCCTTGGAGAGGTAATAGGTTACTCGCCCGAGCCGATCGGAGGCCTCGTCGCCGAGCGACATCAATTTCTCCGCCTCGCCGCGCAGGCGAGCGTGATTCGCCTCGATCCGCGCCGCCACGATCTCGAGAATCGTCTCGAGGGCGTTGCTCTCGCGCCGCATCTCCCCGACCGCGCGGGTGAAACGCTCGGTCTCGCGCCGGGCGCTTCGGCCGAGCAGAAGCCAGAGCAGCCCGAGCAGCACCAGCGGGCCGCTCAGAGTGCCGATCCAGGTCACGGCGTTCTGCAGGGTCGGGGCCGGCCGGCTTAGCCAGAGCAGCCACGCGACCGCACCGATCCAGCCCAGAGCGAGGAGGATCAGGAAGGCGCCGAAAAGGCGTGGGCCGGTGCCGCGCGGTTTCGCTTGCGGCTCCTCCGGAAGCGTGATCTCCACCTCGGCCGGCGCGTCCGGCTCGGCCGGGCCGAGCCAGTCCGCGTGGTTCTGGGCGGCGCCGTCTTTCGCCCGCGCCTCGGCTCTTTCTGCCCCCGTCATGACCGCTTGTTTACCATCTTTCGCAGCGCACGGAAGCTGCGAAGGATACGGGGTGTTAACGACCGGGCGCCTAAGCGGGGCCGATGGTCTACGATCCCGGAGCGCTGAACGCCTCGCTGGCCGCCGCCGTCGGCGCCGATACCGCTTTGATGGACGAGCTTCGCGCCGCCTTCGTCGAGAGCGCGTCGCGGCAGACCGAGCTGATGGGCCGGTCGCGCTGCGACGCCAATTGGCGCTTCGCCGCCGCGCGCCTCAAGAGCCTTGCCGCGAGCTTCGGCGCCGTCGGGCTCGGAGCGCTCGCCGACGAGGCGCTGGACGGAGCGCCCGGCGATCCGGTCGTGCTTCGCAAGCTGCGCGCCGCGATCGAGGATTTCGCCGCCTCCTAACCTTTGCGTCCGCGCTATCGCGCGCTTATCCCTCGGGCCGAGGGAGGATTTGCGTGAGTCTGGCCGCCTTGATCGCCGCCTATCACGAGGCCGACGAGCCCGGCGGCAGGCTTCGCGCCACGCTGCCGCTGGCGGGCAGGACGGTCGTCGAGCGCCAGGCGCGGCTCGCCGCCTCGGCCGGCGCCGATCCGATCGTCGTCGCCGTCGAGCGGGTGCCGGCGGACCTCATCGCCGCGATCGACCGGCTGAGGGGGCAGGGGCTGAAGGTGATCGTCGCGCGGAGCGCGGCGGAGGCGGCGGAAGCCGTGCATCCCGACGATCGACTGCTTGTCATGGCGGACGGCCTGGTCCTCGCCGAAAGCCATATCGACCGGCTGCTCGCCTTGGACGGCCTGGCGCTGCTCACCGTTCCCGACCGGCGCGTCGACGACCGCTTCGAGCGGATCGACGCCGACAGCCGGTGGGCCGGGCTCGCGCTGCTCGACGGCGCGCTCCTGAAGCACACGGCGGAGATGCTCCGCGACTGGGACCTGCAATCGACCCTGCTGCGCCGGGCGGTGCAGAGCGGCGCCCGCCAGATCGCGCTTCGGGGCGAGCCGGCCGACGACCAGTTGACCCTCGCCGAGAGCCGCGAGGACCTGGCCGCCATCGAAACCCGCCTGGCGGAAGGAGCGGCGGCGCAGCGGCGCGACTGGGTCTCGGCCTATCTCCTCGCGCCTTTGGAGGCGGTCGCGGCCCGCGCTTTGCTCGCCAGGCCCCTCAATCCCACCGGCCTTGCCGCCATCGCCGGCCTGCTCACCCTGCTCGCCGGCCTCGCCTTCGCCGGCCGCTGGTACGGCACCGGCATGGCCCTTGTCCTGCTCTCGACCTTCGCGGAAGGGGTGGGGGATCGCCTGGCGGGGCTGCGGCTGCAGGATCCGGAGGACGCAGGATGGTTCGCCTACCTTCTGCCCCTGCTCGCGGCCGGTGCCTTGTTGGCGCTGGGCTCCGCCCTCTCGCGCGACCATGGCTGGGGCTGCTTCGCGCTGGCCGGGACGATCATCGCTTTCTCGGTCGCCGCGCGGATCGAGAGCTTCGGCGCGCGCCTGCCCGGCCGGCGCTGTCTCGCCGAGCATAAGGGCCTCGCCTGGCTGCTGCTTCCGTTCGCGGCGATGGGCCTGTGGGGCAGCGGCCTGACTGCGCTCGCGCTCTATGCGGGCGCCAGCTTCTTCTGGGCCCAGCGCCACGTCCACGCTCCCGCGCCCCCTCCGCCGGCGCCCGCACAAGATTAGCGCGGCCTTAACCTCGACCGCGCTACAGGCAGACGATGTCCGACACGCGGCCGAGCGGGGGTGAGGTGGACGGCGCGGCAGAGCTGCTCGCGTCCGCGCGCGCGCGTCTCTCGGCCGCCGCCGCCGATCTCGCTCTGCCGCGCCGCCTGCGGCTCAGCGAACGCGACCGAGCGACGGTCTCCGCCCTCTTCGCCGCCACGGTCAGGAGCCTCGAGGACGACCTGCGCGCCGCCATCCTCCCCCGCCTCGGCGGCGACGCGCTCGCCGCCTCGCTGGGCTCGGCCGGCCTCGCCATCGCTCTGCCGGCGCTCGAAGCGCTCGGGCCCGCCGCGGTTCCGGGCCTGCTCCCGCTTCTGCTCGAGCGCACGGAGGAGCACCGTCTTGTCGCAGCCGAGCCGCCGCTGCTCGCCGAACTGGCCGGAGACGAGGACGAGGCGGTGGCCGCCGAGGCGATGCGGCTGCTCATCCTCCAGGCGGGCCGCCTCGATGCCTTCCAGGAGCCGCTGGTCGGCCGCGACGATCTTTCCGCCGAAATCCTCCACGCTTTGGCCTGGACCGCAGCCGCCGCGCTTCGGGCCTATGTCGTCGAGCACCATGGTGCCGACCCCGCCGCCGCCGACGCGGCGCTCACCGATGCGGTCGCCCTGCTGCTCGCCGGGCATGACGAAGGCGCGGGAGCCGCCGCCTGCTCGCGCCGTCTCGTTTCGCGGCTCGCGGCTGCCGGCCGGCTCGACGACAGGATGATGGTGCGCACCCTCACCGAGGGCACGCTGCCGCTGTTCCTCGCCGCCGCGGCCGCGCGCGCCGGGTTGGACCGCGCGGCCGCCTGGGAGATGCTGGACGAGCCGAGCGGCCGCGGCGCCGCCTTGCTGCTCGGCGCGGCCGGACTGTCGCGCGACGCCGCGGCGACCGTGCTCCTTCGACTCGCGCCGAGCGAAGCCCGGGTCGCGCCGCAGCTCGATCTGTTCGACGCGCTGGGCCAGGACGAAGCGCGCCGGCGGCTGACGCCGTGGCGGGCGGATCCCGCCTATAGAGTCGCGATCGCGGAGCTCCGGGCATGATCGGGCACGGCACCGTGACCGGCCGGCTCGACCGCGACGGCCGCCTCATTGAGGCGCAGCCGCGGCTCGCCGCGCTGCACCGCGCCGCCGGCGGCGAGGAAGGCGGCCCGCTCGCCATCCCCCAGCTCGCCGCGCTCGCCCGCCTCGCCGCCCGCCTCGGAATCGTCATCTCGCGCCCCGCTCTCGCCGCCGAAGGCGACAGCGACATCGAGCTGTGGGTTCGGGCCGAGCCGGGCGACGCGGGTGTCGCGCTCGAGCTCTCGGGCTGGACCCGGCAGATCGCCCGTCCGCCCGCTCCGGCGCCGGAGCCGGCGCGCCAGGCCGATTTCCTACGCGCCTCGGCCGACTGGACCTGGGAAACCGACGCGACGCTGCGGCTGACGACGGTCTCCCCGGCCGCGGCCGCTGCCTCCGGCCGTCCGCCGCAGAGCCTGATCGGCGCCCAGATCACCCAGCTCTTCCGCCTGGTCGAGAACGAGGCGGGCGAACTGCCCCTGCTCACCGCGCTGGCGGAGCAGCGGCGCTTCGACAACCAGCCGGCCGAACTGCGCGGCGGCCGCGGCGGACGCTATCGCCTCGCCGGCCTGCCTCTCGTCGGCGCCGACGGCCGCTTTGCCGGCTTCCGCGGTTCGGCGACCCTGATCTCGTCGTCGGGCCCGTCGGTGCCCGAAGGCGAACCGGCGGCCCCGCCGGTGCCCGACGCCGGGGCGTTCGGCGAGCGGCTCGACAAGGCGTTGAGAGTCCCGCTCGCCCGGATCGTCGGAAGCGCCGAGGCGATCGCCGCCCAGGCCGAGGGCCCGCTGCGCAAGGATTATTCCGGCTATGCCGAGGATATCGCCTCGGCCGGGCGCCACCTGCTCGCCTTGGTCGAGGACCTGGTCGACCTCCAGGCGATCGAGCGTCCCGATTACGTTCCCGAGCGGGAGGAGATCGACCTCGCCGACGTCGCGAGGCGCGCCGCCGGCCTGCTCGCCGTCCGCGCCCAGGCGAAGAACGTGCGGATCGACGCTCCGGCCGCGCACGAATCGCTGCCCGCGTCCGGCGAGTTCCGCCGCGCGCTCCAGATCGTCGTCAACCTTTTGACCAACGCGATCCGCTACTCGCCCGACGGCGGCATGGTCTGGATCCGAACCGACCGCGAAGGCGATCTCGGCGCCCTGATCATCGCCGACCAGGGCAAGGGCATCGCCCCGGACGATCAGGCGCGGATCTTCGAGAAGTTCGAGCGGGTCGATGCGTCCGAGCCGGGCGGCACCGGCCTCGGTCTCTACATCGCCCGCCGCCTCGCCCGCGCGATGGGCGGCGACCTCTCGGTCGACAGCGCCCCCGGCCAGGGCGCCCGCTTCACCTTCACCCTGCCGCTCCGCAAGGACGACTAAAGCGCTCACTGGACAGACGCGCGGGTTCCCGCCAGCTTTCGCGGCTCGGGATCGGAGGGCGGGAATGATCGAGCTGAGGGCCGACTGTTTCGAGGATCTTTGCCGGGAGCCCGCCGTCGCCGCGCCGCTCGCCGATCTCGACGACAGGCGCGCCGAGGCGCTTCGCCGCTTCTGGCTGTGGACCGGCGCCGGCCTGATCCTCGGCCCGGCCGCCGGCTACACGCTGTGGAGTACGCGCCTCGCCGGGGTGAGCATCATCGTCGGCATGCTGTTGCTCATCGTCCCGATGATCGTCGGTTACACCGCCCTCTCGAGGGTGGCTGAAAGCCTCAAAGTTCCCGTGCTCGAGAGAATCGCCGCCCGCGCCGGGCTCGAATATATGGAAAAGGGCTTCAGCCCGCCCGTCTACCCGCTCGCCCGCGCCGCCCTGTTCGGCTCGCATTTCTCGACCGAGGCGTTCACCGACCTGTTCCACGGCAAGGACGAAGACGGTCACGGCCACGCCGTCTACGAAGCGACTCTTCGGCGCCGCTCGGGCAAGAACACCCACATCGTCTTTTCGGGGCAGATCTACGCCGTCCAGCGCCGCCCCTCCGGCGGCGCCGGCGAGACGGTGCTCCGGCCCGACCGCGGCCTGTTCAACTTCATCGGTCCCGGCTCGGGGATGAAGCGCGTCGAGCTGGAAGCCAACGATCCCGATTTCGACGGCCGCTTCGAAGCCTATTCGACCGAGCCCGGCGCGGCGCGCACCCTGCTGCTCGACGGAGCGCTGCGCCGGCTGCTGCTCGACCTGCGCGAGACCGGCCGGGTCCATGCCTGGATCGGCCCCGACGACGCGCTCGTCGCCGTCGCCGGCCGCAACCGCTTCGAGCCCGGCAGCCTGTTTCGCCGCAAGCCCGGCCGCGACCGGGCGCGGGCCATGCTCGAAGACGTCTGCGCCGCCCTCGCGACGCTCCGCCAGGTCAAGGACAGGCTCGGCTAGCTCAGCCGTCGCGGCGGTAATGGTGGCGCATGAAGCGGTTCCAGCCCTTCTTCGTCCGGCTCTCCACCGCGAAGTAGAAGCCCTCGTCCTCGGCGGGCCAGTAGATCATCCGGGCCAGGCCGGCCGGCATCTGCGCCTCGAACGCCACCGCCTGGGGATGGACGTCGCTTCCGTCGGCCAGCCGGCCGCGCGACTGCTTGCCGTCCGAGGTGAACGAGGCGAAGCCGAGGATTCCGTCGTCGCCCCGGCCGAACAAAGCCGTCTCTTCATAGGCCGAATCGGGCCCGGTCTCCCACCGCGCCCGGAGCAGTACCCATGCGCCGCCCAAAGTAGGCTCGAAGCGGCGGGTGCAGCGCATCCGGCTCGCCGGTCCCGGCCCCGCCGCCTCGGCGATCCAGGCGCCGATCAGCGGCTTCAGCGGCCCAAGCAGACCGCGGCCGGGCTTCCAGGATGTGCCGACGGGGCCCATGAACACATCATGCGCCTTGGCGGTCGGAGCCGCAACGCACCTCAGCGTTGCGGACGCCAGCTTCACTCCGGTTCTTCCAATGATGGCTAGCGCTGTTCGACCGGCACGTAATCGCGCTGCGGCGCATGGCCCTCCCTTCGGTCGGCCCGGATCCGCCCTGGGCTAGGGGTTTAGTCAATAAGTAAGGATGAGTCGGGGACGGTTGGCAAGGTCATGTGCACGCGTGCTGTAGAAGGTGCTGAAATTGCTGTAATGGGAACGGCCAGGTCCCCAGCTCCCGATTTGCTCCGGCTCCAAGATGATTCCGTAGGGAGCACGAAATCCGCTGGCCCACCTATTATATAGGTCGGTGATGTCGATTTCATAGACAGAGCCCCGCGGCCCCGGCGGAGGCAGATGCCTCGCGACGGCGTCACTTGCGGGACAATCCCGCCACCGCATTCCATTGTCGGGTCCGGGACTCACGCTCCAATTATCGTGAATGGCCCTTAGGGTCATGGCCGTCGGGCGGCTGGCTGGCGCGTCACCAAGGACCGTCAGCTGAACAACGGCTCTGTGCGCGAGGCGATCGGTTGGGACTGGGACCTGTAAGAGCGACAGGTACGTATCTCCCCATCCTCCGACGCGAAGGCGAATGTCGGACTTGCCGCCACCGGGTTTCTTGGGGGCTGTGCGCTCCGCGTACGAGAATTGGCTGGTGGTCCATGTCGATTGAACCGGACCTCCGTTCGGGGGATCGGAAATCAGGAATATTCGCTCCCGCGCCTCGGTGCGCGGCGGCTGCGGCAGGGGTGTTCCAGGATGGACGAGCCAATGCGCTGCGAGCAGTTTCTCCGAGGCGTCTTCAAGAGCGATGCATGCGTCCGGGTCGTCGGAAGACATTTCAAACCGCCAGGTCGCGCCTGCCACGGCAACGGCGCCCAAAGCGGACAGGCCGATCAGCGCTGTCAACCTGGACGGGCGAACTCTGCCGAGAAGGGCGGCGGGCTGCGCTTTGACATCCTCCACCGCCAACTCTTGGATCGCCTCGGGAGCCGAGGACCCCGCTTCGCTTTGCATCGGGTCCTGGCCCGGCGTCGGCGCTAGAGCCGTCTTACTATCGGCTCCTTCGACGCCAAGCTCTTCGCGCAATCGCGCCGCGGCTTCTTTCCACCGATCCGAGGAGCGCAACGCCGCGAGCTTTTTTTCCAGCTCGACCAGGCGAAGCGCTTCTCGGGCGCGAGGCGACAATCGCGCCTCGTCGCTCCCCTCTAGAAAGTCGACCAGCCGCCAAGCTTCCTTTGCGGCAAGAAGGGAGTTCGTACCGGTTAGGTTAGCGAAATTCCGCTTCGCCAAAGCGGGTACCCGTTCCAGCCTTTCCTTGCCGGTAATGTCTCCGTTCTCATGTTTGAGCCTGAGCTGCTCGAACAGTTTGCGCACGCTCTCGCGAATACCTTTGACGGTATCGTGCAAATGCGGATCAGCTCGAAATTCGTCCACGCCAGCCCCCAGCCTATAGTGGGGGCAAAATTTGGGCCGACGCAAGTCATTGCCCGCTCGTTTTTGTCGATACTTGCCCCCCTGCGGTCATGAGACACGAACATGTTCGGCATGATCCGAGGCGGATGAGCGGCTGCCTACCATGATGTGCCGATGAGAGGCCGTGACGCGGGAGGGGCAGGCATCGTGAAAACTCCGTTTTTATTGCTTCTGCTCGCTTTGTCCGCAGACGCCCATGCCACCAGGCGCGGATCTGCGCCGGCGCATGCTCAGCCGGCCCAGTTGGCCCCAGACAAAAGACCCGCCAACGAGGCCTTTGTCAGCGGTGATTATCAGCGAGCCGTGCTGCTCTATTCGGCCTTGCTCGCGTCGCCCCGGCTCACGCCCGCCGACAGGGAAGCCATCTACCTGAATCGCGGCTATTCGCATCTGCGGCTGAACCTGCCCAGTGAAGCCGTCGCAGATTTTCGACAGGCGATGGCGCTGAATCCGACCGGCGCCGAAGCCGCAACCGGCCTTCACGCGCTCCAAAACAGAAGCAGCAACGCCACCCCGCCTTCATCGTCGCCAACCCCGTCGAGCGTTTCCGTGGGATGGGGACCCTTGGCGAGATTGGCGGGAAGATACTGGATTGTCTCCACGACCAAGCCCGTCTCGTACATGCGCTACGAATGGGGCAGGGTCGGCGTTTCGATGATCTTCGGGGGCAAGGACTCGGTGGGGAACCCGCTCGAGGGTCAATATTTCATCGATCCGGCCACCAACACCATACGCGTTACCTCCACCTATCGCGGCAAGACGAGCGTCGCGGCTGTCGACCTGTCTCCGACCGAGTTCACCACCCTGGCTCCGGACAGGAAGAAAGGTCAGCGTCAGGTCGCCCAGCTGCAGGCGGACGGCACGTTCAACATAATTACACAGAAGCCGAAGGGAAATGGCTGGGAGACGCTTTCGGTTGCCACATTGGTGCCTGCGACCGAGCAGATCGTCGCCGCCTTAGGCTGGCCCGACGAGCCACCCCCCAAGCGCCCGTCGCTGATGAGCAGTGTCCTGAACTCGATGAAGGAGGGCGCGCTAGAAGGTCTTCGTGAGGGGACCAGTGCCGGCATTCATGATGCCGTTCGGTATCGCGTCCGACAGATTACCGGGACACCCGAGTGCCAAAATGTATCCGGGGAGGTCGTAAAGTGCCCTTAGGCCAGAAACGTCCCGAAAGGTTCCGAGTGTTTCGGAAACAGTCGTCATCTGTAAGTAACTATCGAAAGGAAATGAAATGACTATTAATCTTATTCGTAAAATTCTTTCGTATAGTGTGTTCGTTTCATTTCTTGGGGCAGTCAATACTTTCTCTCTGCAGCCTGCGGCTGCCCAAGTCAGCCTTAGTCAATGCGATCAAATCCAAGACCCAGTACATCGCCAGCGCTGCCGTTCCGCGGTGTACGATGCGCAGCGGTACGACGAGGAGGCACGCGGCTGGCGAGAGGAAGAAGCCCGGATACGCGCGGACGGGGATCGCGCTTGTCGTCGAGTAGGAATGGTCGCTCGGTTCGTAGGGCAAGGTAGGCTCTTCCGTGCGGTTTGTGAGGCGCCTCGCCGCATTTATGATTCGCGGCACTGATGGACGGCTCCTAAACGCTCTCGCCGGCTCGCCTGGGGATTAACATGCCTTCCAACATGGGCGCATGCGATCTGCGCGGTGCTCGCTATCCGAGAGGTCGATGCAAGTCAGCCCAGCTTCCTGCTCGCGCGGCGATATTAAAGCCCGCGGTTGCTAGCGCTGGTCGACCGGCACGTAGTCGCGCTGGGTGGCGCCGGTGTAGAGCTGGCGGGGGCGGCCGATCTTCTGCTCGGGGTCGGAGATCATCTCGTTCCACTGCGCAACCCAGCCGACCGTCCGCGCGAGCGCGAAGAGGGCGGTGAACATCGAGGTCGGGAAGCCGATCGCGGACAGCACCACGCCGGAATAGAAATCGACGTTGGGGTAGAGCTTCTTCTCGATGAAATATTCGTCGTTGAGCGCGATATGCTCGAGCTCGCGGGCGACGTCGAACACCGGATCGGTGACTCCCATCTCCTTCAGCACCTCCTGCGCCGTTGCCTGCATCACCTTCGCGCGCGGGTCGTAATTCTTGTAGACGCGGTGGCCGAAGCCCATCAGGCGGAACGGATCGTCCTTGTCCTTGGCGCGGGCGATGAATTCGGGGATGCGCTCGGGCCGGCCGATCTCGCGAAGCATGTTCAAGGCGGCCTCGTTGGCGCCGCCATGGGCCGGGCCCCACAGGCAGGCGATTCCGGCGGCGATGCAGGCGAACGGGTTGGCGCCCGACGAGCCGGCCAGGCGCACGGTCGAGGTCGAGGCGTTCTGCTCGTGGTCGGCGTGGAGGATGAAGATGCGCCGCATCGCCCGCTCGACGATCGGGTTCACCTCATAGGGCTCGGCCGGGACTCCGAAGGTCATGCGGAGGAAGTTGCCGGTGTAGCTGAGGCTGTTCTGCGGATACATGAACGGCTGGCCCAACACGTATTTGTAGGCCATCGCCGCGATCGTCGGCATCTTCGCGATCAGTCGGTGCGAGGCGATCATCCGCTGCTTGGGATCGGTGATGTCCGTGCTGTCGTGGTAGAAGGCGCTCAAGGCGCCGACCACGCCGCACATCACCGCCATCGGATGGGCGTCGCGTCGGAAGCCTCGGTAGAAGGTCGCCAGCTGCTCGTGCAGCATGGTGTGGCGCGAGATGGTGTAGGTGAACTTGTCCAGCTCCTCGCGGGTGGGAAGCTCGCCGTTCAGAAGCAGGTGGCAGACCTCCATGAAGGTCGAATGCTCGGCGAGCTGGTCGATCGGGTAGCCGCGGTGGAGGAGGATGCCCTTGTCGCCGTCGATATAGGTGATCGCGCTCTCGCAGGCGGCGGTCGAGGTGAAGCCGGGATCGTAGGTGAAGGCGCCGGTCTCGGCGTAGAGCTTGCGGATGTCGATCACGTCCGGCCCCACGGAGCCCTTGCGCACCGGAAAGGCGTGGCTCGCGCCGCCGAGGGTCAGATTGGCCTGGTCGTCCGCCATTCGTCTATCCTTCCATCCGGTCCGCGATCCGGGCGAGGCTTTCTTCCCGCCCGAGCAGCACCAGCACATCGAAAATGCCCGGCGAGGTCGCCCGGCCGGTGAGCGCCGCGCGAAGCGGCTGCGCCACCTGGCCGAGCTTCACGCCGGCCGTGTCCGCGACCCCGCGCACCGCCGCCTCTGTGGCGAGCGCCGTCCATTCGTCAAGCGCCGAGAGGACCGCGTAGATTCGGGCGAGCAGGCGAGGAGCGTCGCCGATGAGGAGCTGGCCCGCTTTCTCATCCAGGTCGAGCGGCCGGGCTCGGAACAGAAAGGTCGCGCTTTCCGCCAGTTCGTTAAGGTTCCTCGCGCGCGGCTTCAATTCGGGCATCGCGCGGGCGAGGAGGGCGATCTCGTCGCTCGAGAGGTCCCGGCCGATCAGCCCCGCCACCCGCGGCGCGGCCAGCCCGGCCAGCCGACCGTCGTCGGCCTCGCGGATGTAGTGGCCGTTGAGGTTGTCGAGCTTCTTCAGGTCGAATCGCGATGGCGAACGGCCGACGGCGTCGAGGTCGAACCAGCGCACCGCGTCCTCGCGGCCGATGATCTCGTCGTCGCCATGGCCCCATCCGAGCCGCAGCAGATAGTTGGACAGCGCCTCGGGAAGGTAGCCCAGCGAGTCGTAATCCATGACTCCGGTGGCGCCGTGGCGCTTCGACATCTTCGCCCCGTCGGCGCCGTGGATCAGGGGCACGTGGGCATAGACCGGCTCGGGCCAGCCCATCGCCTTGATAATTCCCAGCTGGCGGAAGGCGTTGTTGAGATGGTCGTCGCCGCGGATGACGTGGGTGACGCCCATGTCGTGGTCGTCGACCACGACGGCGAGCATGTAGGTCGGAGTCCCGTCGGAGCGGAGCAGGACCATGTCGTCGAGCTCCGCATTCTTCACGACGACCCGGCCCTGCACCTGGTCCTCGATCGCCGCCTCGCCCTCGCGCGGCGCCTTCAGGCGGACGACGTAGCCGTCGTCACCCGGCCAGTCGGTGCGCTGCCGCCAGGGGCTCTCGACCCGATAGGGCCGGCGCTCGGCCTGCGCCTTCTCGCGGCCGGCCTTGAGCTCCTCGGCGGTCATATAGCAGCGATAGGCGTGGCCGCGGGCGAGCAATTCCCGGGCGACCTCGGCGTGGCGGGCCCAGAATTGCGACTGATAATATTCGTGGCCGTCCCATTCGAGCCCGAGCCAGCGCATGCCTTCGAGGATCGCGTCGATCGCCGCCTGGGTGGAGCGGGCGCGGTCCGTGTCCTCGATCCTGAGCAGGAACTTGCCGTCGTGGCGGCGGGCGAACAGCCAGTTGAACAAGGCGGTGCGGGCGCCGCCGATGTGCAGGAAGCCGGTCGGCGAGGGCGCAAAGCGGGTCACCACCGCGGGGGCTTCTGAGGTTGCGCTCAAGCGCATATTCTCCAAGGATGCGGCCGTGGGGATCGTGGACGCCAGCGCCCCTATCATAGCGGACCGGCCGCGACAAACGCGCGCCGGAGCGGCTTTCCGA
>JAXDPL010000142.1:0-4570 GCA_034668385.1 Sphingomonadales bacterium | reverse complement strand
CTTGTAGCGGCCGACCAGCTCGAACCGCTCGAGGCTCGCCTCGCCCGCCACCGAATCGGCGAGGACCCGCGGCGCGTCCTCGGGATGGATGACCGTGCGCCAGTCGAAATTGACCGCCTCCTCGTAGCTGATGCCGAGGAACTCGACATAGGCGCGGTTGACGAAGCTTCGGGTGCGGTCGAGCCGGGTCACCCACATCGGCACCGGCGCCGAATCGGCGATCAGCCGGAAGCGCTCCTCGCTCTCCCGCAGCGCCCGCTCGGCCATCACCCGCTCGGTGACGTCGTAGCCGTCGGCGATGATCCCGGTGACCCCGCCCTGCGCGTCGACGATCGGCTGGAAGACGAAGTCGAGCAGCCTCTCCTCGCGCGGCCCGTCCGGGGTGCGCTGGAGGCTGACCGGCGCCGCCTGGCCGACGAACGGCTCGCCGCTGCGATAGACCTGGTCGAGCAGTTCGACGAGGCCCTGGCCCTCGATCTCGGGCACCGCCTCGCGAACCGGCCTGCCGACCAGGTCGCCCCGCCCGACCAGCTTCTGGTAGGCGGCGTTGGCCATCTCGAAGACGTGGTCGGGGCCGCGCGCCACCGCCATGAAGCCCGGCGACCGGTCGAACAGCTGCCTCAGCCGCTCGGCCTCGCTCAATCGCTCCCGCTCGGCGAGGACCTGCGCGGTGATCTCGGTGCAGACGCAGAACATGCCCTCCGCCGCGCCCGAATCGCCGCGCAGCGGGCTGTAGGAGAAGGTGAACCAGGTCTGCTCCTCATAGCCCTTGCGGGTCATCACGAGCGGCAAATTCTCGAAATAAGTCGCCTCTCCCGCGAGGGCGCGGTGGGCGAGCGGGCCGACATCGTCCCAGATCTCGGCCCAGATGTCCTCGAACGCATGGCCGAGCGCGTGGGGATGCTTGGCGCCGAGCACCTCGGCATAAGCGTCGTTGTAGAGGAAGCGCAGGTCCGCTCCCCAGGCGACGAACATCGGGAATTTGGAGCTGAGCAGCAGGCCGACCGCGGTCTTCAGCGCCTGCGGCCAGGCCTCGGGCCGGCCGAGCGGGCTCGACTCCCAGTCGAAGCGGCGGATCCGCTCGCCCATCTCGCCGCCGTCGGCGAGGAAGGCGAGGCCGTCGCGGGCCCTGGAAGACACGGGAACTTCGGACGCCATTCGACACATCGCTCCCGCGCACGTCCCCCCGAACCGGCGCGGAGCGGAGACTAGCGGCGGCGCGGCGGCGGGTCTATCCTCGCCGCCGACGAGAGGAGAGCCGCATGTTCACCGACATGAGGGAGGGCCGCGCCGAGGATTGGGCCCACATCGCCGCCGAGCACGGCAGGCACCAGCGCAGCGTCGCCGCGCGCCAGATCATGGAGGGCCTCGCCCGCCTCGAGGCGATCGAGGTCGGCTTCGCCGCCAACCAGCTCACCCATTCGCTGATGGCCGGAACCCTCGCCCGCCGCTCCGGCGCCACGGACGAGGAGGTGGTCGCCGCGCTCTGCCACGACCTCGGCAAATTGTTCTCGATCCCCAATCACGGCCCGATCGCCGCCGAGATGCTGAAGCCCTACGTGCGCGAGGACATCTACCACGCCATCTACTGGCACCAGGAATTCCAGGGCCGCTATTATTTCGAGCATCTGGGCAAGGACCCGGAAGGCCGCGAGCGCTTCAAGGACGAAAGCTGGTACGCCTTTGCGGAGCGCCTCGTCGACGAATGGGACGCCCCGGCCTTCGACCCCGCCTTCGACGTCGACCCGCTGGAAAGCTTCGAGCCGGAGGTGACCCGGGTGTTCTCGAACCCGCGATCGATGGTGTGACGCACGAAATCGAGAAACCGAAGTGAGCGTCGAAGCTTATCTTTCAGCACGCGGCGACGTTGCCAAGGCGAGAGATGAGCTGTCGGACCTCCGTAGCCTAATCAATGGCGTGACCCACGTCCTAGCCTCCGATCCGGGCAGTTTCAGGTTCGTGAAACAGGATTGCGAGCCAACGAGCCTTGACGAGTTCAAAGATCTCGACGCGTGCAGGGCAGTCCGTGCAGACCGGTGGCCGAACCCAGAACAGATTATGCAAGTTCTGACGCGTTATTTGGCTACGGTTGAGCACCTGAAGCACGCTTGGGGTGCGCTTCCAACGGAGATGCAGGCAATCCTAAAAGCCCCCGACGACCTTTTTCCGCCCAGACCCGCGCCTCCGCCGAGAACAACATGGTCGCCCTGAAGACGGCTTTCTAGACCGCACGCCGCCTAGGTATTGCCGCCCGCCATCTTCGCAATGCGAGCATTGATGTCCGCAATTTGCGCTTTCACCCGCGCTATCGCTTCCTCGGTCGTAGGAGCTGAATTTTCGAGCGTTCCGAAGGACGGACTTTGCTGGGGTTGGGCGAGGTGGTTCTCCATAAGCCGGAGCTGGTCGGCAAGATTGGCCCGCGTCGCGAGCTGTTCCTCGATAAACACTTTTGGACTCGACATATGGCCTCCTTGAATTCCGCCGAACACATAAGAGCGGAGGCGGATGAAGCGCTCCTGATGGTCTGTTTGCAATGCGCACAATCAGAAAGAGGCGGGATTCCCGCTTTCGCGGGAATGACGGAAAATTCAACATGAGCCGCGTCCTTCGATACGCCGGTTCGCCAAGCTCACCGGCTACTCAGGATGAGCGGAGATATCCCACAACCGCTCATCCTGAGTAGGGACTGAGCCCGGCGAAGGCCCCATCGAAGGACGGACGGAACTCCCGCGCCCCGCCCCGGTTTGCGCCGCATGGCACTTGAACCTGTTCGCTGGCCGCCGGCTTCGGAGTGGCGCGCAGTGCTTTCGCGCACGTGGAGCGAGGCGAGCGACGACAATGTGGGGTTCCTCGCCGCCGGGATCGCTTTTTATGCCTTTCTCGCCTTCGTGCCGCTGCTTGCGTCGGTGGTGCTGGTCTATGGGCTCGCGGCCGATCCGAGCAGGGTGGCCGAGCATATCGGCAAGTTGTTCGCGAGCCTGCCGCGCGACGCGGCGGCGCTGATCGCGGATCAGCTCAAGAGCCTCACCGCGACCCCGAAATCGGCCAAGGGGCTGAGCCTCGCGGTCGCGCTCGCTTTGGCGATCTACGGGGCGAGCAAGGGGGCCTCGGGCGTCGTCATCGGGCTCAACATCGCCTACGAGGTCAAGGAGACACGCGGCTTCCTGAAGACGACGGCGCTGGCGCTGGCGATGACGGTCGGCGGCCTCGTCGTCCTGTTGCTCGCGGTCGCCGCCATCGCGGCCAGCGCGGCGATGGAGCACCTTCTGCCTTTCTCCTCCCCGCTCGTTCATTTCGGGCTGCAGGCGGCCTTCTGGACGGCGGCGGTGGCGACGGTCGCGGTCGGCCTCGCCGCAATCTACCGCTTCGCGCCGAACCGGCCCGAGGCGCCGTGGGTGTGGGTCAGCCCGGGCTCGGCTGCGGCGACCCTGCTGTGGCTCGCGGGGACGGTGGGCTTCGGCCTCTACGTCTCGCATTTCGGCAATTACAACGCGACCTACGGGTCGCTCGGCGGCGTGGTCGTCTTCCTCACCTGGCTCTACCTTTCGGCCTACATCCTGCTGATGGGCGGCGAGCTCAATTCCGAGCTCGAGCGCCAGCAGCGGATCGACTCCAGCGACGCGGCGGAAGCGGCGCCGCGACCGGCCGCCGCCGTCTCCGCCCCGGCGAGCGAGACGCCCGCGCCTCCGCCCGCGGCGCGCGGGCGCGGACGAATCGCCCCCGCCGCGGCGGCGCTGCCCGCCGTGCCGACGTCGCGCTGGTGGCGCCGGCGTCGGCGCGAACGCGGGCCGCAATTCCTGGAGCGGCCGGTGGCGCCGATGCGCTGGAACCGCTGATCCGGGCGGCTACTGCGGCCCGCAATCCAGTTGTGGATCGTTCACCCGAGCTGTGCTAGCTCTCGCTTCGAATTCAGGCACTTGGGGGTTCGTGGCGTGAACAAGTTCTTCAGCGCGTGGACGAAATTCGGCCCGTCGCTGTTCGTCGACGGCTATTCGCCATTGCTCGCGAACGGCGCCGATTCGCTGGACCTCGCCTCCGTCGCCGTCGCGTTCCGCGCCGCCGCCGCGGCCGTCGAATCTGCCGCCGCGCCGGAGGGCTTCGCCGCGCCGCTCGCCGATTCGATCGTCCGCCTGGCCGCCCCGCTGCGCGCTCTTCCGCATGTCGGCGTGCTGCCGATCGAGACCGTCACCCATGCCTCGGCCGAATCGGATTCGTCCTCGCAGCCGACCGCCTTCGTCGGCGCCCTCCTCTCCACCTCGGGCGGCGATTCGGTGGCGATGGTCTATTCCGACCCACATGGCGGCGCCGGGGCCGGCCTGCTCTACGACACGACGACCCATTCGATCCTGACCGGCGGCATCGACACGCTCGGCCTCGGCAGCGGCGACCAGGACCAATTGGTCATCGGCGGCGACGTCGGCGGCTTCGGGCTCGATCCCAATGTCGACTATTTCGAGCAGATGGTCTTCCTCGGCGGCTCCAGCTACGCGCTGTCGAGCGCCGATTCGAACATCGGCAAGGGCCACAGCCTCACCATCGACGCGATGCCGCTCGGCGCCGGCGACAGCCT
>JAXDPL010000141.1:0-40133 GCA_034668385.1 Sphingomonadales bacterium | reverse complement strand
CTCCAACTCCCCCTCACCCAACCCACACCCCTGAAGGGGAGAGGGCTTACCGCCATGCCGGCCACGAACGCCACCGCCCCATCGGCTTGCCCGGCCTCTCGGAACCGCAGACGGTGCGACACTACACGCGCCTTTCCCGCCAGAATTACGCGATCGACCTCGGCCTGTTCCCGCTCGGCTCGTGCACGATGAAGCACAATCCGCGGCTGTGCGAGAAGATGGCGCGGCTGCCCGGCTTCGCCGACATCCACCCGCTCCAGCCGGTCGATACGGTCCAGGGCGCGCTCGAGGCCATCCACGAGCTGGCCGGCTGGCTGGTGACCCTGACCGGCATGCACAGCGTCGCCATGAGCCCCAAGGCCGGCGCGCATGGCGAGCTTTGCGGCCTCCTCGCCATCCGAGCCGCGCTCGAGGCGCGGGGCGACGCGCGCGAGGCGGTGCTCGTGCCGGAAAGCGCCCACGGCACCAATCCCGCGACCGCCGCCTTCGCCGGCTACCGGGTCGAGAATATCCCCGCCGACGCGCGCGGCCGGGTCGACCTCGCCGCGCTCGAGGCCCGGCTCGGGCCGGACGTCGCGGCGGTGATGATCACCAACCCCAATACCTGCGGCCTGTTCGAGCCCGACATGATCGCCATCTCCGCGGCCGTCCATGCCGCAGGGGGCCTGGTCTATTGCGACGGGGCGAACTTCAACGCGATCGTCGGGCGAGTTCGGCCGGGCGACCTCGGCATCGACGCGATGCATATCAACCTCCACAAGACCTTCTCGACCCCGCACGGCGGCGGCGGCCCGGGCTCGGGACCGGTGGTCTTCTCCGAGGCGCTGACGCCGTTCGCGCCCTTGCCGTTCGTCGAGCGCCAGGGCGACCGGTTCGCCCTCGTCGAAGAGGAGACATCCGGCGACCATCACGGTCGAAGCTTCGGCCGGATGGTCGCGTTTCACGGCCAGATGGGCATGTTCAGCCGCGCTTTGGCCTACATTTTGAGCCACGGCGCCGACGGCCTTCGCCAGGTCTCGGGCGACGCCGTGCTCAACGCCAATTACGTGCTGCGCAGCCTCGAGGGCGTGCTCGACGCGCCGTTCGGGGCGAGCGGGCCGTGCATGCACGAAGCCTTGTTCAGCGACAAAGGCTTCGCCGAAGGGCTCTCGACCATCGACCTCGCCAAGGCGCTGATCGACGAGGGCTTCCATCCGATGACCATGTATTTCCCTCTGGTCGTCCACGGCGCGATGCTTGTCGAGCCGACCGAGACCGAGTCCAAGGCGACGCTCGACCAGTTCATCGGCGCGATGCGCTCGGTCGCGGAGCGGGCCAAGGCCGGCGACGAGAGCCTCAAGGCGGCCCCGGTCTACGCGCCTCGGCGGCGCCTCGACGAGACCCAGGCGGCCAGGAAGCCGGTGCTCGTCTGGAAGCCGCCGCAACAGTCCGAAGCGGCGGAATAGCCTAGGCCGCCGGCGCGGCGTCGGGCGCAGGGCTTTCGGACGGACCGATGTCCTCTGCGGGCGGGTTCGCCTCCAGCATCGCTTCCTCCGGTTGATCCTTCCTGCCGATCCCGAACAGCTTGCGGAACTTCGCGCCCAGAGCCGCGAAGGCGGCGACGATGAGGACCAGCCCCTTCTTGAGGAAGACGAGGAGGACGGCGAGAAGCCCGAGCTTCTTCACGGCCACCACGCCAAGTCCGGCCGCGACGAGGCCGGCGATGCCGTAGCCGGCGGTGTCGTCGCCCTGCTTGAAGTCCGCGTAGCGCTCGCCCGGTGCGAAATCGGCGGAGCGGGCCAGCTTCTCCGCGTCCGCCCGGGTTTCGGCGAGCTTCGACATGGCGGTGATCATGTTGAGGCTGAGCACGCCTTTGCGGCCGAGCATGCGCACGTCGTAATTGAGGCTGTTGTCGCTTTGCCCGTCGAAGGCGATGTCCTGGGCCCAGACGACCGAATGGCTGGCGGCATCGTAGGAAGGCGGCTGCGCCCAGCCGATCAGATGTTGGGCCGGATAGCCTTCCTCTTTCCGCTTGGCGTTGATCTCGTCCTCGCCCGACTGGAGCTGCTTCAAGAGCGCATCGTAATCGGCCGTCTGGGCATCCTTGTCGGTGACATAGCCGGACTTTTCGTAGGTGATCGCCGCACCCCATGTGTCCGGGTCGAGGAAGGTCTTGCCGGTGGGGAAGACGATTCCGAGCACGTCCTCGGCCACCTGCGGCGGATTGCCCCAGGCGTCGACGATCACCTTCCGTGCCTCGTCCGGGGGCAGATAATAGAAGTCCTTGCCGAGATGGAGCACCGCGTTGGCGCTCGGCAGCGCGACGTCGCCGGAGACCGGGTGAAGGCTGTCGAGGATCGCCTTCATCTTCTTCGCCGCCGCCTGCTCCTGCGCCGAGGGCGGCTGGGGTTGCTGCGCCGCGGCCGGCACGGCAGTGATGAGGCCCGCGAACGCGAGCATGAGTGCGACGAGATGCTTCACCTGAGACGTCCCCCTGATTCCCGCCGCGAAACTGGCACGGCTCCGGCCCCGCGCGCTAGCCGGAAAACGGCCGATATGCGGACCTCGCGGCCGTGAAGGCCCACGCGCCCGCGGCCGGCCGCAATCGCGAACCGATCGCGACGGCGTTGCGCGGCGTGCTTCCGGACGAGGGTGTCGTGCTGGAGATTGCCAGCGGCACCGGCCAGCACGCCGTCCATTTCGCCAGGCTGTTTCCCGGGCTCGTCTGGCAGCCGACCGACCGCGACTCCGAGGCGCTGGCGTCGATCGCCGCCTGGCGCGGGGAAGCGGGGCTCGCCAACCTGCTTCCGCCGCTGCGCCTCGACGCTTCCCAGGCGGATTGGCCGGTGTCGGCCGCGGATGCCATCCTGTGCGTCAACATGGTCCATATCAGCCCTTGGGAAGCGACCGCGGGACTGATGCGCGGCGCCGGATCGTTGCTGGCGCCCGGGGCCCCGCTGGTGCTTTACGGCGCGTATATCCGCGAAGGGACGCCGACCGCGCCGAGCAATCTCGCCTTCGACGAATCGCTCAAGGCCCGCAATCCGGGCTGGGGGCTGAGGACGCTCGAAGCCGTGTGCGCCGAGGCCGACAAGAACGGCCTGGCCTTCGAGCGGCTGTTCGAGATGCCGGCGAACAACCTGATTCTGGTGTTCCGGAAGCTTTAGTCGTCATGCCGGCGCAGGCTGGCATCCATGCGGAATCCGAGCCGGGAACAGACTCGGCATGGACCCGAGCCTACGCTGGGGTGACGGGTCATTTCCGGTTGAAGCGCGGCAGGTTCGCCTGTTCGGGCTTGTCGCTGTCGCGCACGCGGGTGATTTGGTCGCCATCATCGACCGCGATGTGCATCTCGTCGCGGCCGCCGATGTCGCGCTGCAGATTGCCGGCGCTGGAGCCGCCGAAATCGGGGCCGCCTTCCATCGGGTCAATCACGTCGGAATCGTCGGTGCGGCGGGCAGTGTCGGCGCGGTCGGAGGCGCGGTCGTTGCGGTTGCTCATGATCCTCTCCGTCGAAAAGGAATCAATGACGAGGCGGCCTTGCCGTTCCCTCCGCCAGCCGCGTCCAGAGCAGCACCCAGCCCGCGCCGAACGCCCAGCCGCCGATCACGTCGCTGGGCCAGTGCACGGCGAGGATCAGCCGGGTCGAGCCGACCAGCAAGGCGAGCGCGATTCCCGCCGCCACGGCCAGAGCGCGGTACCGGGCCGGTGCGGCGAGCAGCGCCAGGCCGAGCCAGGCCATCATCGAATAAGCGGCGTGGCCCGACGGGAAAGCCAGAGTGGTGACATGGACCAGCTGCCCCGCCGGCGCCGGCCGCTGCCGCGCCACCATGGCCTTCTCGAGCTCGACGACGGCGCGGCCGGCGAGGATCATGGTCAGGTAGACGAGGCCGGCGCGGCGCGAGACCCGCCAGCCGAGCACGAGCGCCGCCGCCACCGAAAGCGGCAGCAACACCGAAGCGTTGCCGAGCCAGGTGACGAGGCGTGCCGCCGGGACCAAAGCGGGGGCGTGGAACAATGCCAGCAAGGCGGGATCGGCCGCCGAGCGCGGCCCGCCGAGGAACAGCATCTCGAACCACAAAGCGAGCAGGATCAGTGCGAGCAGATAGGTTCGGGAGGAAGGCACCGCCCGGCTCTCGGCCAATGGCGGCGACCTGTCCAGACCCTTGGCGCCGACGATCCGGTGGCGGGCGTCGCCAGGGCGTTCGGCGGCCGACTCACGCTTGCGAATAATCTGTGTTAAGCACCGATTCGGGGAGCGGATCGGGCATGGAATCGAACCAGCGTTATTATGCGCGCCGGGCCGTCGAAGAGCTGCGCGCGGCGGAGCGGGCGGTGACGGCGGAAGCGCGGGCGCGGCGCCGCGCGCTGGCGCAGACCTTTCTGAACAAAGCCGAGGAATATGCGGCCGCGGAGGCGGCGCTGCCGCGCATCCTGTCCGCGAGCCTCGAATCCGCCGGCTATTGAGCGGCCGCCGGCCCTAGGTCACGGCAGGGCAAAGGCAGCCGAAGCCCTGCCTCGCGGCCGTTGCGTCGTCGGCTACGACGGAGCCGCACCGGCGAAATAGAAATCGAGGTCGGCGACCAGAGTCTCCGGTTCGTCCGTTTTCAGCCATCCTTCCCGGTTCAGGTACGCCCCCTCCGTGAAGCTCCACGTATTTCGGCCATGGCGCACGTAGACATAGTCTTCGCGGCCGCGAATCCGGCACAGCCTGGCGCCGTCGCGCATCGCGCGGATCAGCAGTTCGGCGTCCTCGCGAAGGGAAATGCGGGGATATGGCCCACTTCGCTGCCAGACCTCCCGTCGGAACATCAAGGTGCCGCCGTGAATGTTCTCGACGAACAGCTTGGCGTAGAGGTCCGGCGACACCGTCCAGAATTCGCGCGCCGGCACGATCATAAAAAGCGTGTCGTTGAAGCCGGTCACATCGGCGACCCCCTCGAGGATGGGGGTAGCCTGATGGCTGAGCCGATGCGGGCCGTGCCAGTCGTCGTCGTCCCAATGGGCGATGATCGCGCCGCGCGCCGCCTCGACGGCCGCATTGCGCATTCCCCCGATACTGGCCTGGCTGGTGCGGACGATGCGGATGCCCGGGGCGTGCGCTCCCTCGGGCAAATCCGTGTCGTCATGATGGACGATCACCAGTTCGCGGGCGGAATAATCCTGGCGGTGGAAATAGGCGATTGCCTGGGCGACGAACAGTGGCCGCCCCTGCGTCGGCATGATGCAACTGATCAGCGGCAGCTCCGCCGGGGGCGGGCAAATCTCCGCTTCGGCGGCCGGCAGCGGCAGCGAGCGGGTGATCGCGGAAGGCGCGAAATTGGGGCAATCGTCGCCGCGGCAATGATCGCGATAGGGGCCGCCCTTTCCCGCGGTCCCGAGGCGGCGGCCGCAGAAGCGATCCTGGTACGCGCGCTTGTTGGCCTCAAGGAGGCGCCGCTCGTTCGTCACGCGCTCGGCGGGGAAAGGCGCACGATGAACGAAGGCCGCCTGCGCCCAGACCGACGCGAAGCCGGCCCGCGCCGCCCGCGCCGCATAGTCCATTTCCCAGCAGGGCCCGCGCCCGTACACGGGGTTGGCCCCGCCGACGGCCGCCACCACCTCCTTACGCAGCGCGAGGCAAAAGTCCGACAGCGAGTGGAGCGGCGCCATCGATCGCCACGCCCGTCCATGCCGGCGAAGCAGCTCCTGCGCCTGTCGGCTCAATTCGTCCGCCGTCGCGCCGCAGCCCGGCGCGACGCCCTGCTCGTTCCAGCACCAGTTGGTCGAAGGTCCGGCAAGCCCGTGAGCGGAATCCGCCTCGAGCGCTCCGATCAGCAGATCGAGCCACCCCGCCGCCGGAACGGCCCCGCCTTCAAGGAAGACATAGATATCGGCGGGCACGCCGACCAGCTGGTTGAAAGAGGCCGGGGCGCCGCCGGGCGCGGGAATGCGGCAGCGGCGCAGCCGAGACCATGCGACCGCCGTGCATCCGGGCCCGTCGCCCGCAAAATCGTCCAGGACCACGAGCTCGAACGGACGCGACGTATGTTCGTGCAACGCGCGCAGCGTCGTCCCGAGATCCTGCTCGCGGGAATAGACATGGATGCCGATTCGGATCGCGAGGGCCTCCGTCCGACGCGGGGACAAGCTCGCCGCCCGGGCGAAACGGTCGACCATCGCACGCACCGGCGCGGGATCGCGCGGGTGGTAATAGCCGCCGCGCGTGCGCTTGGGGCTGGTATTGCCGGGATGGACCCGAGCGACGAAGAGGTCGGGGGCGTCCATCGCGTGGATCGCCGCGCCGGTCGCGCCGAATATCCAGCGCGTATCCTCGCCGCTGCGCAGGGCGGGAAAGCGGTGGCGCTCCCAGAAGGCGCGGCGATACGCCATGCTGCCGCCGCACACCCAGCGCTCGCGGCCGCCATAGACATAGTCCCAGGCCTGCTCGCCGTCGTCCGACAGGAAGATGACCCGGTCGAGGCCGCAAATGTCGGCGGCGTGCGCGTCGATCGCCGCGAGCTGACGGGCGATGCGGTCGGGCGAGTGCCAATCGTCGTCGTCCCAGTGGAGCAGGATGTCGCCGCGGGCGAGCTCGCACAGGCGGTTGCGCTTGTCGCCGAGCGACCGGCGCAGCGTTTCGCGGACGTAGCGGATGCGCGGGTCGCCGGGGACGAGATCGGCGACCGCATCGGCGCCGTCGTCGAGGATGACGAGCTCGGCATCGTCGCGCACCTGCGCGAGGAACGCGGCGATCGCGCCGGGCACGAACCGGCGCCGGTCGGCGGTCGGCATGATCGCGGAGAGGCGGGGGGTCATTGCTCCACCGCGCTGATCGGACCTCGCTCAGCGAGCTGCTCAAGTGCGTCCACGCCGTCCACGCGGGCCCACGCCTTGCTATCGCCATCGTCGTTGCGAGCCAGATATATCTCATGAGCGTCGAGAATTCCCGATGCCTTCGCCGTCTTCAATTCGTTGGGAACGTCGCTGTTAAAGGTAAACTCTGGCTGTTGCAGGGTCGAACCGAAGAGCCAATCGGCGCTCGCCGTTTGCCGAATCCGCACACGCGAACGAGGCAATACCAGCCAAAAAAAATCGCCGCCCCAAATGATCATTTCGCCGAACGCGGATCGAAGCAGGACATCACAGCGCGAGGCGTGAGCAGGCAGCCAGCCCTTGCCAGCCCTTTCCCAAGTTACGGGATCAGCGAGCCAGAATGCCTGCTCATCAAACGCGCACCAGCCGGTTTCCTTCAAGATCGCGCGCATGGGAATTGGAATGCGGTCGCCAACCGCCGATCCGTCGTGCTCGCTGAAAGGCTGGTAAGGTGGCATGGGGCGGTGTGCCCTCAGGAACCTTGATACGGCGCGCTTCGTCGTCATTCCCGTGTCTCACTTGTGGCTGAGGACCAATTCCATTTGAACCTTGCGCCAGAATGCCTGGCTGACCTTCTTCTGCTTCATTTCGGCGCGGATAGCCTTCTCAACATTGTTTGCGATCGGCACTCGGCCGCTCACGTTGAACTTCACACCGCCCCAGTTGGCGCCGATATCGCTGTTCACCGAGCCAAGACCGATATCGCTTATCTTGTCATAGCGGCCGCCCGCGACCTTGTCGGGTTCGTGCAGGACGGCCTTACCCGCCATGTGGGACTTCACCCGAGCGCGTGCGGTCGATTCAGCCAAGCCGCGTCGCCGCGTTGAGTCGGAAAACTCGGAGAATATCTTCGCGACGATCGCGGATGCGCCTTCCATCGCGGCGATACGCGCGACCGCCGGATTGGAAGCCGGCTCGTTAAGGGGATAAGTCAGGCGTTCGGTCATAGCATCTTCCATTGCAACGCGTGCCGCTCTTCGTGCCCTGTCATCGAGCGATTTGGCATCGCTTTGCGCTGAGAATTGTTCGAACTGCTTGCGCCGCTCTATCCAAATATGGACGCTCATCGCGTTGATTTGACCCTCCTGCCTTTTCAGCTGCGATGTGTACTCGCCGAACGCCGAAGCAGGCAGATTCGGAGACCGCAGGAAAACGCAGGGAATCGGAGTTATCTTCGCCGGCACACGGATACTCAGGTTATCGAGAATCGTGATCAAGGTTGGTCGCAAGGTTTCCTCATGGCCTTCTATCTCATTGTCGAGCGCATCCCTTTCAGGAGCGCCGATATCTTTCTTGGTCGCCTGTGCTACCTTCTTCTCAATCGTTTTGGCGAGCGGCAGCGCAGTGCCGATTGCGCCCAGAACTTTGCCTTTGGCCGGCTCATCGAGTTGTCCTGCATCGGTCTTGAAGTGGCTGAGATGAAGAGATAGCGGCTTTGGTGTACTTGCTAGCATGACTTGGGCAGTGGTTCCTTTTTGGTCAATCCAAAGCTTGTGTTCGCCATCCGGTGCCGAGATTTTTATTGCCTTGCCTAATTCCCCGTCCTTCGGTTTGTCTGACTTTCCAGGCGAAGCAGGTTTGTCGTCGGCCCCAATCTCCAGACCCTTCCCGGTCATGCGGCCCGCTTTCGGGCTGATCGCCCATTTGGCGCCGTTCAGCCGGACGCCGAAATCGATGCCGCTCACCTGCTTTCTGACCTTCCCCAGTTCCTGGTCCAGGCTCCCGCGCGTCAAGGGGGCCTTGCCTTTCAGATCGGTCAGCGGCTTGGCGGCCTTCTGGAGAATCGCGGTGCTCTTCGCTTCGTTCGCCGCCTTGGAGTCAGGCTTCGCCGATTTGCCGAGTGCCGCCTTTGTGCCTTTCTTCTGCTTTGCGGCCACGGATTGCGGCGGCGCCCGTTTCGACCTGACGTCCGGCTTGGGGACGGTGCCGTCCTCCTTGAACGTGCCGCGCCCGCCACCCGCGCCGCCGGCTTTGTTCGGCAGTTTGTCGTCCACCATGGTGGTCATGAATTTCGCGGGATCGAATTCGGGTGGCTTCAATTTGATCTCGGGAACCTTGCCGGAGCCCAGCACATAATCCTTGACGGTCGCGCTCATGCCGATCGGATCGCCGAGCGGCCATTCTTTCGAGAAAAGCGGCCAGCTCCACCGGTCATCGCTCAGCGGCGAAAACCACGGCGCATCCAGCTCGATGAAGAACTCGCCGCCCAGCCCGAGGATCGGCTGCGCCACCAGGTCGAGCGTGCCGCTGACGTAGAAGACGCCCGGATCGCGATAGCCGATCGTCGGCCTTGCATCGGCATAGGCCTTGACGCCGACATCCGCATTCAGGCCGATGCCGAATTTGAGGTCGTGCGCGAGGATTTCGATCCCGGCCCCGCCTTGGGCGGCAAGCCGCAGGCCGCCATAGGCGGAAATGTTGATCGATCCCGAAATCTGGATGTTCTTCTGGATCTTCGGGTCGGTGGAATAAGTACCGAGAATTTCGATGGCGTAGAGCCTCGCCGGGCCGAGCTTGGCGATGGCAATCAGGCTGATATTGGCAAACAGGTTCAAATTGCCCACGACGGGGATGCCGTAATAGGCTTTGGCTTCGAACTTCACGATCTCCTTGTTCCAGGCGCGCTCGCCGAACAGGATGATTTCGCCGGGCGGCGCGATCTTGCCGATCACGGTTATGTCGCCCTTCCCGTCGACCACGACTTGCACGGTGCCCGCGAACCAGTTCGTCAGATTGAAGGACAGCCGGCCCGTCGCCGCCAACCCGAGTTTCCTTCTGCCTTCCTTCGGCGCCGGCACCGGACTGGGCGGGCCGGCATTCTGGACGTTATCCTTCCCGCCGGCCGCGGCGATTGCCTCCTCGGCGAACTTGTTGGCCGTGTCCAAATCCGTCGCGACGAACTGGATTTCGCCGGACAGCTTGTTGGCGTTGTAGGCGGCGTTGCCCGAGATATCGACCGTGCCGTCCGACCGATAGGCGACCTTGACGGCGCCGCTGAAGGATTTGAAATTTACCGCCAGCGAGACCGAGCCGCGCAGCACGTTGCCCGGATTGTCGAACGCCAATTCCCCCTTCGCCACGCCGTGAACGTCTATGTGGGCGGACCCATTGATTTTCGGCGCCTCCATGTTTTCCAGGAGCAGGTCGAACGTCGCATCGACGAGGCCGCCGACCACGACCTTTATGCCGGCGACGCCCAGCACCAGCTTTCCCTGTTCGAACTTGTTGACCGGCTTCGGCAAGCTGTCGATCTTGAGGCCAAGCCCACCGAGCAGCGCCGAGTTCTTCTTCAGCGCTTGCAGCCAATCGTTCCTGTCCTCGCCACGAGATTTGAACGAGGCATAGCCGTTCTTTATGGCGGAGTTGTCGATCGCGAAATGGAGGTACATTCCGCCCAGCCCTTGGGTCCACGGATTCAAGAGCCGCATCGTGCCCAGCCCGATCGAATGGAACTTGTTGCCCCGATCCTGCCGAACCTTGATGACGCCTTCTTCCGTCAGGCCCTTGGCAACGACCCGGACATCAAGGCCCCTCGGGCCCGCTTTCTCGATTTCCTCGGCAACTGCCTGGGAGGGTTCAAAAAGGGACGATGAGACATTGACGACGGCGGAGCTCGCTCCGCGGGCCAAATTTGCCGCGCCGCTACGCGGCACAGCTGTTTTTGCCGCCTGCCGCGCGGTCTGGGCGCGATTGGTGCTGCCCGGCTCGGCGGCGCGGGCGGGCGCCGTGGCAAGAGCGCGCGCGGCCACGCTAACCCCCCGCCGCGAGCCGCGGCTTGAGCGGGCAATGGGAGTCGATCTTGCGATATTCGCGAAGCAGCGCGGCCCGCACCTGCCCGTCGCCGAGCGGAACGCCGGCATCGAGCGCCAGCAGCCGCGCGTGCAGCGCGAGGTTGCGCAACTGGCCCCCGCTCAGCGCGCAGCGGCAGGCGATCTCCTGAATGAGCGCGTCCGACGCCGCATGTGGTCCGAGATGGCGGTCGAGTATCTCATAGCGCAGCCCCTCGTCGGGAAGGCGGAACTGGACGACGACGTCCATCCGCCGGGCGAAGGCCTCGTCGATCCGGTCCGGGGCGTTGGTGGTGACCAGCAATATCCCTTCGTAGGATTCGATCCGCTGGAGCAGGAAGTTGGTTTCGAGATTGGCGTAGCGGTCGTTGGCGCTGCCGACCTCGGTACGGCGGGTCATGAGCGCATCGCCCTCGTCGACGAGCAGGATGCAGTCCTGCTCCTCGGCGGCGGCGAAGGCGCGGTCGAGATTCTTTTCGGTCTCGCCGATATATTTGCTGACCGAGGCGGCGAGGTCGATTCGGAACAGGTCCTTGCCGAGGCCCTGGGCGAGCCAGTGGGCGGCCAGCGTCTTGCCGGTGCCGCTGGGCCCCGCGAACAGCCCGCGCACGCCGGCCGCGCCGGGGCGGCCGAAGGCCAGGCTTTCGCGATGTCGGCACCGCGCGGCCAGCGCCGCAAGCTCCTCCCGGGCGAGCGCGTCCAGCGCGATGAAGGCCGGATCGTCGCCGGGATCGATCCTTTTCGCCACCGATTCGAGCCGGGCGTCGTGGAGCGTGCGGATCGCGGCCTGCACGTCGGCGGACTCGATCCCGTCGCGGCCCGCGAGCCTCGCCTGCGCTCTCGCCGCTTCCGCGGCGCGCACGATCGTGCCGCTGGTCAGCCGGAATTCGGCGGCCAGCCGCTCCGCCGCCGCGGCGGAGCCGAGACCGCTCAGGCGCCAGAGCTCGGCGCGGGCCTCGGATTGCGGCATCGGCACGCCCACCGTCACCAGCGGCCGCCCGTCGGCGCTGCGTATGCCTCCGCAAGGGCCGGCGATCACGATCAGCGGCACGCCGGCGAGCGGCAGGGCGGGAAGAACCCGCTCCTCGCCCAAGCCGGGCCTCACTTCCACGGCGAGGCCGGCGGAAGTGACCGCGGCGAGGGCCCCGGCCAGCCGCCAGGATTCGCCGTCGCCGATCAAATCCTCCTCGATCGTCAGCAGCGGCCGGCCGAGCATCTTCATTAGGCAGCCGGCGAGCCTGTGGCGTCCATTGCGCGTGGGCCCCCGCAGGCAGACGATCGGCGCCGCCGGCCCGGCCAGCAGGTCGGCGATCGTCGCCAGAGAGGGAAAGTCCGGGCGCGGGGTCACGAAGCCGCCGGGATCGGGCAGCGCCTCGAGCAGAGCCAGACTCATGCCCGCCGGGGGCCGCGCGACCCCGCACAGTGCGTCCCAGAGCGGCGACGACAGCGCATATTCCCAGTCGAGCCGAACCTTGTCCTGATCGATCAGAACGGCCAGTCCGAGATCGCACAGCCTCGCCAGGCTCGATCGCACCGTCTCGCCGCGCGCCTCGTCCGCGGTGCCGCGCCACAGCGCGTCGAGCGCGCCGAGAGACAGACGCTTCGAGCCGGGATCGAACAGGGCGGCAAGCCGCGCATCCTCCTCCGCGAAGCCCAGAGTGACGAGGAGAGCGAGCTCGAGGGCGCTGAGCCCGGCGGCCTCGAGCCGGGCGAGCGGAAGCCGGTCGTGGCCTTGGCGCCACGCCCGCAGCGCCTGCGCCCATTGCGCAGCGCTCGGAAGACGTCCCTCTGGGAACAGGGAAGAGTCGCCGAAATACTCGAGCAGGAAGGGCTGGCCCTGAAGCAGCGCGTCGGGATCCTCGGCGATGTCGACGATCCGCAACACGATTTCGAGCAGGGCGAGGCGCAGATGGTTGCCCGGGCTCCGTTCGAACCGATCGAGGACGGATGCCCAAGTCATTCGAACATATACCGAAAATCGTACCGCGCCGAGGGTATCCAGCCCGGGTCGCGGTCGAGGCCCGCCAGCCGGATGGCGATCGAATGCTCGTTCAGGACGAATTGCGCCTGGACCCGATCGCCGTCGACACAAATGTCGGCGGGACGGCGGCACAGCTCGGTCACGGCCTCCATGCCGTTGTCGAGGCCGAGCGCCTGGACGAGGCGCGCCTCGAGGTAGAGGCGCAGGCAGGCGAGCCAGCGCGCGCGCGGCGGCGCCGGCAAGCGGGGAAACCGGGCCGAACGGGGCCGTCCGCGCAGCCCCAAGCGCCGAGCGGCGCGGATCGCCGCGCCGGGATCGCAGCCGTCGAGCTCGGCAAGCGGGAAACCGGCGCGGTGCCAGAGCATCGGCCGCCGCTTGCCGCCGGCAACGAGCGCCGGACCCGCGTGGGGCCAGGGCAGAAGCCACGTCCTCGGCACCGACCAGCGCTGGGCCTCGAAATCCAGCGCCCGGTCGGCACTCGGTCCTCCGGCGAGGCGCGTGAGCAGGCCATGGAGAGGATCCGCGACGAACGGCGCTCCGAACCAGGCGCGGCCGAGATGCCGCAGCATGCCCGAGGGCGAGAGGCCCGGCACCGACCGCCGCGGCTCGCTGAAGTCGCCATAGACTCCGAGGGCGAGCAAGGCGTTCAGCAGGAACAGCAGCCCGCCATATTCGGAGTGGATTGCGGCGGGCGGGCAGGGCGGCTTGGGCAGCGGGCGCGGTGCGAGAGCCTTGACGGGTCGTTCCGCGGGGGTGGGAACCGCGGGTCGCGGCGGCGCCCGGTGCCCGGGGTCGCCAAGGACCGCGATTGCGTTCGTCGGGCCTGGTCCGGCGGCGGGAAGCGGCACTTGGGACGGTGCCCGATCCAAGGGCCATGTCCGGATGGGCCCGGCCGATCCAGGCGTTTCGGAAGGCGAAGCCGCGGGTGCGCGTGGCCGCGACGGGTCCGCCCTCTGGTCCGGCGCGGGAAGCCTGCCCGCCGCGACACCGGCGAAAGCCAGCGCCGCGGACTGGACGGTGAGCATCGCCGGCCGGCGATCGGCAATCAGCGCGACGAGCAACAGCAGCCGGGCAGGCGGCGCCAGATTGGCGCGACGGGCTTCCGGCGCGATCGCTTCGACGAGCGCCGCCGCTTGGTCCAGGTCCTTCGAAGCGGGTTTCGTCGGATCCCGCAGGCGGTTCGGGAACCGCTCTTGGCGGGGGCGCGGCAAGCTCAGTCCATGCGCTTCTTCGATGGCGGCCAATCCCGTGCGGATCTCGCCCGGATCGAGGCGCCCGAGCCAGAGCTCTGCGACGCCCCGGCGCGCCAGGCTTGCGATGATCGAGGGCAAGCGGCGCCCGTCGGGAAGAATCGCCCGTCGCCACCACAACGACGGCGGCGCTCCGTCGGTGACGTAAGGCCACCATTCCCGCTCGACCGGCGGCGCTCCGGCGAGCCATTGCCCGATCACGCCGACCGCCGCGTCGAGCTCATTCTCGAACAGCAGGCTGTCCCCGGGCGAGTGCGCTTCGCCGGGCCGCCTGGCCTGCCGAAGCGCTTCCCTGAGGCCGTCGGCGACATGGCGGGCGAAGACGCCGCCGTCGCCATGCCTGCTAAGCGGAGTCCGCGCGACCAGGCGAGGCACGTAGAGCAGGCCGCCATCGGGCACGCCCAGGCCGGTCGGGCTGACCGCGTTCAGACAGAGCGCGAGGCGGTCGCGGTCGTCGGCGACGGCATTATGCAGACGCGCGCGCCGGATCCGCAATGTCGAGGCGGAGCGGATGGACGATGTCCCTGCGCCGTGCACTAGAGCGCGGCCGCTCCGGGGTGGTTAGGCGGCGGGCTGTCGTGCCGCGTCTCCAGATTTCCAACGCGCGTCTGCAGATTCTGGATCGCCCGCACCACTTGGTTGATATACTCGCAGGTAATAAGATCGCCGGCCTTCACCTCCTGAAGGACCGGCCCCGGAGGGATGGGCGGGCTGGGCGGACCGGGGGGACTGGGCTGCCTGGTCGGCGGGGTCTGCGGATTGGCGACGGCCTGGTCGAAATTCGCGTCCGCGACCCGGCGCGACTCCACGGCCTCCGCTTCGGGGATCTGGCCGACGATCTGGTCGGCGACGACGTTGGGTTTCTGGGCCATGTTTCGGTTCCCTTCAGGGTATCAGCGCGTAATTCGCGTAGTTCCAGTAATTGAGGTTGAAGCGGGCATCGCCGCGATAGGGGAGATGGCCGCTCGCGAAGAGCAGGACCGGCGCGGGATGGGCCGGACTCATCCGGTTCTGGGCGATGCGGTAAAGCCACACCGCTTCCGGCGAAGCCGTCTCGATGGCGGGCATGTCGAAGCTTTCGCGGATCGTCGGTTCGGCGCTGGCGGCGTCGATGTGGAGCGGACCCCGAACCGTCATTCCGGCGAAGAAGGCAAGCGCCTCCTCGTCGGTCAGCCAGGGCAGCAAGCCGGCCGGCGGCAGCCACGGGAAATGGCTGCGCGCGGTTACCGAAGGCAGCTTGTGGTTGGGATTGGCGGCGGCGAGGCTGCCGATATGCTCCTGGAACTGGCGGAACATGGCGCGGCCGACGGCAATCCGGCGCGGCTCGGCAAGATTGGCAAAGACCGCGGCAGAGTCGCGCAGGCAGACCGGCCGGCGTACGCTCCAATTGTCGGTGAACAGGTGATTGAAGCTGCCGGTGAAGGCGAGGAGCGCAAGCGGCACCTCATCGGCGTGAAGCAGCGATCCGAGCGCATCGAGCAAATCGTCTCCGCGCGATGGCGATCCGATCGGGTCGGCGGCCCAGGCACGCGTCACGCCCTCGCCGAAGGCGAGATAGGCGATGCGGTTGCGGAAATCGCCGGCTGCGAACAAGGCGCCGTTCAGGTGCTTGGGATCGATCAGGATCGTCCGGAACTGCACCGCCTCCACGGTGGCGTCGGTGTTGCAGCGCACGCCCTGATCGTCGAAGCCGCTGGTCTTCGCCCGCCCCTCGCTGACGAAGGCCGGACCGATGGTGAGCAGGTAGAGACCCTGCGCGGCGACGTAGCTTCCCGGGCTGGACTCGGTGCAATCGTCGAAGAGGCAGGGCACCGCTTCGGGCCCGGCCGGGGCGCTCCTCGAGATGGCGATGGTGACCTTCTGGGCCAGGCGTAGCGTGCGCCCCTCGCGGTTCACCGCGATTCCGGCCGCGACCGTCACGGCGGGCCGGTTGTCCGGCGCGATCCGCCCCGCATAGGAGACGAACAGGCCCTCGGCGACCCCGTCGCCGAGGGCGAGGCCGATCCGGGCGTCGGCCTCGCGCCGGGCGGCCTGCTCGCGGCCCATGTCGCTGCCGGTCAGCAACCGCCCGTTGAAGAAATTGACGGTGCGGATGCCGCCCTCGGCGAGCGGCTGGTCGAGCGCGGGGAAGTCGGTCGCCATCTAATCCCTCCTCAGCGTGGAGTGTCGCCGCCGGCGAGCACCGTGCGGAGGGCGCCCGTCAGCACGCCGGTCGCGGGGTTGGTGCCCTGGCTGGCTGGCGCCGGATTGCGGTCGGCGACGCTGAGCCACCGGCTCTGGCCGTCGGACACCAGCATTTCCGCCTGGCCGCTCCCCAGCGAGATCGCCTTCTGACCCTCGACCGTGTCGTTGCTGACGCCGCCCGGGACGGAGGCGACAACGACGCGGACGGAGCCGGGGGGGAGGACGCGGATTGCGAACGTCCGCCCGCTGCCCGCCGCCGCCGCCAGCGGCAGCGTGAGGACTCCCTGCGGCATGAATACCGCGTCGAAATCGGCAGCCGGCGGGATCGTGAATTGGCCGGTCGTCGGGAAAATCGGCCGCAGTCTGAAAGGACCGGGAGGTCCGACCGGTCCTATCGGTCCGCGGTCTCCGATCGGACCCTTGTCTCCGATCGGACCCTTGTCGCCGATCAGGCCCTTGTCTCCGATCAGGCCCTTGTCGCCGATCGGGCCTTTGTCTCCGATCAGGCCCTTGTCGCCGATCGGGCCTTTGTCGCCGGTTGGGCCTTTGTTGCCGGTCGCTCCCTTGTCGCCGACCGGCCCTTTGTCTCCAACCGGACCTTTATCGCCGGTTAGGCCCTTGTCGCCGGTTAGGCCTTTGTCGCCGATCGGACCCTTGTCGCCGGTCGCGCCTTTATTGCCGGTCGCTCCCTTGTCGCCGACCGGCCCTTTGTCTCCAACCGGACCTTTATCGCCGATCGGACCCTTGTCGCCGACCGGGCCCGCGGGCGGCGACAGAAGCAGCGGCTCGGAGTCGGAGTCGACGGCGATGCCGAGCGCGGTCTGGACCAAATGGAGCGGCGCGATCAGCGGCCGGCGGCGCTCGTCGACGGCGACGTCGGCGGCGGCCCCGTCGACCTGCCACAAGCGGTGGCCCGAATCGCCCTCGCGCAGCACCGGGACGTTGAGGGTGGCGAGGAGCAGGCAATCGTCGCCATCCTCCGCGGGCGTGCCGCACCGCCGAGCCATGAATCTCGGCCGGAACTCGGTCACCCAGATCTTGAAGACGAGCCGGATGAAGTCGTCATAGCGTTCCTCGGAGACGATCAGCGGCGGCAGGCCCCAAGGCGGGCTGCCGAGCAGATCGGCGAAGCGATGGCCGCCGTCCGGCGGGCTCGCATCGGGCGGGCTGGAGTCGGACCAGAAGGCGCCGTCGATGAAGGCGAGGGCGGCGCGGATCGCGGCCGGCCAGGCGGCTTCCTCGTCCTCGGCGGGCGACGCCGGATCGGACAGCTCGACGCTGTCGATCCACGCCGCGAGGAAGGCGATCGCGTCCGCTTCGGCCTGGGCGGGCGGATCGAAGCTCAGCGACAGGCAATAATCGTCCGCGATGCGCGAGGGCACCATCAGTTCGTCGTCGGTTCGGCAGGGCGTGCCCGGCACAGGCACCGGCAGGGTCTCGCAATCGCGGAAGCACAGAATGAGGTGGATCGGAATCCGGCCGAGGTCGGGCGGCGAGTGGGCGGAAAGCCGTCGGGTCAGCTCGGCGGCGATCTCCGGTTTGGCCAGCCAGGCGTTGATCGATCCGCATTGCGCCGAGCCGACGCAGATCATCTTGCCCGAGGGCGGCGCGGCGGCCCCGGGAGTCACCCGCACCCGCGGTCCGTTGGCGCCGTCGTTCTCGACCGTGACGGCGAGCCCGCTGGCGGTGCCGTAGCCGATCAGCTCGCGAATCGCCCAGCGATAGCCGTTCGAAAGATAGGCGAATTCCTGGCGGTAATCGTCGACTCCGAGCACCATCCCCTTCACGTAATTGACGTGCAGCGACGGGTCGGGCGCGCCGGCGACAAGGCCGGTCGAAACCTGATTACAGCATCCCATGGTGCGGCTCCTTGTCGATCTTGGCTCTGTTCGCGGCGCGGATCAGCATGCCAGCCTCCTGCGCCCTTCGCTGTCGGACGGCCCATCCGGACCGATGAAGCTTTCGCCCAGATAGGCGTGGCCGAGGATCGCCGGCGGCAGCAGTTCCGGCGCCCGGCTTCCCTGTCCCAGCGCCGTGTCCATTCCGAGCCGGGCCTCGCCGATCCGGTTCATCGCGAAGAAGAAGCGGACGTCGAACACCGTGTGCGCGGGCTTTTCCAGCTCGACGATGCGCCGCGCGAGGGCTTCCTGATCGGCGAGCGACGCGCGGTCGATCGCCAGCGACGGGACCGGCAGCAGGACGGTGAAGCGGTGCGCGGCGGCGTCGGTCGGCAGGATGTCGGCCTCGAAGCTGCGCCAATCCGCCTGGCCGGCCAGGGTGGCCGGCAGCCGGTCGGGGAGCGACACTTCCTCGAAGCTCGTCCACAGCGCGCCGTGGGCCGAATTCAGGGCGGCCAGCTTGGTGTAGCGGCCTTTGAGGAATTGCTGCCACAGGCCGCGCGGCCGCGAGGCGAGGGCGAGGAAGCTCGTCCAGGCGGCCGGCGCTCCGGCGGCGACGCCGTTGCGAGGCAGATCGGGCGCAGCCGGCTTGCCACCGAGGCTCAGCTGATATTGCTGCCATCTCTGGCGCTCTCCGGCCGCCGCTTCCGGCACGAAGCCGAGCGCGGCGGCCATGCCGCTCGCCCAGGCCGACGGATCGGCGCCGGCGGGCACGAAGAGCGGCACCGGCTGGACGCGGTCGACGGCGGAGGCGTGGTCGAGCCCGCGGCCGCGGGCGAGACGGTCGGCGAGACCGGCATTCCCTTCGGCGGGCGTCCAGACCCGCCCTCCTTCCGGGGCCGCCAGGACTCCCGGCCGGCGCGTCAGGAAGCTCTCGACGATCCGGATGCCGGAATTTTCGGGCTGCGGGTCGGTGAACAGCCGCTCGTCGACGCATTTGTCGAACGCCAGGGCCAGAGCGGTCTCGATGCCGCGCACCGTCCCGCGCATCGCGAAGAACGGCACCGCATGAGCGATGAACAGCCGGCGGCGCTGCTCGTCCCAGGCCGGGTCGAGGGCGACGTCGAACCAGGAGGCGAGCCAGTCGAGCGTCGCTGCCGGGGCGGTACGCGGGTCGAACAGGCCCTGCGCGTCGGCGATGCGGCGCTCGATCACCGTCACCGTTCCTTCCATGTTGGCCAGGAACCGCTCGAGGAAGTCGGCAGATTCGGGGTCGCTGCGATAGACCGCGGGAAGATAGCGTTCCGACCAGCTCTGCCGGGGATACCAAAGCCGCAGGGCGCGCAAATGCGGGCTGTTGCCGCCGTCGCCGGTCAGGGTGATCCGCAGCTGCGCGAAGCGGCCGCGGATTCTCTGGAGCAGCAATTCCCAGCTCCCCTTTCCGTTGGCGAGGTCGGTCGCCGGGACGGCGCTCGGGCCGTAGCCGGCGAACTCGCTGCCGTTGGGATTGAGGGCGAGAGGGGGCTGAGCGAACCATTCGCCGCTGAGCCCGGAATCGGCGTCTTTCTCGTCGGCGCCGCGCGCCTCGATCGTTACCGCCGTGCCGGCGGGTACGCAGCCGTCGAGCCGGATCCGGTCCCAGACCGTCTGCGGCGTGACGGCGTCGAAAACCGGTGTGACGAAGGTGACGGTCTCGGCGAAGCGCAGCCGCGGCCGTTCGACCAGCGGCAACCAGTCCGGACGGGTGCCGCTGTCGTAATTCAGCGCTCCCAGCACCGAGACCAGCGCCCGTCCGCCGTAGCGGCGGAGCGGGAAAGCTTCCGGCATCGCGGCCAGGGTCAGCGTCGCCCCTTCGCCGATCAGGCCGAAGGAGAGGGCCTGGTTGCCCGAGCCGCCGCTGATCACGAGCCGCGGTCCGGTGGATCCGTCGCGGAGCGTGACTCCGCCCAGCGCCATGTCGAGCGGCACGAAGCCGCCCGGCAGGGGCGTGCTCCAAACGGAGCCGCCGTGCCTCAGCACGAACAATCTGCCCGATCCTCCCTGGCGCGAAAGCAGGGCAACCGCTCCGCCCGGCAGCGCCTCCACCGCGATCGGATCGATCGCGGCGTCGAGCTCAGTGAGGTCCCTTCCGCGCGCCGGTTGCGGTGCCGACCGGCTGCGCGGCGGTTCGCCGACCGGCTGGAACAGGTCGGGCGCCGGCACGCCCGGATCGAGGCCGACCAGACCGAGGGCCCGGTCGAGCTCGAACAGGCGCTTCTCCTCGTCGAGCAGCCAGAGGCCGCCGCAACATCCCGCAGCCAGGTCGCGTGCCCGGATGAGATTGGCGGGAGGCCAATAATGGTCGCTCGGCGCGCCGCCCCCGATCAGGTCGAACTGGGCGAGGCCGGCGCCGCCGGGCTCGTCGAAGGCCGCGAGCAGCCAGCCGTCGTCGGTAGAAGCGAGCGCGGTGTAGCGGCGCTCGTCGACCGGTGGAGGGGCCGCCGGCATGAAGAGATCGCGGCTGCGCGTGTCGGCCCGCGAATCCGGCCAGAAGGGTCCCGCCCGGCCGGTTCCGGCCGAGCGGACGAAGAGCCGTCGCGGATCGTCGCCGATCCAGTAGATATTGCCGCTGGCGTCGGCCGCGGCGGCGCGCCTGGCGGCGAGCGACAGGGCGCCTTCGCCCTTGGTGGCGGGCGGCAGGCTCGTATCCTCGGCCAGGGTGAGCGCTCCGCGGCCCGCGTCCCAGTCCGGCGGGCCGAGCAGACGGGCGCCGGCGTCGGGGCCCCACAGGTCCGCCAACGGCGTCTCCTTGCCGTCCGCCCACAACCGGCATCTCTGCCAGTCCCGCCGGCCGAGCAACATGTGGAAGCGGGATTCGTCGGGCCGCATCAGCAGGTCTCCGCCACCATCGGAACCGGCAGCCGCTTCGGCCCCGTCGGGCCCGTCGGGCCCGGAGTGGATTCGCCGCGCAGGCTCGACAGTTCGACCGGATCGCCGGCGACCACCGAGATTCCCAGTATCTCGGGAAGCTCGATGCCTTCGATCGCCACCGTCTCGACCGCGGGTCCGGATCCCTCGGCGAGCAGGACGGACGTCACCGAGCGCACGCCCCGGACTCGGGCGGCTTCGGCGAGCAGAACCCGCGCCTGCACCGGGGTGCGCAGCGGCCAGCCGCGTTGCTCGGGTGTCGGCGGCGGGCCGTAGAGCGGACCTTGCTGGTCGGCGAAGCCGGCGGCGGAGAGCGGCGTCAGCGCGTCCCGAATCCGCTGCCGGACCGCCTCGCTGGTCTCGGCGATCGACGCGCCTCCGATAGTCTCGATCCCCACGGAGATCCAGATTCCCTTGTAGATCGGGCCTCGAACCACGAGCTCGGTCGTGACCAGGCGGCGCGGATCGAGGTGTCGGCACAGCGCATCGAGAAAGCCGCGGTCGGCGCGCGGCGCATTCGGATGGGCGGGGTCGAAGCGCGGGATGGCGAGCACGGTGATCACGCCCGGCGCGGCGCCCGGCGCCGCGGGCGACAGGCTCGGGTGCCAGGCCGGGAGGATCTCGATCCGGCCGATCGAGATGCCCGGCGCGCGCCAGGCGATCGTCTCGCAATCGCCGATCGTCACCGCGCGGTCGCGGTTCTGCAGGTAGCGGCGGATTTGCTTCTCGCCGTCCTCGACGGTCTCGGAATCGGCGCCGTTCCAGGTCCTGATCGGATTGGTTGCGCTGAATCCGGCGGGCAGCAGCGGGCCCCCCTTGATCGCCCCGGGCCCGACATTGCCCTCGACGCCTTCGGTGTAGAGGTAGGTGGCGAGCAGACGGGCGCCATCGGACGGGCGCCGCCCGGCCAGGCCGTCGCCGAAGCGGAGCAGGCCTGCTTCATGATCGGCCAGGAAGACGTCGGTCGGCCGCCGGTCGACGGTGTCGGGAATGGCAAGCTCGGGCCCCGCCGCCAGCAGGTCGTCGATTTCCTGCCAGCGCCTTTCCTCGCCCAGATCGTCGATGCTGGTAAGGGCGATCGAGCCTTCGAGGACCGGCGCCTTGGCGAGGCGGCGGATCTGGTCGGGCGTGCCGTCGCCGGGCGCCAGCGGCTCGGCCAGGACCCGCTCGATCTGCCGGATCGGCGTGGCGTTGATGCCGGCCCAGCGCAGCTCGACGCGGGCGCCCCCGGTGGCTCGGACTCGAAGCCACGTGATGATGCGCTCGCCCACCGCCGTGTCGTCGATGGCGGGAGGAAGCTCGCCGACGCCGGCTTCCAGGGGATCGAGGTTGCTCCAATTGCGCAGGCTGGCCGAATCCGGCAGCGGGATCTGGACGACTCCGGCCTCGGTGAGCGGATCGAAATCGAGGCGGGCCTCGAGCCGGCGATAGCTGGGCGCGGGTGCGCCGTCGGCGTCGAAGCCGATCAGCCCGTCGGCGCCGACCTGCGGCAGCTCGAAGGCGAGAAGGTCGCTCGGTTGCTGGCGGCCGCCGCCGGGCAGAAGCACGCGCTGCTCGATGGCGAGGTCCGGCGCCAGACCCAGCGACAGGGTGCGGCCGCCGAGCGCCTCGCGGACCTTCTGCCACGGGTCCTCGCCGGCGGCTCGGTCGTCCGGCCGGGCAATGAGGGCGATCCACAGCGAGCGGTCGGTCGTCGCGGCCAGATCGATCGCGTCCTTGGTGGGATCCAGCTGGATCGATTCGTAGAGTTTCGGCGAAACGGGGAAATCGGCCTGATAGGAGGCGTAGAGCAGATTGTAATAAGCGAGCAGCTCGGGGGGAGGGTCGTCCACCGGCCGCTTGATCACGATCCGCGTCTCGATCGGCAGAACGTCGAGCCCGAGCTGCGTCCGGAACGGCACCTTGCCGGCGAGCAGCTCGGTGTCCGCGGCGATCGTCGTCGCCTCGATCGGCCCGCGCTCGTTGGTGATGGTGGCGAGGCCCATCGCCTCGCTGGCGGGTCGCAGCGGAATGTCGAGGAGGTCGAGGAACTTGGCGCGGTTGCGCGCCGGAATCTGGTTGGCCCTGTAGATCATCGCCTCGGCGAGGAAGGCGAACAGCTGGACCAGGGTGACGCCGGGATCGGAGGCGTTGAAGTTCGTCCATTCCGGCGTGTGGATGGGAACGCGCGCCAGCGTTTCGTCGACGAGCCGCTGGTACGTCCTGGTATCGATGGCGGGGACAGGAAGGGGCATGGTTTCTCGTCTCCCTATCCAGCCGAGCCGATCGGGACGGCGACGCTGGTGCGCTCGCGCGCGCCGGTCGCGACCAGCCGGTAGCCGATGGTGGCGATCGCGCTCGTCCGGTCGTCCGGATCGGCGGCGACGTCGACGTCCTCCACCGCGATGCGCGGTTCCCAGCGCGCCAGCGCCGTGCTGATCGCGTGCGAGATTCGAGCGTGGGTGGCGCTGTTGTTCGGTTCGAACAGGAATCGCATCAGCCCGGCGCCGAAATCCGGCAGGGCGATGCGCTCGTTCTTGTCGGTGCTGAGCACGACACGGATCGATTCGCGGATATTCGTCTCGCCCTCGGACCAGCGCATGCGCCCGTCCGATCCGACGCGCGGCGGAAAGCCGAGACTCTTGCCGAACGGGTTCATTTCTTGCCCTTCAGGCCGGGCACCGGGAAGCAGAAGATCAGCCAGGGCAGCCAGCGGAAGATGAAATCGAGCACCGCCACGATCATCAGCAGCAGGATCAGGGCGCACAGCGTCACGATCGGGATCGACAGCGAGCAGATCATGCCGATGTCGACGCTGCCGTTCTTGCAACCGCCGCTGCCGCCCCCCACGCTCATTTCCTTGTGAAGCGGCCAGGGCAGCACGTGCCGGACGAGATCGACGAAACCGTGCCCCTTCGCCCGCTGCACCTGCCCGCAAAGCATGTTGGACAGGACGAAGGCGGTGCCTCGGCTATGCTTGCGAAGGCCGGCGGGGCTGGTGTCCATCGGCAGCGAGATCCGCACGGGCCGGGCCGGCGCGTCCGGATCGAAGAAGCTGGCGAGTTCGAACGGCTCGGTCGGCTCCGAGAGGGTCGGCGGATGCAGCGGCCCGCAATCCTCGTTGAGGTGGACGAAGCGAAGGCGGAACCTGCCGGTGTCGCCGACGCTGTCCTGCATCGACTGAGCCACCTGCTGCGCGAACGGCAGCGGCCGAGCGTCGGCCTCGTCGGTGGCGTCGAGGGCGCGCGCGACGAGGACCGTCAGCCTCTCGACCAGATTGATGTCGAACGGCGCCGGGCCGGGCTCGGCCGGCTCGGGCGGCGCCGTCAGCGGGATCGTCATTGCCGCCACGTCCGCGTCGTCGGGAGGGCCCGGGGAAATGCCGGGCAGCGCTCGGAACGCGCCTAGCGCATCGATGGCGCCGCCGATACCATTGCTGGAGATCCCTGCCAGCAGATAATGGAAAGCCGGCCACGGCCCGCGTTCGCCGGGCGAATCCGTATAGTCGGTCTCCACTTTTTCGAGATTGGCGGCGGTATCGCCGACCAGCAGCCCGCGCAGCGCTTCGGCCATGCTCAGCGCGTAGGGCGGCCGGCCCGAGGGGTTGGCAGTGAGGGCTTCGAAGCCGTGGGCCATCGCTTCGTGGTCCGACTGGTCCGCCGAGAGCCAGTTGTAGAGGTCCAGCTTCGCTCCGCTCAGTCCGGCCGGCGATTGGTTCTGGATGGCTGTCGCAACCGTCGGGAGATGGCGCTTGAGGAAGGCCCACAAGTCGAGCAGGAGCAGCCAGCTGTGCGTCTGGAACTGCAGGTTGCGGCCGCGGATCCGAAGCTGCTGATTGTCTGAGTTGGACCCCGGTCCGCCGCCGTTGTTGTCATCGGCGATGATGTCGGAGGCCGCCTTCATCGCCGACTGGATCAGGCCCTTCCAGCCCTCGGCGAAGTCGGTTCTGAACTCGACCGTGCGGGCGAGCTTGGAGTTGCGGCGCGGTGGCGGCGCCAGCCCGGCGAGGGCGGCCTGCTGCCCCTCGGCGAGCGGCTTCGGGTCGCGCGTGACGGCCGCGCTCATATAGTCCTCGCGCCGTCCGACCGGGATCAGGCCGCCCCACAGGGTACGCCGAATCCCGTTGCCGTCCTCGAGGGCGAGCGGGAACGTCGGGAGGCGCTCCTCGCCCGGCGCGAGCACGGCGTCGTCGTCCGCCGACACACGTTGCCAGCGCGCTCCGGCCGCGTCCTTGACGAAGGCATATTCCTGGAGCGGCGCCCCGGCCGCGGCGTTCCGCGTCGCCGGCATCAGGCGCCGAAGCACGAAGCCGACCTGCTCGTGGCCGCCGCCGAGCTTTCGGTCGGGGAGGCCGGGAATGGCGCAGGCCAGGGTCGCGCAGGCGATATAGTAACGCTGGTGGCCCGGCTGGTAGAGCTTGAGGGTGGGAGAGGGGGGCCGCGACGCGGCCGGAGCCGGCGGCCTGGCGAGGCGTGTGAGCCGCCGCCGCTTGCGCAGCGGCTCGGCGAGGGGCACGCGGTCTATGAGGTCGCTGTCCGCCGTCGCTCCCTGGGGGCTCCGCCAGGTCTCGTAATGGGCGACATGATCGGCGAGCCGGCCCGGATCGACGGCGAGCACGGCCAGCAGTTGATCCATGAAATCGTCGCTGGCGAAGCGCAGGAGGCTGGGCGCGAGTCCCGGAGCGGCGGCGCCGCGCCACAGCGGCCGGGGCGAGGCCCAGGTCAGCGGATGGGCGAGCGCGGTCACCAGATGTTGCCCGCGCCCGGCGTGTAGCTCGCCGAGACGACCGAATTGGTGATCACCGTGTCGGCCTGCACCACGCCCGAGAATTTCGACATGCCGGCGTCGACCGTCACCATTCCCGCCGAGATCGCGACCTGGCTCGCCTTGACCGTCACCTTGGCGGCGGCGGTGACCGTGATGCCCGAGGTCTCGAGCTTCACCGAATTGCCGTTTGAATCCTCGAGGGTGACGGCCCCTGGCCCGTCCTTCAGGGTCAGCGTCTGCCCGCCGGGCGTCTCGAGCTTGAGGCTTTCCCGGCCGTCCTGGTCGTCGAGCGTGACGGTGACCCCGTTGCGCGAGCGGATCGTCTTCCTGAAATTGCGGCCGCCGCCGTCCATGCTCTCGGGGGGCTTGTCCTTGCCGTTCCACAGGCCGCCGAGGACGTAGGGGCGGCGCGGGTCGCCCTGCTCGAAGGCGACCAGCACCTCGTCGTCGACGTCCGGGACGAACCAGCTGCCGCGCTTGTCGCCGGCGAACAGGGTGGCGATCCGCGCCCAGGCCTCGAAGCCCTGGCCGCCCGCGCCGTCCGGCGACCAGGGAAGCTTGATCCTGACCCGCCCCTGGCCGTCGGGATCCCTGATGTCGGTCACCAGGGCCGGAGCGACTCCGTACCAGCGCCCGCCCCAGCCGCCGGCGACCCGCTCGTGGCAGCGCGCCTCGGCTCGGCCCATGTCGACCAGCCCGCTCACGGCCGGCCCAGTCCCGGCCGCTCGCAGGCAAAGGCGGTGCGCTGGCCCTCCTTGAGGTCGAACCGGTGGGTGATCCGGGTTGCCCGGTAATCGCCGTCGAACAATTTGCCGAGACCGGCGAGCGCCAGAGTCGCGCCGACCCTCAGCCCCGGCCGGGTCTCGGCGACTCCGTGCCCGGTGACGAACCGGCGGGCGAGCTGGCGGTATCCCGCTTCCGCCACCGCTCTCGCCTCCTGGGCGTCGCGGACGACTCCGTGGGCCAGGGTATCGACCCGCCGGGCGAAGGCGCCGGCGAGGATCCCGGCGCCGCCGTCGAGGCTTCCGACCTCCGAGGAAATCGACTCGTCGGAGGCGCGGTGGGTGGCCGCCGTCTTGCCGCCCACGTCCCATCCGCCGGCCACCAAAGCGGTGCGCTGGTGCGCGAGATCGGCCTCGACCCGGAACTCGCGCAGGCTGCCCGCCCAGCGCAGCTCGACCTTGTCGGCCGGGCGGGTGGCGGCGGCGCGAAGCTTCCTGTCCTCGACCCAGATTTGCGCGTCCTCGCGCCGGGCCAGGTCGAGGAGCAAGGCGAGGTCGCTCTGGTTGACCTGGGCGACCAGCTTGGTCGCGGGGCCGTTCAGCGACACGTCGGCGGTGAGGCCGTGCTCGCCGGCGATCTGGCGGACGATGTCGGCCAGCGACTTGTCGGCGAAGCTGCGGCTGCGCCGGGTCATCCTGAGGTCCTGAAGCCGGTCCTCCGCGAGGATTCCGACGGTCGGCGGAGCGCTCTCGGGAAAGTCGGCGGTGATCGCGGTGATTCGCCCCTGGAAGACGATTTCGTCGGCAAGCTTCACCACCACGTCCTTGCCGAACTCGACGACCTTGCGGTCGAAATGCTGGAAGCCGGGGGAATCGGGACCGCCCCAATTGCCGAAGCTGAATTCGGCGCGGCCGATGGAGTCGACCGAATCGTGGACTTCCATCGACAGCAGCGACGCCTCGAGAATGGCCCGCCGCTGGCCGTCAATCTCCAGCTCCGGCCGCGCCGGGCGGGACGGGAGGAGGGCGACGTTCGAGGCGGGAGGCATTTGCGGCGGCTCCTAATGCGCCCGCACCCGCGCGCGGCGGGCGGCGAGCTGGCGGAGCGCTTCGCGCAACTCGGCCGGAAACGGCGTTTGAGTCGGCTCGCCTGCGCCGGCGGCGGCATCGCCGCTGCGCGCCTGGGCCGGCTCCGCGACCGCTTCGAATTCGTTGATGACGACGGGCATGGCCTTCCTTTCAGTTGACGCCGAAGCGCGTCGAGGCGGAGGGGAGGGTGATCGGCGGCGTCGCGGCCCCGGCGCCGGCGGTGGCCGAGGCCCCGGCCGAAGCAACGGACGAGGCGCCGAAGGCCCCGTCCAGCGAAGCGGTGGCCTCGAGGTTGATCAGCTGGCCGGGCTTGAGCCGGAGCGGGTCCTCGATGCCGTTCGCCGCGGCGATGGCCTGCCAGCCCCCGTTCTTGCCCTTGTCGCCGGCGATCGACTGGAGGTTGTCGCCCGCTTTGGCCGGGCTCAAGGGCGTCCGGCCGGGAAGGTTCGGCTTGCCGTCGTCGTCGAACTTGCTGACCAACGGCATCTTCTGCGACAAGGTCAGTGCGAGGGTGGCGCGCAACGGCTTTCCGTCGGAATCGAAATATTCGAGGGTTTCCTCGAGCCCGTCGACCAGGCCGTCGAACAGGAACGAGCCCCAGCTGAACCGGATTCCGGGCGGGACGGGCTTGTTGGCATCGTCCTTGTCCGGCTGCGGAGTCATGAAGTAGAGGACGTCGCCGGTCAGGCGGCGCACGTCGTTGACGGGGTTTTCGGTCATCGCGGTGACATCGAACCAGAGCGTCAGGGCGAGCTTGCTCGACCCGGTGCCGATAAATTGCTGGCCCTTGTTGCCCCCGACCTGGTCGCCCCCCTTCGGCTGGACCACCTCGTTGGCGAAGGTCAGCTTGAGCGTCTCGGGATTGAACTGGACGGTGACCTTCTTCCCGTCGCGCTTCTCCTGGAACTTCTGGTCCAGCTCGATCAGCCTGGCTTTGACGAGCCCGGTCATCGGCCTTTCCCCGGCACGAACTTCAGCGTTTCATAGGCGATCTGCATCTCCTCGATCGCCAGGGCGCCGTCCTTCGCGCTGAGCACCGGCGCCTTCATCTTCACAGGAATGCAGCGGGTCAGCTGAAACCGGGCCTGCTCGGTCTTGCCGTCGGCACCGAGCAGGACGACCTCCGCATCGGCCCTCAGCCAGGGATTGACGGTCGAGTCATGGAACCAGGTCCACAGGTCGTGATTGCTGGTCATGCCGCGCTTGAGGGTCAGATTGGAATAATTGACCGGCCCGCTGACGCGGACCGGGCGGTCGTTGGCGCCGCCTTCGCGAATCGTCTTCACGTCCATCGTCATTTCGAGGCCGTCGCACTCGGAAAATTCGGCCGCGGCGAGCGGGCCGCCGCTCCCGCCGAGGTTGATCTCCACCGAGAAATTGAAAGCGGTGAACGGATAGTCGGTCATGGTCAGGCTTCCTCGGCGATCGTGAAACGCTCGCCCGACTGGACCAGGCGGACGGTGAGGAAGCGCATCGGCTGCGACGGCGCGACTCCGATCTCGACGATCAGCCGGCCGCCGTCGCGGTCGGCCTCGGTCGGGGCGATCGAAACGCGAAAAGCCTCTTGCGGGGTGCGGCCGACGAACGCGCCCTGGCGCAGCATCGAGTCGAGCATCTGGGTGAAGCCCCGTTCGACCGCCCGGCGCAGCACTTCGCCATTCGGCTCGAACACGTAGGCGGCGCCGCGGCGGATCGCGACTCGGCGCAGCAGGCTCATCAGCCGGCGCACGTTGATCTGCCGCCATTCCGACTCGTCGGAGAGGGTATCGGCGTCGAGCAGAAGGAAGCCGCGCGCGTCGCGGCGCAGGAAGTTGACCCGGCCGGCATCGAGCGCCGGCCAGTCGCCGTCGCCGATCGCGGGCGCGAGCGCGACGATGTCGCGCAAGGCTTCGTTGGCGGCCGCGATCCAGGCGCCGCGCTCGATCGTCCGGCGGGCATGGATGCCGGCGACCGCCCCGTCGGGCGGCGCGGAGGCGAGCTCCGGAGAATCCCCGGCCCGGTAGACGATCCAGGGATGGTGAAGCGCCGCGAACGAGAGGACGCGCCGCTCGTTGGTGTCGAACATGTCGGCATCGCCGAAGCCGCCCTGGCGCCACAGCGCGAGGCGGCGGCCATGCTCGATCGCCTCGGGCGCATGATAATGGCGCGGCAGCGACAGCAAGGCGAACATTTCGCCGGTGCCCGCCGCGAGCCGCATCAGCGCGCGCTGGACCGAGAGCAAGGCGGCGGGAGAATATTGGGCGGGCATGAGGCCGTCCCAGGCCGAGCCTCGCACCGCCACTCCGGCGACGGCGGGAGCGCTCAGCTCGCCGTCGAGCTCGGCGCGCAGCCGGAAATAATAATGGCCCTCCACCCGCGCGGTGAAATCATGGGCCGCTACGCTGCCCCGGTAGATCGTCTCGGCGCCGTGGAAATCGGCGAGCGCGGCCATTTCGAGCACGTAGGTCGCCCCCGTCCCGACCGAGGACCAGCTGAGCGGCACCGGCCCCGGCGGGCGCGGCGATTCGATCGGGTCGAAGACCGGCGCCGCGAGCAGCCGTGTGCGGCAATCGAGGAAGCGCGAGAAATCGGGCGCGGCCGCGTCGTTGCCGCCCTCGGGCACCGCTGCGCAGGGGCCCCGGTGGTCGAACCAGTGCGACGGCGCCGGCGCCCCGCCGGCCGGATTCTGCAGAGTCTCCTGGCTGCGTTCGGTCCATCCGGGCTGGATCGCGTCCGGAGCCGCGATCAGGCTCACCGGGTTGAACTCCGCGCCGTCGGCGATTCCGATTCCGCCGTGGAGGCCGAACAGCGGCCGGCCGACAATGTAGAGGATTCGCTCCGCCTCGGCGGCGATTTGCCCGGCGCGCGTGCCGGCCAGCTCCGGATCGAGGAACAGCTCAGCGTCGAAGCGCGACAGGCCGTCGCGTTCGAGCGCGGTGCGGCCTTCGTCGATCGCCCGGACGGCACCGGAGAAGATTCCGGTCAGGCCCAGCGGCAGCCAGGCCAGCGGCGGCTGGACGGCCTCCTCGCCGGTCCGGGCGAGCAGCAGCGTCGGGTTCGAATCGCCGGCGGCGCGGGCGTCGTCGGGAAGGTTGGTCCACCAATTGTCCGGGCTGCCGGGCGTGAGGCCGATGGCGCCCGCCGTGCGGGTCTCGCCGCGGCCGTCGTCGATCCTGAGCCCCATCGTCGCTTCCGCGGCGGAGGCATCGCTCGCGACGCCCGTGGCGGCACCCACCGTCCAGCCGCGCCCCGCCGCCGTCGCGCCGGAAATGGATCGGATGAGGAAGAGCATGTCGCCGCCGCTGCGCGATACCGTCAGCCAGCGTTCGGGGACGATCGCGGCTGGGCGCGGGTCGAAGGTGAGATGGCCGTTCACCGGATCGAACAGCGCCGCGTGCGGCCCGGCGCCGTCGAGAAGGCGGACGCTGACCGTCTCGCTCGGGCCGGCGGCGGCAACCGGCGAGAACCGCGCCAGACAGGCCGCCGAGACCGTGCGGCCCGCGATCCGGTCCACCCGAGCATAGACCAGGCCGGCGGAGTCGGTCAGCTCGATCAGAGCGCCGAGCGGGAGCGGGCGGGCGGCGGTGAAGGTCGCTCGGCCGGCGCCGCTGGTCAGGTCCGAGAGCGCGAACGGCACGCGCTCGCCGCGCGCCGCGACCGCCAGCCGGTCCGACCAGGAACCGAGGCTGCGGGCCTGGGCCCGCGCCGGCCCCACCGTCCCGTCCGGCGCAAGCGCGAGCAGTCCGGGGAGCACGAACCGGCCGGCCGTGGCGATCCCGCTTGCCGCGGGATCCGGCCCGCCGCGCCAGAGCGCCTCCAGCGCCGCCGTTCGGGCGACCCGGATCACCCAGCAGCGGCGGCCGCCGTTGGAGAAGAAGGCCCGTACCGTGGGAGCCAGAGCGGCGGTCAGCGTCTCGCCGCTTTCCGGGTCCCGCGCCAAAGGCAGATCGCCTCCGAACGTCCGCCGATAGGCGGCGACGTCGTCGATCGCGACCGGCCGGTGGACGGGCCCCATCTCGGCGAAGCCGACGAACAGCGCGACGTCCATCCGCGGCAACGCCTCCGGGGCCGGCGGCGGCACCGTCTCGAACGCGACTCCCGGGAGGCGATGTCCGCCGAACATGGGCCTATTCCATCTCGAGCCGTTCGTAGGCGAGGACCATCTCCTCCATCGCCACGTCGGGACCCTTGGCGTTGAGCGGCCCGAATGTGCTCTTGATGATCCGCGCCCGCATCAGCTTCCAGGTCATGACCGCTTCGCTGTGGTCTTCGGCCATCAGCGAGACGGTGACGGTGCGAAGGGCGTCCTGATCGCCGTTGCGGATCTGATCGAGCCATTTGTAGAGGTTCAGCGAGCCGATCACGCCGCGCTTCATCGTCACGTCGGTCGACTTGTTCATCCCGGTGATCTTCCTCACCGAATTTTCCTTGGAATTGCCCGTGCGGTATTCCGACACGGTGACCTCCATCCCGATTCCGGAGAGCTCCTGGAATCCGGCCTGGGGTCCTTCGGTGCCTTCGCCGATATCGACCAGGAAGTTGAACTGGACGTAGGGCGTCTCTCGTAGCGTGGCCATGGCTCAGCTCCTCAGATCTTGCGGTCGGCCGTCCACTGGCCGATGCGGAAGATGACGAATTCAGCCGGGCGCAGCGCTGCGACGCCGACCAGGCAAACGAGGCGGCCGTTGTCGAGATCGTTCTGCGACATGGTCGAACGGTCGCATTTGACGAAATAGGCCTTCTCGGGCTTGTCACCGAGCAGCGCGCCGTTCTGCCACTCGTTGAGCAGGAAGTCGGCGACGGTGCTTCGGACATTGGCCCAAAGGCGCTCGCCATTGGGCTCGAACACGGCCCATTGGGTGCCCTTGTCGATCGACCGTTCGAGATAGGCGAAGTAGCGCCTCAGGTTGACGTATTTCCACTCGGGGTCGCTGGACATCGTGCGCGCGCCCCAGAGGCGCATGCCGCGCCCTTCGAAGAAGCGGAAGCAGTTGACGCCTTCGGGGTTCAGCACCTCCTGCTGCGACTTGTTGATCAAGGTCTCGAAGCCGATGGCGAGGTTGACCACCTCGTTGGCCGGCGCCTTGTAGACGGCCCGCTCGATATCGTTGCGGGCATAGATGCCGGCGACGAAACCCGACGGCGGATAATGGTTCTCGTGCTGGGTGACCGGATCGATGATCCGCACCCAGGGATAATAGAAAGCGGCATGGCTGCTGTCGTACTGGGCCCGCATCGCCCGCACCGCGGCGATCGTCTGGCCCTTGGCGCTGTCGATGACGGCGATCCGGTATTTCATCCGCTCGGCGTGGCTGATCAGAAGGCCGATGGTCGATCGGCTCTGGTCATTGTCGACGAGGGTCGAGCCGGGCGCCGCGACGATCGAGATGTCCTCGATCGCCTCGAACGCCTTGAGGCCGGTGGCCCGGTCGTTCGCCGGGTTGACCTCGCCCTCATAATCGGTCGCGTCCGGGACGGCGCCGTCATTGCCCCCCTGGAGCAGAACCACGACCGAGCGCTGCGCGGCAGGGGCGGGCGTTGATCCGCCTGTCGTCAGATTGGCATCCAGGCCCGCGTCCGGCGGGCTCGCCGTCGGCGCCACATAGAGTCCCGCGATCGTCGCGAGCACGCCGAGCCCCGTAGCCGACGCTGGCGGCTGGTCGATGACGATGGGGATGCTGCGCGCCCGCGACAGGCTTGCCGGCTCGCGAGCGAAATGGGCGAACATCGAATCGGGCGAGCCCGCGGTCTGGTGCAGCGGATCGAGGGGAAGCTCGGTCGCGACGAAGGTCGGCAGGTCCCCGCTCGCCGATTCGAACACGACCGAAGCCGTGACCGTCCTTACGCTGATGCCGGTGGGGTTGTTGAGATCGGCCTGCAGCTCGAGCGTGGCGGTGGCGAGATCGTCCCCGGTTGGCGAGAAGCGCCAGGTCTTGTGGGCGGAGTCGCGCAGGACGAGATAGAATCCGTCGATCGCGGGTCCCTTGATATAGACGAGATCGCGGTCGCTCGCGGCGCGCAGCGCGACTCCGCTGTCGGTCGGTGCCAGCCGGTTGGGGCCGAGCGAAAGGGTGATCGTCACCCGTCCGTTGCCGGCCTCGCCGGGGAAGCGCGCGCTGACGTCGAGGCTGCTTGGCGGCGACACGGCCGGCGCGGCGATTCCGGTGTCGGCCGCCCGGTTGAAGATGCGGCTGACGTAGAGGCGCTTGCCGCCCTCCTCGAAGAAGGCGCGGACCGCGTTCCACATGTAATTGTCGACCGTTCCGCTGTCGTAGACGAGCTGCGACTTGCCGCCATAGACCCGCTCGAACTCGACCAGGCTGGTGATGATGTCCGGCTCGATATCGAGCGGGCCGTAGCGGGTCGGGCCGACGAAGCCGGTGGTCGTCGTCGATACGCCTTCGATCGACTTGGCGCGGAAGGAGACCTCCTCCACGAAGACGCCGGGGGCTAGATATTCGGGCATGATGCTCCTCCTCGATCGCTCATCGCCGCTCCAGGATCAGGCTGGACGACGGTCCGTCCGGTGTATCGGCGGTCCGCAGCACGAGCGGGCGGCCGAAGCTGAGGTGCCGCGGGCCGAGCGGCGCCGGCGGCGAGAGGGTCGAGGCGAACAGGTCGCACGGATGGTCGAGTTGGCCGAGGATCGCGGCCAGGTCCGGCATGTCCGCGACCGGACCGGCGGGCGGATCGTAAAAAGCGGCGAAGTCCAGCGGCCAGCGGAAGTCGGTGATCGCCGGGGGCGAGCTCAGGGACGGCCGCTCGCGCTCCGGATAGGGGAAGAGCAGGGTGGCCCGGCCCATCCTGTCGGCGAGGCCGAGGCCGCGGACGGCGCCGTCATGGCTGGCTGCGACCAGCGCCCAGGAGGCGGGAAGACCGGTGGCGGCGTCGAGCAGCTCGCAGCGCACCTCCGCCAGCGGCCCGGCCACCTTCCGCTCGGGCGCCGAGAAGAGCGGGATTCGGCCGGGGCTGACGTGCGGCGGCGAAAGGGCGTCGCTGAGCGGCCGCAGCGGCCCCTGCGGAAAATGGCTCCAGGCCGGCCATTCGTACAGGCCTCCGGTGGGAAGCTCGGCATCGAGCCGGAGCGGCAGGAAGCGGTGGGCGGTGTCGGCCACCTCGATCCGGTAGGGGCGGCGCAAGGTCGACCAGTCGGCGGTGGCGGCGAGTTCGGCGTCGGTCCGCCCGGGCAGCCGCGCCGCGACCCAGACTCCGTTGCGGTTGGGGATGAGCGAAATGGTCAGCGCGGGGCGGCTGAGCAGGGTGAGGCTGATGTCGAGGCCGTCGCGAACCGGCGCGCCGGTGGCGAAATCCCAGAAGACGATCCCGAACGGCGCCGGGCGCGTGATCCGCTCGAGGATGCGGACCGGAGGGATGGCGACGTTCATTGCGCCGGCACGCCCATGTCGAAATCGCGCTCTTCGACCAGCGGATGCTCCTCGATCGGGATATCGGAATCGAGCAGCAGCATTCTGAGCACGTAGGTCGCCGCCGGCGGCAGATGCTTCAGCCGGTCCCAGAGCGTCAGATAGTCGGCGACCGCGAGCGGGTCGCCGACCGCATCGAGGCTTTCGGCCTCGGCGAACACGTCGCTTTCGGCGAGATAATGGTTGAGCTGCGTGGGGGCGAGCGTGCCCATTTCGTGCATCGCCCGCATCACCCAGCCGAGCAGCCTTTGCTGGCGCTCCGCCTGCTCGGCAAAAGGCACGATCAGGTAGAAGAGGTCGATCGGAAGCGAGCCGCGGAAGCGGCGGCCGAGCGAGTCGGTGCGGGTGACGAAGTTGCGGCGGCTGGTATTGGGCGCGACTCGCCACAGGCAGATCGCGATTCCCTCCTTCATCGGCGCGTTGAAGTTGCGCGCCTGATAGAGCTCAAACCCCAGCCCCACCCCGAACTCGTCGCGGGGATAGCGATCGCGCAGCAGACCCATCAGGGTAGCGCTGACCGCGGCGATTCCCTGGGTGCGCGCCATCAGCCGTCCATCGCAAGGCCGCGAATCGCCTCGGCGAGCGTGGCCCGGCCGTCGGCGCCGAGATTGACCGGGCGGCGCGACAGGCTGATGCGGGCACCGGTCAGGCCGTCGCGAGAAATGGCCAGGATGTTGAGGGGCGGGGACGCAAGGATCGTTTCGAGGCAGGTGCCGCCGCCGCCATATTCGTCCTGGGTGATCAGCATGTCGGCGCGGTTGTCGCGGGCCTCGCGAAGGGGGTCTCCGTCCGGCGAACGGCCGACGACAAGCATGTCGGGCTCGCGAAGCAGCAGGTCGTCGACGATCCTGCTCAGCAACGCCGGCATCTGTCCAAGCTGGATGCGAATCGGGCTCACGATTCCCCATGAATTGCAAAGGCGGATCATGCGTCGCGTCGCGCCGCGCCGAAATCCGCCGGCCGGCATGAAAAAGGGTCGAAGAGGATCGGGGGCCATTCGGCCCTGCACCGGTGCTCGCCAAGTTTCGACCGCAGCGGGTCAAGTATCGACGCTGCGACACTTTTCCCGAAAGTCCACCGGACCGAATGGTCCCCCCCTTTGGGTGACCTTTATGTATCGGGAAGATAGCGTGACCGGAAACACCTCCGAATCCGTCCGATTATCATTTCCAGCGACCAGGATTCTTGGTAGATGTTGGATTCTACATTTGCCTTGAAGGGAGGCGGGTGGAGCTTCTTCGCCGGAAGCGATGCCTCGAACGAGGGCCGGCGGCGTGGGAGCTACAGCCGTAAATCCGTTCGGTCGCTGAGGGGGCGATGGGAGGGATCAGTGGGTGGGTCTGAACGGGCGGCGCTTCGGCCGATGCCCGGAGCGGGAGCAGCTCCGCGCATCCTCGTCGCAAGCGATGTGCTTCTCTATCGCGAAGGACTCGCGGCCAGCCTACGCCGCGACGGCCGGCTCGATGTGGCGGCGGCGGCGAGTTGCGCCGAATCTTTCGCGATCGCGCTCAGGCTCGCGCCCTGTGCCTTGCTGGTCGACGCTTCCACCGCCGCGGGCCTGGCGCTCGCCCGCCGTTTCCATGCCGACAGCCCGACGATACGCCTGATCGGCTTCGGGATTTCCGAGGAAGGCGGCGACGTGATCGCCTGCGCCGAAGCCGGGCTGGTCGCCTTCGTCGACCGCAACGGCACGATCGACGTCCTCGTCGCCGCGGTGCTCGGGGCGCTGCGCGGCGAGCTGGCCTGTTCGCCGCGGGTCGCCGCGATGATGTGCGACCGGCTCGCGTCGCTCGCCGTCACCCGCACCGATTCCGCTGCGCCGCTGACTCGGCGCGAAAGCCAGGTCGCAGCCCTGATCGCCGAGGGCCTCTCGAACAAGGAGATCGCCGTCGATCTGCGCATCGGTCCGGCCACGGTGAAGAACCACGTCCACAACATTCTCGAGAAGCTCAACGTACGCCGTCGCGCCGCCATCGTGTCGCGGCTGCGCGAGGCGCCTCGGGCGAGGCTTGCTCCGGCCGGTCATTGAGCCGACTCGAGAATGCGGGATGTCAGCGTACCGCTGTGTCAGGCCGAGCAAAAGCTGTCATCGAGAGCACGAGAGATCAACAGCTTAGCAGCTGAACCCTCGGCGGCGGTGTCATTTTCAGGGGTATAAGTTGTCATCCCCCGCCAAAACCAGGGCATAAGCTGTCATCGTCGGCTTCAGTCGCGTTAGGCTATGGCCCGACTATAGGCGTCAAACAAGTTCTGGACTGCTCCTCGAGAGGGATGGTGACGGTGCCGCGTGTAGTGCGGCGTCGGAGGGATTAGACCCGAATATTAAGGCGGACGGGTTCGCTGGTGAGACTGTAATAGACAACGCTGAAGGGCGATTTGGCATGGTTCCCGCCGCCCATGCTTGGGACTCGGCGGTAGTGCGCTAGGTCATCCAAGGATAGCGGGGCCTTGGCGAAGTCGAACAGGATCAGGACGGCCCGCCCGGAGTGCTTCATCAGCTTGAACATCTCGGTGCGATTAACCCGTGGCAAGAGGTCAGCCTTAGGGCACCCGGGGCGGCGGACCGCCATCTCGACCGCGACGCCGTAGACGAGGAAATCTACGCGGCCGTAGCCGCTGAGGCCGCCGGGAAGGGCGGTCACATGTTCAGGGCGGGCTCGCGGACCGAAATAGCCGAGCAGAAAGGTCCGAACGAGCGGCAACAACTTCTTTTCAGGCCATTTGTCGAGCGGCAGCGATTTGCGAAACGAGGGATCACGCAGTCCAGTATAGAGAAGCTCGAATGCATCGATGATCTGCTGGACACTGCTCATTCACTTCTCCCGTCGTTAGCAAGAGCCTCGTCTGCAAGCGCTTGGATTCAAATCGGGAGCGTCTCGATGTGATCGGCGCTGAACCAGTGTTCCAACGTGCTAATCGCAACAGGAGACAATTTCTGCGTAAACAGTACGGCGAGGCGACGCTGAGGGCGGGAGCAGGAGACGTAGAAAAGATTTCGATTGCGTTCGAATGCCTCCTGCCGCGCGGCCGGAATGGCGGGAGCCGAGGCGAGCTCGAGCATCTCGTTGAAGTTGTAAATGTTCCACCCGCGCCCGACGATGACGAGCACGTTCTCAAACTGAGCTCCCTTTACGCCGTGCTTAGTCTCGAAGGGCGACGAACCAGCGAGATAACGGCGCAGGGCTACGATTTCGCTATATCTGACAGCCTTCAGGCGCTCGATCTCCGCAAGTACGGGGCGCACTTCTTCACCAGCCTGCGGGTCAAGCGCATCAAGCTCACGCTCCCGATCCAAGATCGCGTCCGGAAGCCGCGGCCGACGGCTTGCGCGGAGATGGGATATCACTTGCCCTACGGTGCCATGCTCGCGCAGCTCAAGGAGCGTCATCATGGCATCCGACCAAGCCTGCTTGTCGGCCGGACGGCGCAGGTGGGGCACGCCGGCACCGAGGGCTTCGAACATCTCGCCATAGCGATGCGCGGCGAATGCCTCGCAGGCGGGTTCGAGCATGTCGACGAACCACGAGATGTAGGGATGTTCCTTGCGAGTGAAGGATTCGTTGTAGCGGAAGGCAGCGGGCAGGCTGGCATACCCCTGTTCGGCGGCGAGCACGCGGTGAGTGAGCATCAGGATTTTGGTCTTTTCGGGCGTAATGTCCCAGCTGGCAGCTTCAAGCTCAGCGCGCACCATATCGAGCGCATGGTGCGCGGCTTCAGTCGGCAGATCGCCGCCCCAGTGGTTGCCAGTCCGCCGGGCTCCTACCCAGTCATTGGTCAGGAAGACCCGGACATCGCCGGGCGCATTGGGATCCTCGACAAACTGGGGAAGCTCGGGGCGCATAGCGTTGAGAACGTCGACGATGGTTTGGACCGAGCGAAAATTGGCGCCTTTGTCGATCTCCTCGACCGCGGGGTGGTCGAGCTTGCCGCAACCGTTACCGTAGATCTTCTGCCAATGATCGCCGAAGAAGGCGAACAGCGGGGCGCCCTCGACACCGAGAAAATGTTGTTTGATCGCCGCGATCCAATCGGCATCGGTGTCTTGATACTCGTCGATGAGAATGATCGGAAATCGTTGAGCGACTAGGCGCCGAAATTTCGCATGCTCCATCAAGGAGATGGTAAGCGGCAGCACGTCATCGTGGTGGAGCGAGACCGCATGGTCTCGCACCGATCTGTGCCCAAGGTTGTATTCTACCGCCCGCTCGCCGATGCCTTCTACCTCGGCAAGGCGCTCGGCCCAGGCAGGCATCGCCGCGACGAGCTGGCGTAGCTGGCGCTGGAAGCCGCTAATCAACGACCAGCAGAAGCCGTGGTTCGTGTCGCAGTGAATGATCGGATGCCGATCGATGCGCGCCAAGATCTCGTCCCGCGCGACGTTTGTGTAAGTGATGCACGCGATCTGCTGCTCGCGCCGCGGCATCTCGCGGGCATATTTTGCGATGAGAAACTCGAGCGCCTTAATCAGCGAATAGGTCTTGCCCGCGCCAGCTCCGGCCTCGAGCCGAAAGCTGCGGCCTTCGCTGAGGGCGGCGTAGACCCGCTCAAGTGCGATCCGGCTTGCCTGTTCCGCTGGGCTTTCAGCCATTTGCCGGGGCTTCCCCTGCGTCGGGGGCGGCCTGCGCGGCATCAACGGCAACGGCGATCGCCACCGCGAGCACCGGATCGGCGGGGGGCAGGTCGTCTGCCGCGAGCCAGGCGATGCCGTCCGTAAGATAGCGCGGTGCCACCCAATGCTGATCCTCGATCGCATAGGTCAGCGCAAAGTCCGACTTCTTGAACTCGGCCGCCCTAGCGCGCGCTGCGATCTCAAGTGCTGCGGGATCTCCGTCGGTAAGGCCGAACTTTTCGGCGTTGGCGAGGATGAAGGCGTCCTCGAAAGTTCGTCCGCAGGGTCCGCCCGGTACCTCGGGACACTGATAGGCGATGCGGCTATATCCCTTGCGCTTGTCCGCATCGTCCTTGGCGTTGATCGCCGCGAGCGTGAGCGGCTCCTCGTCGAACCAGCTCTTGATGCACGCGTTGCTCGTCGAGCCGCCCTGATGAACCGGACATGCCGCCCCGCCTGCGACTAACGTGGCGTCGAGATCGGTAATGATAAGCGTTCTTAGCTCAAGGAATTCCAGAAGATCGACGAAGCGATGGGCAAATGCGCCGCCCACCTCGATGATTGAGGTATATTGGGTTGAGAGCTTGGGCGAATCCGGATTGGCGGCCTCGAACTTCGCCGTGACCGCAGGTAGCATAAGTCGTTCGCTCAGACCTTCGACTAGGACCGCCTTATCAGCGAAAAACAGGTCAGCGCGCGTCAGCGTCATATATTGGTGCAGGAAACGCTTCTCCTTCTCGGGCTTGCCGGCAAGGCCCGTGCGCAGATCTTTGATCTTGGTG
>JAXDPL010000140.1:0-23889 GCA_034668385.1 Sphingomonadales bacterium | reverse complement strand
CATGGGGCTGGTGAAACCCGATCGCGGCCGGATCCTGCTCGACGGCAACGACATCACCGGCCTGCCCATGTACCGCCGCGCCATCCTCGGCCTCGGCTACCTGCCGCAGGAGACGTCGATCTTCCGCGGACTCACCGTCGCCCAGAACATCTCCGCCGTGCTCGAGGTCGCCGAGCCCGACAAGGCGGTGCGGCGCCAGCGGCTCGAGCAATTGCTCGGCGAGTTCCACATCGCGCATCTGCGCGACGCCCCGGCCATGGCCTTGTCGGGCGGCGAGCGCCGGCGCTGCGAAATCGCCCGAGCGCTGGCGGCCGAGCCGTCGATCATGCTGCTCGACGAGCCGTTCGCCGGAATCGACCCGATCTCCATCTCCGACATTCGCGAGCTGGTCCGCGAGCTGAAGAAGCGCGACATCGGCGTTCTCATCACCGACCACAATGTCCGCGAGACATTGGACATCGTCGACCGCGCCTGCATCATCTACGACGGCCAGGTGCTGTTCGCCGGCAGCCCCGAAGCCCTGGTTGCCGACCCCAACGTCCGCCGCCTCTATCTGGGCGAAAGCTTCGAGCTGTGATGGCGAGGCGAGGACGGCATCTCACCGTCATTCCCGCGAAAGCGGGAATCCATGCTGCCGCGGGACTGTACGGACTCGGAATGGACCCCGGCTTTCGCTGGGATGACGCGCACTCATGAACATCGGGCCGCGCCTCGACCTTCGGCAGAGCCAGTCGCTGGTCATGACTCCGCAGCTCCAGCAGGCGATCCGGCTGCTGGCGCTTTCGAACCTCGAGGTCGAAAGCTTCATCGCCGAGGAGCTGGACAAGAATCCGCTGCTCGAGACCGCGGACGGCGACGGCGAGGACGGGCCCGGCGATGCCGCGGCGGAAACCGAAGCGCCCGATCTCCCGGACAGCGAGCCGGCGACCGTCGACGAGTTGGTGATGAAGGGCGAGGGCGCCGGCGACGCGCCGCTCGACATGGACCTGAACGACGAGAACATCCATCAGGACAGCGCGTCCGATCGCGGGCTAGACGGCGGGCTGGGGCTGGAAGGCCTCGGTGGAGGCGGCGGCGAGGGCGAAGGGCCGGATTTCGACAGCTTTGCATGCGACGAATTGTCGCTCCACGAGCATCTCATCGCCCAGGCCGGGGAGCGCCTTTCCGGCGCCGATCTCCTCATCGCCACCGCGATCATCGAGCAGATCGAGGAGACCGGCTATTTCCTCGTCGCGCCGCTCGACCTCGCGCGGCGGCTCGGCGTTCCGCTCGGCGACGTCGAGCGGGTGCTGGCGGTGGTGCAAGGCTTCGACCCCGCCGGAGTGGCCGCCCGCTCGCTCTCGGAATGCCTGAAGCTGCAGGCCAAGGAGGCGGACCGCTACGACCCCGCCATGGCGCGGCTCATCGACAATCTCGACTATCTCGCCCGCGGCAATCTGCCGGCGCTGAGGCGGATCTGCGGCGTCGACGACGAGGACCTCGCCGACATGATCCGCGAACTTCGCGCTTACGATCCCAAGCCGGGCTGCCGTTTCGTCCAAAGCGAGCGGGTCGAGGCGGTGATACCGGACGTGTTCGTCGCTCGGCGCGCGACGGGCTGGGCGATCGAGCTCAACGGCGCCACCCTGCCCAAGCTGCTCGTCGACCGGCGCTATTATGCCGAGCTCGCAAGCGGGCCGCAGGACCGCAGGTCGAAAGCCTGGCTCTCGGACTGCCTCGCCAGCGCCAACTGGCTGATCAAGGCGCTCGACCAGCGCGCCCGAACCATCGTCAAGGTGACGAGCGAGATCGTCAAGCAGCAGGAAGGTTTCTTCCGAAGCGGGGTCGCCCATCTCCGGCCGCTGACTCTGAGACAAGTGGCGGAAGCGATCGGAATGCACGAATCGACCGTCAGCCGGGTGACCTCGAACAAATATCTCTCTTGCGAGCGGGGCCTGTTCGAGCTCAAATATTTCTTCACCAGCGGCATCCAGTCCGCCGACGGCGGCGAGGCGGTCTCGGCGGAAGCGGTGAAGAGCCACATCAAGGCGCTGATCGCCGTCGAATGCCCGGATGCGATCCTTTCCGACGACCAGCTCGTCGACCTGCTCCGCGCCAAGGGCTTCGACATCGCCCGGCGCACCGTCGCCAAATATCGCGAGGCGATCGGCCTCGGCTCGTCGGTCCAGCGCCGACGCCACAAAGCGATCGGCGCCCGCGCGGCCTGAGCCGATCGAACGCTGCTTGAAATCGGTTGCCATCCCGGCCCATGATGTAATATTGTTACATCGTCAGGAGCCGAGGAGAGATCATGCGCCTGCTTCCCATGTTCGCGGTCGCCGCTCTGCTGGCCGCACCCGCCTCCACACCGATGGCCGCACCGCCGGTCCGCGAAAAGCCGGCCGCCGCGACCGTCGATCCCGATCGGTTCTGCAAACGGATCCTGCAGGGTTTCCGAGTGCGGGACCAGGAGGCCTATACGAGCGGCACGATGGCCTTCGCGCCGCCGCCGCCGCCGCCGCCGCCGGTGGCGGCTCCGCCACCTCCCGGGCAGGTGGTGATCACCGGCTCGCGGTTGCCGCAGCCCAACCTCTCCTCGCCCACGCCCATCACGGTCCTCAACAGCGCCCAGGTCGGCTATCAGCGCTCGCCCGAGAACCGGGAGCGTTACGAGGCGAATCCGGTCTCGACCATCCAGTCGGTCGCCGACGCGCCGGTCTCCACCTTCGCGGTCGACGTCGACACCGGCAGCTACGCCAACGTCCGCCGGATGCTGACCGCCGGCGAGATGCCGCCGCCCGACGCGGTCCGCACCGAGGAGCTGCTCAACTATTTCCGCTACGATTATCCGCTGCCGCCGGACCGCGCGCGCCCCTTCTCGGTCACCACCGACGTCGCGGTGACGCCGTGGAATGCCGAGACCCGGCTGTTGCGGATCGGACTCAGGGGCTATGACGTCGCGCGCAGCGAGCGGCCGCCGGCCAACCTCGTCTTCCTCGTCGACGTCTCGGGCTCGATGGAGGAGCCGGACAAACTGCCGCTCGTCCAATGCTCGCTCGCCCTGCTCGCCGAGCAGCTGACGCCGCGGGACCGGGTGTCGATCGTGGTCTATGCCGGCAATGCCGGCCTCGTCCTCCCGCCCACCTACGACAAGGCGAAGGTCGTCGCCGCGCTCGCGCGGCTCCAGGCCGGCGGCTCGACGGCCGGCGGCGAGGGCATCGCGCTCGCCTACCGCATCGCCGAGGAGAATAGGATCGAAGGCGGGATCAACCGCATCTTCCTCGCCACCGACGGCGACTTCAACGTCGGAGTGACCGACACCCGCGCGCTCATCGGGATGGTGGAGCGGGAGCGCGACAAGGGCATCACCCTGACCACGCTCGGCTTCGGCACCGGCAATTTCAACGACGCGATGATGGAGCAGATCGCCGATCACGGGAACGGCAATTACGCCTATGTCGACGGCCCGCGCGAGGCGCAGAAGGTGCTGGGCGAGGAGCTCTCCTCGACGCTCTTCACCATCGCCAAGGACGTCAAGGTGCAGGTCGAGTTCAACCCGGCCTATGTGCGGGAATACCGGCTGATCGGCTACGAGAACCGGGCGCTTACCGAGCAGGATTTCTCCAACGACAAGGTCGACGCGGGCGATATCGGCGCCAGCCACCAGGTGACCGCGCTCTACGAGATCGTCCCCGCCGGCGCTAAGGGCTGGCTTCCCGACCGGCACTTTCCCGTGAACCGGCGCGACGCGGCCGGCGCTGCCAACGGCCAGCTCGCCTGGCTGCGGCTGCGCTACAAGCTTCCGGACGCGAGCGAATCGAAGCTGATCGAACAGCCGATCGCCGCCAGCCTGGTCGCCTCGGCCGGGCCGCCCCGGGGCGACACGGCCTTCGCCGCCGCGGTCGCGGGCTTCGGCCAGAAGCTTCGGCATGACCCGTGGCTCAAGGACTTCGCCTTTGCCGACGCGCGCAGGCTCGCGGCCTCGTCGGCTGCCGGCGACTATTGGCGCGGTGAGTTCCTGCGGCTAGTGGATCTGGCGGACAAGGGCGGCAGGGCGTCGACGGGCCGCTAGGGGCTTGCCAAGCCCGCGGCGGACCGGCTTAGCGAGCCGATGAGCCCCGCCATCCTCGTCCTCGCCGGCCGCCGTTCGGCCGCGCCCGATCCGCTCGCCGTCGCCGGGGGGGTCAGCCACAAGGCGATGGTGCCCCTGAGGGGCGAGGCGATGGTGGGCCGCGTGCTCCGGATCGCCGAGACCGCCTGGCCCGACGCCCCGCTCTTCGTCTCGGTCGACGACTTTTCGGCCATTTCGGGCGAGCCGACCGTCGCGCGTCTGGCCGCCGCCGGGCGACTCACGCCGCTCGAGGCGCGATCCAACATCGTCGAGAGCGTGGTGGAGGCGAGCCGGACCACCGGATTCCCGTTGCTGATCACCACGGCCGACAATGTGCTGATGACTCCGGAGGGCATTCGCTCGATCCACGAGGAAGGCGTGAAGACCGGCGCCGACGCGGTCGCGATGATGGCCGAGAAGCAGGACATCCTCGCCGCCCATCCCGACGGCCAGCGCCGCTTCTACGCGTTCCGCGGCGGCGCCTATTCGAACTGCAACCTGTTCTGGCTGGGCGGCCCGCAGGCGCTCCAGGCGACCGAGAGCTTCCGCCTCGGCGGCCAGTTCGCCAAGCACAAGAGGCGGGCGGTCGAGGCCCTGGGGCTCTCCACCCTTTTGCTTTACGTCTCCCGCCTTCTGACCCTCGAAGGCATGTTCCGCCACTTCTCCCGCCGCTTCGGCATCGCGATCCGCCCCCTGGTGGCGGGCGATGGCCGCCTGGCCATCGATGTCGACAACGAACGCACCCACCGGGTCGCGGAGGAAATACTCGGGAGGGACGGCCACAGCGGGCCTGACTAGCGGCGGGCCGATCGCAGCGCTGCAACCAAAGCAGAGACCGCTGGTTTCCGATTCCAACAGGAACTGACGCGGCGGGGCCGAAAGGAGCCAGTATGTTCCGGCGTATGATGGCTGTCCTGCTGCTCGCGGCTCCTTCCGCCGCCGCGTTCGGCCAGAATGACGAGAATATGGGCGGATGGGCGCTGGCGACCATGCCCAACGGCTGCATGGTGCAGGCGACGTCGCCACAAGGCACGATGTTGACCATCTGGGGCTTCGCGGGCGCCGACAAGCTTGCCTTCCTGCTCCAGAACCGGGAGTGGAGCAGCCTCCAGGACGGGCGAAGCTACGCGCTGAGCCTCAGCTTCGAGGACGCCAGGGCCTATCCGGTCGACGCGACGGCCCGGGCGCATATCGACAGCGACGGGCCCGGCCTGTTCTTCACCGTCGCCCCGGGCGGGCGGACCAGCGGAACCTTCCTCACCGCCTTCACCAGCGCGCGGGGCATGCGGATCAGCCAGAACGGGCACAATTTCGACACGCTTCCGCTGGCCGGCAGCAAGGCGGCGGTCGGCGCGCTTGCGAAATGCCTCGCCGAGCGCTGGTCGGCCGGCGCTCCGGCCGCGGGCGACGACGATTCGAAAGCGCAGGCGCAGGACGAGACGACGACGATCTGAGCCGCACCTAAAGTTGCGAGCCGGCTAGCCAGCGGCCGCGCATCCACCGCTCGGCGGCGGCCGCGACCTTGGCGGCATAGCCGGGCGTTCCCGGGCCGACCAGCGGCAGACCGAAGGCCGCGGCGGTCTCCGCGACGCCTTCGTCGTCACAGGGCCGTCCCGCCGCCGCGGCGTGACGCGCGATCTCGAGCTCCTGCCCCCAGAAGTAGAGGGCCTTGGCGCCGATACTCGCCTGCATCCGCCGCACCTCGGCCACACGATCGCCGCCAACCAGCGGCTGCCAGATGTCCGGAATCATCAGGTCGACGGGTTCGGAGGGACGGTAATCGAACGCGTCGCCTAGGACGATTTCGAGCTTCGTCCTCGCTTCCGGGTCGAGCTGCGAGAAGATGTCGAGCGCCCGGTGGAGGGCGATCACCTCGGGATCCCGTTCGACGACGGTGACTCGGGTCACCCCGGGCACGCAGGCCGTTGCGGCCGCCGCCCAGCCGAGACCGAGGCCGAGGATGAGGACATGGCCGCGCGCGGCCCGAATTCCGATCTCCTCGCTCTCGATCTCGAGCGGGGAAATCGACATCCAGGTCTCGCCGTCGCGCAACAGGGCCGGCAGGCCGGTCACGAGCGAAGGGCCGCTCCAATAGCCGGGCGCGAAGCCGAAATTGCCGATCACGACCTCCCACCGGCCATGGGCGGCGGGCCGGTAAGCCGGCATGAACAGCGCGCCCTCGAACGAAGCCTCCTCCATCGGCGCAGGCTAACCGGTAAGCCGGGCGCGTGAAACCCGGCCGATCAATTCACTTGAGCACGCCGTGGGCCTGTAATAGCTTCGTCTCCGCAACGATCTCACCGGATCGCCGCGAGTTCCGCTTCAGTCGGGGTAAGACGAGGCCGAACGCCTCGGTCCTTAGGGGGGAGGAAGCAAGGCGATGCGCGGCTCCAGCGAAAACAATTATTTTGCGCGTGCCAGCCTTTGCTTTGCGCTGGGCGCGGCGATGGCCCTCGCAGGCTGCGATCGCACGGGACCGTCCGGGCAGCAGGGCGACATCCATAACGCGTCCGCTTCGACCGGCGGCTCTCCGTGCCCGAACGGCGCTGCGCCGCAGCTCGCGCCGACGCTTCCGCTGAGCGCCGGCAACTCTGCCGCAGCCGGTGCGGGCGCGTCGGTCGATTGCTTCGCCTGGCAGTCGTTCATCGCCTTGAACTGGCCGACCGCGCCCGGCGCCACGGCAAAGGATTTCGGCAAGCCCCGCGATCCGAACCCGACGGTCTGGGAAACCTATCGCGAGGCGGCCGAGGTCTTCGGCGGCAAGTCTTCCGCGCCCCAGGCCGGAGGCGTCAAGCAGCTGAGCCGGATCTCCAAGTTCGGAACGATCGACCTCAGCGACATCTTCCAGGCCGGGAGCGGCCACCACTGGCTGACCAGCCAGCGCGGCGACGTCACCCATTACGAGATCCGGCTGAACGACGCGGAATACAAGTTCATCACCCAGCCCAATTTCGACCTGCGCACCCGGGCCGGGCAGCTCGCCTGCGCCTCGCAGGTCGGAAAGCCCGATCCCGAGACTCATCCGCCGAGCGGGCATATCGGCGGAATGACATTGCCGTCGGGCAGCGTCTTCGGCTGGATCGACACCGACTGCACCGGCAGCCAGGCGACCTTCAGCGGCCCGGACCGGGTCGGCTCGATCGAGATCAAGGCGGCGTGGATCCGCCTGCCGGACGACCACAGCCTCGACTATCGCTACAAGACCGCGACGGCCCGGATCTGGGATCCGAGGACCAGGAAGAGCGTGACGGCAACGGTGGGCCTGGTCGGGCTTCATATCCTGCGCAAGACCACCGGCGCGCAGCAATGGCTGTGGGCGACGTTCGAGCAGATCGACAATTCGCCCGACGAAGGCGGCACCAACGGCTGGTCGCCGCCCAGGCTGCCGACGCAGGGACAGCGCAAGCCGTCGCCCGGCTACACCTATTTCAACCCGGATTGCGACCCGTCGAAGAACGCCTACAAATGCGTTCACAACGCGCCGCCGACCCCCTGCCTGCTCGGCTCTACCAAGTGCGACCCCTATGATGCGCCGATGCAGGTCACGCGCCTCAATCCGGTCGACGACACCGCCAATACGGTGACGGGTTATGTGTGGGGCCTGCTCGCCCGGCAGGCGCCGAGCTCGGTGTTCAATTACTATCGGCTGATCAACGTCCAGTGGCCGAAGAAGAGCGTCAGGCTGCAGGCCCAGTCCAGGCTGCCCTTGCCGATGGGCGACCCCGTCCCGGCGGGGGCCAAGGGCGGCAAGGGGCAGATCGTCGCCAACACATCGCTGGAGACGTTCCAGCAGAGCTCCGCTTCGTGCATGGATTGCCACGCCAATTATGCGAGCATTGCGACTCCGAAGCTGCTTCAGACCGGCGGCAACGGACTCCGGCTTATCACACGCCAGAGTGCGGGCGCCTATGCTTCCGATTATTCCTTCATCTTCGGAGCCGAGACGAAGCGCTGAGCGGCCGCCTAAACGTCCAGGTTGGCGACGTTCAGCGCATTCTCCTGGATGAAGTCGCGGCGGGGCTCGACGACGTCGCCCATCAGGCGGGTGAAGATCTCGTCGGCGATATCCGCCTGGGCGACCTCGACCCTGAGCAGCGAGCGGTTGTCCGGATCGAGCGTCGTTTCCCAGAGCTGGTCGGCGTTCATCTCGCCGAGGCCCTTGTAGCGCTGGATCGACAGGCCCTTTCGGCCGGCGGCGAGGATCGCCTCGAGCAATTCGGTCGGGCGCCGGACGAGGCTGCCGCGCGGGTCGGGCGCCTTGTCGGACGACGGCCCGAGCGCGGCGCCGGGCGTGTCCTCCTCCGGCGCCGGCTCCTCGGCGGCCGCGGCCGCGGCGCCCTTCAGCGAGACGAGCCGCGCCTGAGCCGCGTAGGCGGCGGCCTGCTCGGCGGCGAGGCCGTGCAGCTTGCGCGCCTCGGCCGAGGCGACGAACTTGTGGTCGACGATATGATGGTCGGTGACCCCGCGCCACAGGCGGCGAAGCACATAGTCGCCGTCGGCACCCATTTCGCCGGTCCATTGCGCCTCCGCGTCGCCGGCTTGCAGCCAGGCGGCGGTTCGGGCAACGGCGCCGGCGCGGTCGCGCAGATGCGGATTGAGCGCGCCGCACAGTGCAAGCGCTTCGATGAGCATCGGATCGTAGCGGCGCGGAACGTAGCGCATCAGGCTGCGCACCCGTCGGGCATGCTCGGCAAGTTGGCGTAGGTCCTCGCCCGAGCGCGTCCCCTCGGCGGTCTCCAGCACCATCGCGCCGATGCCGGCGTCGACGAGATAATCGTCGAGCCTGCCATCGTCCTTGAGGTAGACCTCGGACCGGCCCTTGGCGACCTTGTAGAGCGGCGGCTGGGCGATGAAGAGGTGACCGCGCTCGATGATCTCCGGCATCTGCCGGTAGAAGAAGGTCAAGAGCAGGGTGCGGATGTGGGCGCCGTCGACGTCGGCGTCGGTCATGATGACGACCTTGTGGTAGCGCAATTTCTCGATGTTGAAGTCGTCGCGGCCGATGCCGGTGCCCATCGCCTGGATCAGCGTGCCAACCTCCTTCGATGACAGCATGCGGTCGAAGCGGGCGCGCTCGACGTTCAAGATCTTGCCCTTCAGGGGCAGGATCGCCTGCACCTCGCGGTTGCGCCCCTGCTTGGCCGAACCGCCGGCGCTGTCGCCCTCGACCAGGAACAATTCGCACTTGGCGGGGTCGCGCTCCTGGCAGTCGGCGAGCTTGCCGGGCAGCGAGGCGATGTCCATCGCGCCCTTGCGGCGGGTGAGCTCGCGCGCCTTGCGCGCCGCCTCTCGCGCCGCGGCGGCGTCGATGATCTTGTGGACGATCGAGCGCGCGTGCTGCGGATTCTCCTCGAGCCATTCGGCCATCTTGTCGGCCATCAGGCTCTCGAGCGGCTGGCGGACCTCGGACGAGACCAATTTGTCCTTGGTCTGGGAGCTGAACTTGGGATCGGGCAGCTTGACCGAGACGATCGCGGTCAGCCCCTCGCGCATGTCGTCGCCGGTGAGGCTCACTTTCTCCTTCTTGAGAAGGCCTGAGCGCTCGGCATAATTGTTGAGGGTACGGGTGAGCGCGGCGCGGAACGCCGCGAGGTGGGTGCCGCCGTCGCGCTGCGGGATGTTGTTGGTGAAGCAGAGGACCTGCTCGTAATAGCTGTCGTTCCACTCGAGCGCGACCTCGATGCCGACCTCGTCGCGCTGGCCGGCCACCGAGATCGGATCGGGGATGAGCGCGGTCTTGGTGCGGTCGAGATAGCGGACGAAGGCGGCGATGCCGCCCTCGTAGAACAATTCGATCTCGCGCTCCTCCTCGTGCCGCGCGTCGGTGAGGACGAGGCGGACGCCCGAATTCAGGAAGGCGAGCTCGCGGAAGCGATGCTCGAGCCGGTCCCAGTCGAACTCGGTGATCTTGAAGGTCTCGGCGCTGGGGAGGAAGGTGACCCGAGTGCCCTTCCGGCCCTCCGGCGCCGGGCCGACCCGCTCCAGGGGCGCCTCGGCATCGCCGTGGCGGAAGCGCATGTGATGCTCCTCGCCGTCGCGCCAGATGGTGAGGTCGAGCCACTCGCTGAGCGCGTTGACCACCGAGACTCCGACGCCGTGGAGGCCGCCCGAGACCTTGTAGGCATTGTCGTCGGACGTGTTCTCGAACTTCCCGCCGGCGTGGAGCTGGGTCATGATGACTTCGGCCGCCGAGACTCCCTCCTCGGCGTGGATTCCGGTCGGGATGCCGCGGCCATTGTCCTCGACCGAGACCGACCCGTCCGGGTTCAGAATGATCCGGATGAGGTCGCAATGGCCGGCGAGCGCCTCGTCGATCGCATTGTCGGAGACCTCGAACACCATGTGGTGGAGGCCCGATCCGTCGTCGGTGTCGCCGATATACATTCCGGGCCGCTTGCGGACCGCGTCGAGGCCCTTCAGCACCTTGATCGAATCGGCGCCGTAGCTGTTTTCGCTGGGGGATGTTGCCATGTTCAGCATATAGCGACGGGCGGGCTGAAACCCAAGGAAAATGGCCGGATTCGGGCCGGTTTTTTCGGCGGTGCAACATGCCGAGAAAGGGGAGGAAGTCGATGAGGAACAGACTAGCGGCGCTGGCCCTGATCGCGCTGGCGTCTCCCGCTTTCGGCCACGTGCCGCCGGCCCGGATCAACCCCGCCATCTACACCGATCCGCCACACGACAAGGCCCATCCGGCGGGGATGGAGGTGCTCCACATCCCTACCGGCGGGGTCAGGATCAACGGCGTCGCCTACACGGCGGCCGGGCTGGGTCCGCACCCAGTCCTCGTGCTGATGCACGGCCTCCCCGGCAACGAGAAGAATCTCGACCTGGCCCAGGCGGTGCGCCGTGCGGGGTGGACGGTGGTGACGTTCAACTATCGCGGCTCGTGGGGGAGCCCGGGCCCGTTCCGCTTCGCCGGCAATCTCGACGATGCGCGTGCCGTGCTCGCCTACCTGCGCGACCCTGCCAACGCCGCCCATCTCGCCATCGACCCGAAAAGGATCGTCGTCGCCGGCCATTCGATGGGCGGCTGGGTGACCGCGATGACCGCCGAGCGCGACCCGGACCTCGCCGGCGCCATTCTGATCTCGGCAGCCAACATGGGCGGCCGCGCCATGAAGCGGGCCGACGCCGTGGCGTTGATGGCCGACAATATGGAGAGTCTCGCCGGAGTGACCGCCGACACCATGGCCGACGAGGTGCTGGCCAACGCCGCGGCCTTCGACTGGACTCCGGGCGCGGCGGGCCTGGCGGATAAGCCGCTGCTCGTCCTCACTTCCGACGACGGCCTCGCACCGGCCGCGGAATCGCTCGCGGCCTGGGTGAAGGCGATACCGGGCGCCCGCGTCTCGACGATCCACGCCGCCACCGACCACGGCTGGTCCGGCGCCCGGATCCGGCTCGAGCAGGAAGTGATCAACTGGCTGCAGGCTCTGCCAGCCCGCTGAGGGCGGCGGCGCGGGCGCCCTACTTGGCCCCTAGATCGACGCGGCCAGACCCGCTCCCGCTAGGCGGGAAAGACGGCGCCGCCGCGCACCTCGAAACGGGTCGCGGCGGTGCCGATCCCCTCGAACAGGGACGCTTCGGTCCCGGTCAGCCATACCTGCCCGCCGCCCGCCTCCAGCCGTTCGAACAGGGCGGCGCGGCGGCGGGGGTCGAGATGGGCAGCCACTTCGTCGAGGAGGAGAACGGGGCGGCGGCCGGCTCGGTCGGCGACAAGCTCCGCGTGGGCGAGAACGATCGAGAGCAAAAGCGCTTTCTGTTCCCCTGTCGAGCAGAGCGCCGCCGGCTGATCCTTCCCGGCGTGCCTGACCGCCAAATCGGCCCGATGCGGCCCCGCCAGAGTGCGGCCCGCCGCCGAGTCGCGAGTCCGGTTCGAGCGGAGCGCGGGCGCGGACGCCTCCTCGCCACCCTCCAGAGCCAGATGCGGTCGGGCGAAGGGACCGTCGGGCGCGGCGGCCAGCCGTCCTTCCAACTCTGCGACGGCGGCGCGGCGCGCGTAGGCGATCGCGGCGCCGTGCTCGGCCATCCGCGCCTCGAGTGCCGCCAGCCACGCCTCGTCCGGCGGTCCGGGCTCGGCGAGCAGCTTGTTACGCGCCCGCATCGCCGCCTCGTAGCGCGCGGAATGGACGGCGTGGCCGGGGTCCAGCGCCAGCACCAGCCGGTCGAAGAAGCGCCGACGTCCGCCCGGGCCTTCCTGGAACAGGCGGTCCATCGCCGGCGTCAGCCAGAGGATCGAGAGCCATTCCGAGAGGGAGGTGGCGGAGGCCGCCGCGCCGTTGACCCGAACCTGCCGTCGGTCGGGGGTCGCGGCAAGAATGCCGGTGCCGATCTCCACGTCGGGGAGCCGGGCCGCCACCGCGAAGCCGCCCGGTCCGCCGCTGCGCGCCATCTCGGCCAGGCTCGCGCCTCTCAAACCCCTGCCCGGCGAGAGCAGGGACACGGCCTCGAGCAGATTGGTCTTGCCCGCCCCGTTCTCGCCGGTCAGCACGACCAGCCCCGGACCCGGAGCGATCACGGCGTCGGCATAGGAACGGAAGTCCGAAAGCGACAGGCGGCTGAGGGCCATGCCGCTTCCTAGCGGCAATCGGCTGGACCGGCCACCATTGGCGGACGGCGCAGGAGCCTAGCGGTGCTGGGCCAGGAAGCGGTCGAGGGCCGCTTTCATCGCCGCGCCGACCCGCGCCTGGGCGGCGCTGTCGGTGCGATTCATCCACTCGAGGCCGGTTCGAGTCACGTCGGGCGCGGTGGCGCCCAGCGCCCGGCCCGCGTCGGTGGTGAGGAAGCGGGCGATCTCCGCCCGCTCCGCGTCGCTCATGTCGCCGATCGCCCCGATCGCTGCCGCGCTCGCGCCGTTCTCGTAGGTCTGCTGGCGGATCTTGCCTTCGCCGGCCGTCGCGTCGGCGACCATCGGCCGGACGTCGACGCGCTTGTTCATCTGCAGCAGGAACTTGTGGCCCGTCGCCGTTCGGAAGAAAGCGGTGGTCGCGTCGATCTGCGCGTCGGTCAGGTGGGATGCGTAGACGTCGGCGAGATGCTGCCACAGATCGGGGAGGCTGTTGACGAGCTCCTGCCGCATGACCGGCTTCGCGCCCTCCCACATCGCGCGGACGGCACCGGGATGCGCCGCCTCCAGCTTCTTGACGTCCGGATCGGCCATCATCGCGTCGACCATCTGGCTGTCGATCACCGCCATCGAGCTGTCGATGGCGATTTCCTGCGACTGCACCGTCTGCGCGAGCGCGAGCGCCTTCTGGCGGTGCGCCGCGTCGGCGGCTTCGGCCGCGACGGCCGGGACCGCAGCGAAAGGCGCCGAAAGCGAAGCCAGGGCGCAGGCGAGCAGCAGCGGCCGCACCGTCACACCCGCATCGGCATAAGGACGTAGAGAGCGGGCGCCTTGTCGTTTTCGCGCAGCAAGGTCGGCGCGGCGGCGTCGGCGAGGTGCATCTCGACCGTGTCGCCCTCGATCTGGCCCAATATGTCGAGCAGGTAACGCGCATTGAAGCCGATCTCGAGCCCGTCGGCGCTGTAGTCGCCGGGCACCTCCTCGGCGGCGGTGCCGTTCTCGGGACTGGTGACCGACAGGGTTACCCGGTCGCGGTCGAGCGCCATCTTGACCGCGCGGGTCTTCTCGCTCGCGATCGTCGACACGCGGTCGACGCCCTCCTCGAAGCTGCGCGGATCGATTCGGAGCAACTTGTCGTTCGCGGTGGGGATCACCCGGCTGTAATCGGGGAAGGTGCCGTCGATCAGCTTCGAGGTCAGGATGGCGTTGCCGAGGCCGAAGCGGACCTTGGTCTCCGACAGCGACACCTGCACGGTGCCGTCCACCTCGTCGAGCAGCTTGCGCAACTCCGCGACGCATTTCCTCGGGATGATCACGTCCGGCATGCCCTCGGCGCCGGCGGGCCGCGGCACGGTGACCCGGGCGAGGCGGTGGCCGTCGGTCGCCGCGGCCTTGAGGACCGGCTGCGCCTCGTCGGAGACGTGGAGGAAGATGCCGTTGAGGTAATAGCGGGTCTCTTCGGTCGAGATGGCGAAGCGGGTCTTGTCGATGATCTGGCGGAGGGTCGCCGCCGGCAGCTCGAAGCGGGTCGGAAGCTCGCCTTCCGCGATCACCGGGAAATCGTCGCGCGGCAAAGTGGAGAGGTTGAAGCGGGCTCGGCCGGCATTGACCTGCATCTTACCTTCCGCCGCGGCGAGCTCGACCTGGCTGCCCTCGGGCAGTTTGCGGGCGATGTCGAACAGGGTGTGCGCCGAGACCGTGGTGGCGCCCGGCTGGCTGACATTGGCCTCGACCGTGTCGACCACCTGGAGGTCGAGGTCGGTCGCCATCAGCCGGATGCCGCCATCCTCGCTGGCCTCGATCAGCACGTTGGAGAGGATCGGGATGGTGTTCCTGCGCTCCACCACGGACTGGACGTGGCCGAGGCTCCTCAGCAGCGTGGCCCGTTCAATCGTCGCCTTCATCGAAACCCCCGAAAGTGGCACCTTCGACGAGTATTAGAGCGGCGGGCCCGGCCCGGCTAGGGGGTTCCGCCCGAGCGCGAAAAAAGGGCCGGAGCCTCGCGGCCCCGGCCCTCCTTTCTTCGGCTTTCGCCCGGACCCGAAGGTCAGAAGCGGATGCCGAGGCCGGCGACCACCTGGTGGCGGTCGACGCCCTGCTCGTAGTTCGAGTAGCGATACTCGGCCTTGACGAACGCCTTGCGGCCGACCGCCTGTTCGACGCCCGCGCCGACCCGGAAGCCGTCGAGAGTGTCGTGGGCACGCGCGATCGTCGAACCGGCCAGGTTGGAATTGTAGGTCGCCTCGCTGCGGGCGTTCGTGTAGCCCGCCTTGGCGTAGAGCAAAGTCGAGCGCCCGACGACCGCGCCGACGCGGCCGCCGACATAGAGGTCCCGCCCGGTCTTGCTGCACAGCCGGTCGCCGGCGATGGCGAAGCTGTTTATGCATTCCTTGGCGGTCGAATCCGACGCCTCGCCCTCGATTCCGAGAACGGCGCCGCCAGTTTGGAAGTCGTAGCCGAGGCCGACTCCGTAAGCGAGGCCGTCGGCATGGTCGCCGTTGGACTGCGGGCGGTCCCAACCGACCAAGCCCTCGACCCGCACTCCGGTGTAGGGGCCGCGGTCCTGCGCCATCGCGGGGGTCGCCAGAACGGTGGCGGCGAGGGCGGCAAACATCAACTTACGCATTGCAATAAACTCCATTTTTCACTCGTTTCGCGTATTTCCCCCTGAGGGGCCCCCTAGCGACCGGGGGCGCGAAAGGTTGCATGAATGCCCCCTACGCGTTTTTCCTGTTGCCCCCGGGCCACAAGCCGAACAGGATCGCGGCGATGGTTCGGCCCCGCAATTTTATCCTTTCAGCGCTGATAGTTGGCACTTCGGCCGAGGCGGCGCCCGAGACGATCGGAATTTTTTCGAGCTGGGCGGCGTTGCGCGACGGCGGCGGCTGCCGGGCCGTGGCGGAGCCGGACGGACCGGCCCGCGCCGGCAGGGCCCGGCCCTTCGCCGCGATCTCGTTCGTGCCGTCGCGCGGCGTGCGCGGCCAGATCGCCCTCCGCTTCGCCCGCCCCAAGCGGCCGGGCTCGGCGATCCTGCTCAGGATCGACGAGCGGACCTTCCAGCTGATCGGCGGGGGCGCCGACGCCTGGGCGCCGGACGCGCGCGCCGACGCGGCGATCGTCGCGGCGATGCGCACCGGCGTGGCGATGAGCGTGGAAACCCGGAGCGATGGCGGCGGAACGATGCGCGACCTCTACCGCCTGCGCGGCGCGGCGACGGCGATCGACGCGGCCGCCATCGCCTGCGCCCGGTGATCGTGGCCCGCTGGTTCATCGCGCGGCACGGCGAGACGGTATTCAACGCCGCCGGCCGGATCCAGGGCGACGATGGCCATACGCCGCTGACCCGCGCGGGCTTTGCCCAGGCCGAGGAAATGGGCGAGGCGTTGCGGAAACGGCTCGGGGCCAGGCCGCCGCTCGCGCTCTGGTCGTCGCCGAGCGGCCGGGCGCTGCAGACGCTGGCGGTGATCGCCGAGCATCTCGAGCTCGACTGGCACGCCGCCCGCACCGACGCGCGCCTCGCCGAGATCGGCATGGGCGAATGGAGCGGCGCTTATTATCGCGACATCGTCGCCGCGGGCGGGCCCGTCTTCGATTCGGAGACCTGGCTGTTCGTCCGCCGCGCGCCCGGCGGAGAGGATTATGCCGACGTCGCCGAGCGCCTCTCGGCCTGGCTCGACGAGACCGCCGGCGAGGGCCGCGACCGGCTGGTGCTGATGCACGGAATGTCGTCCCGGGTGCTGCGCGGACTTCTGACCGGCGCAGAGCCGCATCCCGAGTGCGCGGCACCGGTCGCGGCCAACCTGCCCCAGGGCAGCGTGGCGGAAATCGAGGACGGTCGCGAGACGGTGCTTCACGTCGGCAGCGGACGCTAAGGAGCGGATATCATGAGAAAGATTGCCGCCCTGGCCCTCCTCGCGCTTCCGATTTGCGCGGCGGCGCCGGCGGCGGCGGGACAACGGCCGAAGATGATCCCCGGTTCGTTCGAGGTCCTGGTCGTCGGCGAGCCCTGAGCAAGGGTGGAAATCGCAGGCCTTCGCGCCTAGATGGAGCCGATCATGACAGCGCCGATGCCCATCCCCGGTCATATCGACCCGGTGCCCGTGCCGCGCCCGGCTTTCGCCGGCGCGGACGCGCGGGCCGACCTGGTCGGGCCGTCCAAGGACGGGATTCGAGAGGCCCTAACCGAGGCGGGGCTGGAGCCGAAGCAGGCGAAGCTCAGGGCCAAGCAGATCTGGCGCCAGATCTACAATCGCGGCGCGACCGCGTTCGAGGCGATGAGCGACATCGCCAAGCCGCAGCGCGCCTGGCTCGCCGAGCGGTTCGTGATCGGCCGGCCGGAGGTGGTGGTCGAGCAGGTCTCGACCGACGGCACCCGCAAGTGGCTCTTGAGGACCCGCGACGGCCACGATTTCGAGATGGTGTTCATCCCGGACGCCGACCGCGGCACGCTGTGCGTCTCGAGCCAGGTCGGCTGCACGTTGAACTGCCGCTTCTGCCACACCGGGACGATGCGGCTGGTGAGGAACCTCGAAGCCGGCGAGATCGTCGGCCAGGTCATGCTCGCCCGCGACGCGCTCGGCGAATGGCCCTCATCGTCTGCTACGCAGACGACCTCGGGTTTTTCGGCCGAGGGGCGAATGCTCTCCAACATCGTCATGATGGGGATGGGCGAGCCGCTCTACAATTTCGACAACGTCCGCGATGCCCTGAAGATCGTCATGGACGGCGACGGCCTCGGCCTGTCGCGGCGGCGCATCACGCTTTCGACCTCGGGCGTGGTGCCGATGATGGCGCGCGCTGGGGAGGAGATCGGGGTCAACCTCGCCGTGTCGCTCCACGCGGTTACCAAGGAAGTGCGCGACGAGATCGTGCCGCTCAATCGCAAATACGGGATCGAAGAGCTGCTTGAAGCCTGCGCGGCCTATCCCGGCGCCAACAACGCCCGCCGGATCACCTTCGAATATGTGATGCTGAAGGGCAAGAACGACCGCGACGAGGATGCGCGCGAGCTGGTCCGGCTGATCAAGAAGTACAAGCTGCCGGCCAAGGTCAACCTGATCCCGTTCAACCCCTGGCCCGGCGCGTCCTACGAATGTTCGGAGGACGAGCGGGTCCGGCGCTTCTCGGAAATCGTCTTCGAGGCGGGCATCTCGGCGCCGATCCGCCGGCCGCGCGGGCGCGACATCATGGCCGCCTGCGGGCAATTGAAATCGGCCGCCGAGAAGAAGAGCCGCGCCGAGATCGACCGCATCGCCGAAGAAAAACAAGCCGCGCTCGCCTGAAGGCAAAAGCCTTTTCAACATTTTACGATTAGCCTTCGGCGCGCTAGGGAGAATTCGGGCGAGCCCGGGGATGCGTCGCATGGCTTCACTTCCGCTTCAGGATCCGGACCGGCCGGGCGACCCGCTCGCCGCGGCGGCCGCCTGGGCGAAGACGCCGCTGGGTCCGGTCGAGGGCTGGGACCATCGCCTCCGCTTCGCCGCCGACCTCTGCCTCCGCTCGGCACTGCCGAGCGCCCTGTTTTGGGGACCGAAGCGGCTGATCGTCCGCAACGCGGCGTGGCGGTCGCTACTCGGCGGCTCTCAGGGCATTCCGGGCGGTGAAGCGCTGGCGGACGTCTGGGGAGTCATCGAGCCGATGATCCGGCGCGTCGAAGAGACCGGCAAGGGCGCCTTCCTCCACGAGCAGCCGCTGACCCTCCGCCGCGACGGCGCCGACGCGGAACTCTGCTGGAACTGCAACCTGACCCCGCTCGTCGACACCGACGGGACGGTATCGGGCGTCCTCGCCCAGGCGAACGACGTTACCCGAACGGTCACCGCCGAGCGCCGGCTTTCCTTCCAGATCAGCCTGGCCGACCGATTGCGGCGGATCGGCGATCCGGAGGAAGTGAAGCGCGCCGCGACCGAGCTGCTCGGCCGCTATCTCGGCGCCGCCCGGGTTGGCTATGGCGAGGTCGACGAAGCGGAGGACAAGGTCGTCGTCCACAGCGACTGGACCCGCGATCCCACGATCGGCAGTCTCGCCGGTCAGAAGGGCGTGCTGAGCTCGTTCGGAGAAGCGCTGAGGCTGCTCAAGGCGGGCGAGACCCTCGCCATTCCCGACCTGCACGCGGTGGCGGAATCGGGGCAAAGCGCGCCATGGGACGCGCTGGGCGTGCGCGCGCTCGTCACCGCGCCGATCATCAAGGAGGGCGCGCTGAAGGGCCTGCTCTACGTCCACGCGCCCGAGCCGCGGCGGTGGAGCCGGGCCGAGGCGGCGATCGTCCGGGACGTCGCCGAACGCACCGGCGCGGCGGTGGCGCGCGCCCAGGCCGAGCAGTCGCTGCGGGACAGCGAAGATCATTACCGCCACACCGTCGAGCTCAACCCGCTGGTCACCTGGACCGCGCTGCCCGACGGCCGGGTCCACCGAATCGCCAACCGCTGGCGGGAATGGACCGGCACCGAAGGCCTCGCCGGCGGCTGGCGCGAGGCGATGCACCCGGACGACGTCGACCGCACCCTGGCGCAATGGGCGAAGAGCCTCGAGACCGGCGAGCCCTACGACGTCGAGCACCGCATCCGCCATGTCGATCATGGCTATCGCTGGGCTCGCACGCGAGCCTATCCGAGGCGCGATTCGGACGGCAATATCCTGCTCTGGTACGCGACGACCGAGGACATCCACGAAGCCAAGAGCGCCGAGGAGCGGCAGCGCCTGCTGATCAACGAGCTCAACCACCGGGTGAAGAACACGCTGGCGACCGTGCAGGCCATCGCCTTCCAGACCCTGCGCGGCGACATCGGCCTTGCCGAGGGCCGCTCGCGCTTCGAGGGACGGCTGATGGCGCTGTCGCGGGCCCACGATCTTCTCACCGAACAGAATTGGGGCGGAGCGGCGCTCGACCGGATCGTCCGCGACGCCACCGCGCCGCTCGGCGGCGACCAGGGCCGTTTCGATCTCGACGGCGATCCCCTCTGGCTGACTCCGCGAGCGTCGCTGGCGCTGGCGCTGGCCTTGCACGAGCTCGCCACCAACGCCGCCAAATATGGCGCCCTCTCCGCCGACGAAGGACGGGTGTCGATCGCCTGGCAGAGCGATGAGGACCGGCTGCACATCGTCTGGAAGGAGCAGGGCGGCCCGCGAGTGAAACGGCCGGCCCGGCGCGGCTTCGGCTCGCGGCTGATCGAGCAGGGGCTGGGTCCGGACCTCGGCGGCACCGCCGAGCTCGCCTTCGAGCCCGACGGCCTGCGCTGCACGATCGTCGCGTCGCTCGACGCGCTCCGCGCCGAGGAGGGCTCGCTTGGCTGAGCGCCGCCTCCGGGTCCTGGTCGTCGAGGACGAGATGCTCGTTGCGATGAACATCGAGGACATGCTGCTCGACCTCGGCCACGAGATGGCTGGCCTCGCCGGCCGGCTGCTGCCGGCGCTGGCGCTGGCGCGGGAGGCCGAGTTCGACGCGGCGATGCTGGACGTCAACCTCGCCGGCGAGACCAGCTTTCCCGTCGCCGACATCCTCGTCGAGCGCGGCATCCCCTTCCTGTTCGCGACCGGCTACGGACTGCAGGGCATCGAGGAGAATTATCGCGGCCATCCGGTGCTTCAGAAGCCGTTCCGAGCCGCCGATCTCGGCGCCGCCTTGGGGTCCCTCACCCGAGCGGGTTGACCGCGACCGCCGACCCTGCTCATTTGCCCGGCGATGCGGCTGCTGGACAAGATGCTGGCGCGCCTCGTCAAAAAGGGCGAGCTCACCGTCGTCGACCATGACGGACGGACCTATCGTTATGGGCGTCCCGATCCGGAGCTTCGCCCGGTCACCGTCCGGCTGACCGACCGCAAGGTCGCCTTCCAGATCGCCCGCGATCCCGCGCTCGGAACGGCCGAGGCCTGGATGAACGGCCGGCTGCTCGTCGAGCAGGGCGAGATCATCGACCTCGTCCTCGTCATCCGCCGCAACCGGCGCTGGGAGGACCGGACCCGGCCCAACAAATTCCTGCGCAAGACCGGCCGGCTTCGCCACCGCCTCGCCACTTTGAACTGGAAGCCGCGGGCGCTGAAGAACGTCGTCCACCATTACGACATCGGCAACGACCTCTACCGGCTCTTCCTCGACCCGGACATGCAGTACAGCTGCGCCTATTTCACCGATCCGGGCAACTCGATCGAGCAGGCCCAGCTCGACAAGAAGGCGCATATCGCCTCGAAGCTCTACCTGAAACCGGGGCAGAAGGTGCTCGACCTCGGCTGCGGCTGGGGCGGGCTGGCGCTCTATCTGAACCGGGTCGCGGACGTCGACGTGCTGGGCGTCACCCTGTCCAAGGAGCAACTCGCCTTCGCCCGCCGCCGCGCCGAGGAAGCAGGGGTGGCCGACCGGGTCAAGTTCGAGCTGGTCGATTATCGCGACGTCACCGGGCGCTTCGACCGGATCGTCTCGATCGGCATGTTCGAGCATCTCGGCACCGCCTTCTTCCCCGCTTTCTTCCGGCAGGTGCGCGACCTGCTCGCGCCCGACGGCGTCGCGCTGGTCCACACGATGGGGCGGATGGGCAAGCCGGGCACGACCGACCGCTTCATGCAGAAATACATCTTTCCCGGCGGCTATCTCCCCGCGCTGTCCGAGATCGTCTCGGCGAGCGAGCGCGAAAAGCTGATCATGGCCGATTGCGAGGCCCTGCGCCTCCATTACGTCTACACGCTTCGGGCCTGGTACGAGCGGCTGAAGGCGCGGCGCGAGGAGGCTTCCGCGCTCGCCGACGAGCGCTTCTACCGGCTTTGGCTCTTCTACCTCGCCGCGTCGATGACGATGTTCACCGACGGGGCGATGGTCGTCTACCAGCTCCAATATCTGCGCCGCCGCGACGCGACGCCGATCACCCGCGACTATATGATCGAGGACGAAAAGAGGCTCCGAGCCAAGGGCGCTTGACCCGGGCGACCCGGACATGTTCAACGCCGCCAAAATCACGAGGGGATGGAAGCGTATGTGGCTGCTCGACAAAATGCTCCGAAGGCTGATGCACAAGGGGGAGCTGATCGTCGTCGACCATGACGGCAAGGAGTATCGCTACGGGGCGCCGGAGCCCGGCCGAAAGCCGGTAAGGGCGCGGCTCACCGACAAGGGCGCCGCCTTCCACATCGCCAAGGATCCGCGGGTCGGCGCCGGCGAGGCCTATATGAACGGCCGGCTGGTGATGGAGGAAGGGGACATTCGCGACCTCGTCCTGCTAATCCGCGAGAACGCGCCCTGGGAGAAGGAAGGCGCCCTGAAGCCCAAGGGACCGGTCAGGAAGTCGATCTCGCACCTGATCGGCCGGCTCGACCAGATCAACTGGAAGACGCGGTCCGCGCGCAACGCCGAGCACACCTACAACCTGACCCGCCGGCTCTACGAACTGTTCCTCGACGAGGACCGGCAATATACCTGCGCTTACTATCGCGACCCGTCGAACAGCCTCGAGCAGGCCCAGCTCGACAAGAAGGCGCATATCGCCGCCAAGCTCAACCTCAAGCCGGGCATGAAGGTGCTCGACATCGGCTGCGGCTGGGGCGGGCTCGCCCTCTATCTGCACCGCCATTACGACGTCGACGTGCTGGGCGTGGCGCTGGCGCCCGACCAGATCGCCTTCTGCAAGGAGCGCGCGGAGGCGGAAGGAGTCGCCGACCGCGTCAAGTTCGAGCTGATGGACTATCGCGACGTCCAGGGCCAGTTCGACCGGATCAGCAGCGTCGGCCTGATCGAGCATTTGGGAACGCCGCATTATCCGGGCTTCTACCGGCACATGCACCGGCTGCTGAAGCCGGACGGAGTGATGTTCTCGCATTGCTGCGGCCGGATGGGCGGGCCGGGCACCACCGACAAATGGACCCGCAAGTACATCTTTCCCGGCGGCTACATCCCCTCGCTCTCCGAGCTGGTCAGCGAGTCCGAGAAGAACCGCCTGGTCGTCACCGATGTCGAGGGGCTGCGCTTCCACTACGCCTACACGCTGGAGGAATGGTACCGCCGCACCGTCGCCCACAAGCAAGAGATCATCGCCCTCTACGACGAGCGCTTCTACCGGATGTGGGAATTCTACCTGGTCGGCGCCGAGGCGGCGTTCCGCTACGGAAGCCTGGTCAACTGGCAGATCCAATATGTGAAGCGGCGCGACGCATTGCCGATCACCCGCGATTTCATGTTCGAGGAGGAGGAGAGGCTGCGCTCGGCCGAGCAGCCGCCGCAATGGCACCTCGCCGCCGAATAAGCGCGGGCGCGCCATCAGGCGGCCACTCGGAAGCCTAGCCGAGCCGCTCCGCGAGCAGGCGCTGGACCGCGGCGAGATCGTTGCCGGGCGCGGCGCGCAGGTGGAGCGGATGGTCCTCGTCGCCGAGCCAGATGCGGACCTGGCTCCGGCCGTCCTCGCCTTCCTGGATCGAGAAGCGGCGCACCTCGCGATAGGGATAGGAGCTGGTCTCGACCCGCGCCTCGAGCAGATGCTCGCGCTGGACGAGGAGGATGCGGCGCTCGGTGAACAGGACGGCCCCGGTCGGCGAGACGAAGGCGGCGATCGCCGCCTCGCCTTCGATCAGATGGGCGGTGATCGCCCTGGCTTCGGCGGCGCGGGCGGGCTCGACGTCGAGGATTCGCATGGAAGCCGTCTCGCCCGCGCCGCCGTGTCCGTCAACGCCAGGCGCGGCGCGGATAACCGGCCCAGCCGCCGCGGTCGTAGCGTGCGTGGCGATAGGTCCAGCGCGGGCCACGCTCCCAGCGGGCCGTCCGGAAGTAGATCGGGCGCGGGCGATAGACGACCGGCTGGTAGAACGGACGGTAGAATGGCCGCTCGACATAGACGATTCGGGTCACCGGCGGCCGGTAGAGCGGCGGCGGCGGCACGAGGGTCTCGCGATAGGCTACCCGTGTGACTCCGCAGCCGCAGCCGGCGCGGCGGACGGGCGCGCGGTACGCGACCCGGTGGACGACGGTCCGGTGGACCGCCTTGTGGTGGGTGCCGCAATGGGCGAGGGCCGGGGCAGCGGGGAGGGAGGCCGCGAGCATGGCGGCGGCGGTGAGGCTGAGCTTCATCGAAGATACCCTTTCGACTGACGCCTCCGATGCACAGGGAGGCGACAGGTTAACGCTCGGGGCGCCGCGCGGTTGCGGGAAAAGCCGTTGAGGTCCAACGACTTGCCGCAACCGGCGAGGCGCGGGGCTCAGCGGCGCTCGGGCGGGACGATATTCGGGCCGAGCCGGGCGAGGACGTCGCGGGCG
>JAXDPL010000139.1:0-3194 GCA_034668385.1 Sphingomonadales bacterium | reverse complement strand
CAGCGGCTGACGCCGCCTGGATGAGCGCGATGAGCATGTCCTGAATCTCCCCGCGGCGAGATGTGGACGGAAACGGGGCCGAAGGAAAGCGGCCGCGTTGCGCGGCTGCGGCACGGCTCCTAAGTGCCCGCCATGGTCGATGCCCTCCACGCCGCCGCCGCGCCCCCCGCCCCCGTCCGCCGCGAGGACTACCGGCCGCCCGACTGGCTGGTGCCGCACATCGCCCTGGAGTTCGAGCTCGGCGCCGAGACGACGCGGGTGCGCAGCCGCCTCACCGTGGAACGCAGTGGCGATCATGACCGGCCGCTGCGGCTGAACGCCGAGGAGCTGGAGCTGCTGTCGGTCAAGGTCGACGGCGCCGCCGTCGAATATGAATATGACGACGAATTCCTCGTCATTGCGCTGGCCGGCGCCGCGGCCACGGTGGAGACGGAGGTCGAGATCGAGCCGTCCACCAATACGGAGCTGATGGGCCTCTACGAATCGGGCGGCATCCTGTGCACACAGTGCGAAGCCGAGGGCTTCCGGCGCATCACCCCGTTTCCGGACCGGCCCGACATCCTCACCCGCTACGAGGTCAAGCTGATCGCCGACAAGGCCATGTATCCGGTGCTCCTCTCCAACGGCGACCCGGTCGCGCAGGGCGAGCTCGACGGCGGCCGCCACTGGGCCGAATGGCACGACCCCTTCCCGAAACCCTGCTACCTCTTCGCCCTCGTCGCGGGCGATCTCGTCGCCCATCGCGACAGCTTCACCACCCGCTCCGGGCGCAAGGTCGATCTCGGCATCTGGGTGCGCGAGGCGGACCTGCCGCGCACCGACCACGCGATGGAGTCGCTGAAGGACGCCATGGAGTGGGACGAGGAGACGTACGGGCGCGAGTACGACCTCGACGTCTTCAACATCGTCGCGGTGGGCGATTTCAATTTCGGGGCGATGGAGAACAAGGGGCTCAACATCTTCAACTCGCGCTACATCCTCGCCGATCAGGAGACCGCCACCGACGACGATTTCGACGCGATCGCCGGCGTCGTCGCGCACGAATATTTCCACAATTGGTCGGGCAACCGGGTCACCTGCCGCGACTGGTTCCAGCTGTCGCTGAAGGAGGGCTTCACCGTCTTTCGCGACCAGCAATTCTCGGCCGAGGGCTCGGAGGCGGTCAGCCGCATCGCCGACGTGCGCGCGCTGCGTGCCAGCCAGTTCCCCGAGGATGCGGGGCCGCTCGCCCACCCGGTACGGCCCGAATCCTACCTGGAGATCAGCAACTTCTACACGGCGACGGTCTACAACAAGGGCGCCGAGCTGATCCGGATGATCCACACCATCCTCGGCCCCGAGAAATTCCGCGCCGGCACCGACCTCTATTTCGAGCGGCACGACGGCGAGGCGGCGACCTGCGAGGATTTCGTCCGTGCGATGGAGGAGGCCAGCGGCATCGACCTTTCCCGCTTCCGTCTCTGGTACAGCCAGGCCGGGACGCCCCGGGTGCGGGCCGACCTGGCGGTCGTCGACGGCGACGCGCGCATCAAGCTCCGCCAGGACGTTCCGTCGACGCCGGGCCAGCCGCACAAGCAGCCGATGCCGATCCCCCTGCGGACGGCATTGTTCGGGCTGGAGAGCGGCGCCAAGCTCGGCGAGCGGCTGATCCTCCTCGATGAGGCGGAGGCCGAGATCGACGCCGGGCCCGTCTCCGAACCCGCCATCCTTTCGATCAACCGCGATTTCTCGGCGCCGGTCACGATCGAGACCAACCGCAGCGCCGCCGACCTCGCCTTCCTGTCGGCGCGCGACGACGACCCGTTCGCCCGGTACGAAGCCATGCAGCAGCTGATGCTCGACACCCTGCTCGGCGCGATCGCCGGGCGCGAGGACCACCAGGCGGTGCTCGCGGCGGTGCGGGAGACGCTCGCCAACGATCAGCTCGACCACGCCTTCAAGGGCGAGGCCGTGCTCCTCCCGAGCGATGCCTTCATCGGCGACCATATGGCCACCGTGGATCCGGAAGCCGTCGCCGCGGCGCGCGAGGCGCTGCGCGCCGCCCTCGGGCAGACGCTGGAGGGGCCGTGGCGCGACGCCTATGCCGCAACCGCGGCCAACCGCTACGAGTACAGCGCCGCCGCCTGCGGCGCCCGCCGACTGCGGTCGGTGGCGCTGAGCTATTTGATGGCCTCCGGAGCGACGGATGCGCCGGAAACGGCGATGCGCCAGTTCGACGAGGCGGACAACATGACCGACCGGCTGGGCGCGCTCACCGTGCTCGCCAATTCGGACGCGCCGGAACGGCAGGGCGCGCTCGCCGCCTTCTACGATCGCTACCGCGCCGATCCGCTGGTCCTCGACAAATGGTTCGCCGCGCAGGCGCGTTCGACCCGGCCGGACACGATCGACACGGTCGAGGCACTGGCCGGACACCCGGATTTCTCGCTGACCAATCCCAATCGCCTCCGCGCCCTCGTCGGCGCGTTCGCGGCCAACCAGCGCGCCTTCCACCATGCCTCCGGCCGCGGCTACCGCTTCCTGGCCGACACGATCCTCGAAGTGGACAAGCTCAATCCGCAGACCGCCGCCGGGCTGGTGCCGCCGCTCGGCCGCTGGCGGCGGTTCCCGCCCGAGCGGCAGGCGCTGATGCACGCCGAGCTGCAGCGCATCCTCGCCGCGCCGGGGCTGTCGAAGGAAGTCTTCGAGCAGGCGAGCAAGAGCCTCGCCGGCTAGGCGACTAGCCCACCCAGGCGGCGACCTGCGCCGCTACGTCGTTCGCCGCGCGGTTGAGTGCCGCCGGAGCGCTCGCCGCGTCGATCGCGGTGACCGGCACCCGCGCCTCGAAACGCCGGGTCTCGACGGCATTGGCGCCGCGCGCCAGCACCGCGTCGTAGACCACCACCGCCTGGCTTCCCGCCTCCTCGATGCCGAATTCCTGCAGCGTGCCGGTGAGGCGGTGGCCCGGGTCGAAGCTGAACTGGTGCGGATCGAGGACGACGCGGCCGGTTTTGGCCGAGATCGTCTCCGAGACGAGGCGCGCAAACATCGCGCTCGGCATCTCCACCCACTGCGCCTTGGGAATATAGGTGACCTGGGTGCCCGAGCGGACCGGCACCCGCGTCGTCATCAGCTCCTGCGGCACCGAGGGTGCGACGACGGTGATCGCCTGGCTGGTGGGGGCGGTGCGCGACGCCGCCGGGGCCGGCGTGTCC
>JAXDPL010000138.1:0-4709 GCA_034668385.1 Sphingomonadales bacterium | reverse complement strand
CGCGCTGCAAGAGCTGGCTGTTCACCCGCGCCGAGGGCTTCGACTGGTTCGTCAACCTGAGGCCGACGATGCTCGACGATCACGGCTGGTTCGCGCCGTTCGTCGAATTGTGGGCCGGCGAGAAGCTGCCCTGGGCCGAGACCGGCGCCCCCCGCTCCTACCCGAAGGACCCGGACATGGCGGAATGGGAGACGCTGATGCGCGACTATGCCGCCGAGGGCGCCCGGCCTGGGCCGGCAGGCTACTGAACGGGTGCGGGCCACTCGCCTGGCCACGATCGCCTTCGTCTCGCTCATCCCCCTGTGGTTGCTCGGTCTCCTCGCCATCTCGTTCATTCCGGAACAGCCAGCCCGTCCCACTCGCGCGACCGTGACCGGGGTGGACGTCACGGTCACCCGCTATAGCGTGTACGCATGGATTCGCCTGCGGGCGGCCGACGGACGCATCGGCGGTTCCGGCATGCTGATGGATCAGCTGGCATGCCGGCCCGGCGATGTCGTCGAGGCCGAGGAAGTGGGCGTCAATCTGAGGTTGCGGGGCAAAGCGTGCCGCCGAACGCCGCCCTCGCCCTGGGCGGCGGACCTGCCGGGCCGGTCCTAGCCGTCACTTGCCGCCGCGGATCGCGGGCTCGCCGCCGGGGACTCGGGGGTGGAGCTCGCCGAAGCGGCGGTCCCAGTCGAGGCGGGCGACATAGAGGCAGCGTTTGTGGACGCCCGCCTGCTCGCGGCCGTCGGGGTCGCGGTTCCAGGCGTGGAAGAAGAGGAGGTCGCGCCCGGCCTCGCGGAGCACCGACTGGTGGCCGGGGCCGACGATCGGCGAGGCGAGGAAGGAACGAAGGATCGGGTTGCGCCCCTCGTCGCGGCAGGGCCCCAGCGGCCCGGCGCAGGCGAGGTAGCCCACGGAGTAGTTCTTGTTGCCGTAGAAATTGCCCGAATAGAACAGCCAGTAGCGCCCGAACCGCCGAACCATGGTCGGCGCCTCGACGACCCGCCATTCCCAGTCGTCATAGGCCTCGGGCCCGTCGTCGTTGGCGAGGAGCTTCCTGGGCCAGCCGATCGTGGCCAGGCCGCCGGCCCGGAGGCGGACGCCGTAGATCGCCGAAGGCCGGCCGCAGCAATTGCCGTCCGCCTTGAAGTAGAGATAGAGCGCCTTGCCGTCGCGGAACGGGCTCGCGTCGATCGCGCCGTCGCGGAAGTCGGCGCAGACCAACGGCCGGTCGACGCCGACGAACGGGCCCTCCGGGCGGGCTGCGGTGGCGACGCCGAGGCAATGCCGCCTGCGCACCACCGGCCCGTCCGGAGGCGTCTCGGTCCGGGTCAGCAGGCGGTGGCGCGCGTTGAAATAGAGGATATAACGCCCGCCCAGCGCCATCACCTCGGGCGCCCAGACCTGGGGATCGGCCTTGTCGACCCAGGCGGGAAGGTTGGCGGCGGGCAGCGCCTCGGCCGGCGCGCTCCAGCGGGCGAGATCGGGCGAGTTTATGTGCTTGACGTTGACCGGCGCCGCTCCGGGCTGCGCCCCCGTCGCGTAGCCATGATAGGTTCCGCCGAAGCGGGCGACGAACGGGTCCGGGAAATTGTCGTCGAGCAGCAAGCGCGGCCCGCCGCCGCCCGGCGCGCCCGCCGGATCGGGGCAGGGCGCAGGTTCGGCCGAGGCGCCGACCGAGACGAGGACCATCCCCGCCGCGAGGAGCCGATTCCGGCGCACCGCCTCAGTCGTTCCTCACCACCTTGCCGCTCTTGATGACGGTTCGGACGTGCTCGAGGGTGCGGACGTCCTGGAGCGGGTCGCCGTCGACCGCGACGAGGTCGCCGTAGCGGCCGACGGCGATCGCGCCGACGTCCCCCTCGCGGTTGAGCGCGATGGCGGCGTTGCGGGTCGCCGCCTGGATCGCCTGGATCGGGGTCATTCCCCATTCGACCATCTTGGCGAACTGGCGGGCGTTGTCGCCGTGCGGATAGACTCCGGCATCGGTGCCGAACAGCATCGGCACGCCGGCGCGGACCGCCTTGCGAAAGGTCTCGCGCTGCAGCCGGCCGATCATCTTCTCCTTGTCGAGGCTCGCCTGCTCGGTGCCGTTGGCGGTGCCGGTGGCGAGGATGTAGTCGTCATTGTAGATGTCCATGTCGAACCAGGCGTGGCGCTGGGCGGCGAGCGCGATGGTGGCATCGCTCGCCAGGCTGGCATGCTCGATCGTGTCGACCCCGGCGAGGATGGCGGCGCGGATGCCCTCGTCGCCATGGGCGTGGGCGGCGACCCGGAGGCCGAGCATGTGCGCCTCGTCGACGATCGCCTTCATCTCCTCGAAGCTCAATTGCTGGGCGCCGACCGCGTCGCCGTGCGAGAAGACCCCGCCGGTGGCGCAGATCTTGATCACCTGGGCGCCGTATTTGTGGAGCCAGCGGACCTTCGCCCGGCCTTCCTCCGGGCCGTTGACGATGTTGACCTCCTTGCGGTCGTAGGAGGGGGGCAGCTTGCTCTCGTCGCAATGGCCGCCGGTGGCGCCGATCGCGTAGCCGGCGGTGACGATGCGGGGCCCCTCGAGCCAGCCGCCGTCGATCGCCTGGCGGAGGCCGACGTCCTGGAAGGCGTCGGCGCCGACGTTGCGGACGGTGGTGAAGCCGGCGCGAAGCGTCTTCTGGGCGTTGGCGACCCCGACCGCGCCCCAGAAGCTGTCGGTATATTCGAAGCCCCGATAGCCGCCGATCTCGGCCAGTGAGGTCAGATGGACGTGCATGTCGATGAGGCCGGGGAGCAGGGTGCGGCCGGGCAGGTCGACATGGCGGGCGTCGGCGGGCACCCGCACCTCGCTTTGGCGGCCGACCGCGACGATGCGGCCGTCGGCGATCACCACCACCGGCTTCGCCAATTCGGTGCCGGTCAGCACGTCGACCATCCGGTCCGCGGTCACCGCGACCGTCTCCGCCGCGGCGGGAGCGGCGGCCAGGGCCGCGGCGGCGAGCGCGAGAACTAGCTTCATCGTCAATCCTTTCGAAATTCGCCGCTGCATGCCCGGAAGCGGGGCGGGCCGCAACGGGCTCAAAGCGGGGGCAGCAGCAGCCGTCCGGCGACCCCGAGCAGAAGCACGGCCGCGGCGATGCCGGCCATCGCCCGCAAATGGTGCGGCTTCAGCGGCACGAGCAGCAGGCCGAGCATCGCGGCGAGCATCGTCCACAGATGGTAGCGAAGGTCCGAGGCGACGCTGACGACCAGGAAGCTCGCCCCGCCGCAGCAGGCCGACAGCAGCAGGGCGAAAGCGAGGTCGCGCTCCGGCCCGCGCTCCGCCTCGGCGGCGGCCCAGAGGCCGATCGGCGCGAGGGCCAGCCAGAATGCCGGCCAGGCAAGCGGGAGCGCGGTCCACAGGCCACCGACAAACTGGAGGCCGCGGGCGGCCGGCCCCGGCTCGGCGCCGAGGCCGAGGGCGTTCGGCTCCGGGTCGACCGGCGAGACCGCCTCGGGCAGGCCGCGCGGCACGAACAGGCGCATCGTATAGTCGAAATGGGCGAGGCGGTGGCGCAGGTAGGCGAGCGGATGGTGCGCCAGGGTGGTCAGCCACAGGCCGTAGAGGGGCGGAGTGTCCTGACCGGCGGCGAGGCCGGGGGCCGTTCGGCAGTCGGGCTCGCCGAGCCGGTTCCAGGCGGCGGGATTGTAGCAGCCCCGCGCCCTCAGCGCCGCCCAGCGCGCCGCCGGGACGCCGGCGACGTCGCGGGCATGGTCGCGGACCGCGGCGCCGGCGATGTCGTAGGCGAGCAGGCTGTTCTCGACCCCGCTCCGCTCGGCGCCGAGCAGCCCGCGGTTGACCGCCGGCATCAGCAGGATGGCGGCTCCGGTCACGCCGAGCACGGCGACCGTGCGCCCGCCGCGCGACTTCAGGCCCCACCAGCCGAGCAAGGTGAAGGCGAGCGGCACGACGGCGAAGGCGGCGTTGGCCCGCAGCAGCAGGGCGTAGAGGAGCAGCAGGGCGGCGAGGGCGCGCGCCCGGAGCGGAACCGGCCGCTCGGCGAGGGTGAACCAGGCGACGAGGCCGACCGCCGTCATCAGGGCGCCGATCATCTGCCCGTCCTTGAGCACGGCCGCCAGCCAGCAGGGAAGCACGATCGCGGCCCCTGCCGCCAAGGTCGCCCAACCCGCCCCGCTCCGCCCTCGCCGCGCCAGCGCCGCAGCGATCAGCCCGAGGCCGAGCCAGTAGAGTACGGTCTGAAGGAGGAACATCGGCGCCGTGCCCGGCCAGGCCCGGAGCAGCAGCGACCAGAGCCGCGCCATCACCGGCGGGTGCCAGTCGTCATAGTCGCCGGTCAGCGCCTGCCGATATTGCTCGACGCTGTCGTAGAGGGCGATGCCCGGCCAGAAGGCGAGCAGGACGGCGGCGAACAGGAGGGCCGCCGCGACGGCCTGGGGAAGGGCGCGGCGCCCCGGACTCACCGCTTCAGGGTGGCGCGGCGATGGTCCGCCGCATTCTGCTCGGGCCGGATGTAGAGCCGCCGCACCGCCGGCCAGCGCGCCGCCACTTCCTCCTCGACCTCGGCGACGATCCGTTCGACGTCGCCGGCGCTGATCCGGTCGTCGAAATCGGCGCTGAGCATCACGGTGATCTGGTCCGGCGCCGAATGGACGGTGAGGACCAGGCCGACTCCGACGATCCCCTCCTTGGCCGCCGTCATCGCCCGGATCGCCTCGACCAGCTCGGAATCGGCGGCCTCGCCGATCAG
>JAXDPL010000137.1:0-2886 GCA_034668385.1 Sphingomonadales bacterium | reverse complement strand
CCCCTCCCCTTGAGGGGGAGGGGTAGGGGAGGGGTGGAGTCTCCGGACAGGCCCCGCCCTTCATTGACTCCACCCCCACCCGAACCCTCCCCCCTCGAGGGGGGGGGGACCATCGCCGCGCTTTCGTCGACCGGGACGACCGGGAGCCAGACGGCGCTCGAGGTGGGCCCGCCCCGGAGAATGGTCACCGTCGCGGCGCGATAGTCGCTCTTCTTCGCCAGGAAGATGTTGGGGACGAACGTCTGCGGGTTGCGGTCGTAGAGCGGGAACAGGGTCGACTGGACCTGGACCATGATGCGGTGGCCGGGCTGGAAGACGTGGTTCACCGTCGGCAGCCGGAAGCGGTAGCGCTGGGCCTTGCCGGCCGGGATCGCCTCGGGATGCTCGAAGCTGTTGCGGTAGCGGCCGCGGAAGATGTCGAGGCTGATCGCCAGCTGGTAGCCGCCCATCTTGGGGTCGGTCGCCACCTCGTCGGGATAGACGTCGATCACCTTGACGACGAAATCGCCGTCGGTGCCGGTCGTCCTGGCGTAGAGGTCGGCGACCGGCGGGCCGGAGACCCGCACCGGCGTTGTCAGAACCGGGGTCTCGTAGGTTAGCACGTCGGGGCGGCCGTCGGCGTGGCGCTGGTCGCTGACCAGCCACTCGCCCCAGCGCCCGTCGTTGAAATTGACCGGCCGCGGCAGATGCGGGACCGGCTTGGCCGGATCGGAGACGTAGGAATCGCCGCCCGCGGTCGGCGCCGAAAAGGCAAGGCCGCCGTCCGCCTGGAGGTAGATCGGAGTTAGCGGCGCCGGGCAGCCCTGCTCGCAAGCCAGCGGCCAGGTGCGGAACCGGTCCCAGTGGTTCTCGCCGGTATTGTAGATGGTCGCCGCCGGGAGGGCGACCGCCGGGCCGTCCTTCAGATAATGGTCGAAGAAGGGAAGGACGATGTCCTTGCGGAACTGGAGGGCGGTGTCGCCTTCCCACTGGAGCGGGCCGAGGCCGCGGCCTTCGCGGTTGATCTGGCTGTGCCGCCAGGGCCCCATGACGAGGAAGTTGTTGCCCGTCTTGCCCTTCGCCTTGAGCGCCTCCCAGCTATGGACGGCGCCGTACATGTCCTCCTGGTCCCACAGGCCCTGCTCCCACACGGTCGGCACGTTCGAGGGATTGGCGGCAAGCAATTTGTCCAGCGCCTGGCCCTGCCAGAAGACGTCGTAGGCGGGGTGGGCGACCATGCGCTGCCAGAAGGGCAATTGGTCGTAGCCCGAGGCCCGCGCCCAGTCGCCGGCCGATCCGACCCGGCGGAAATTGTCGTAATCGTCATAGCCGCCGGTCGGCGGCGCCTTGCCCTCGCCCTTGTAGCCGGTCTGGGCGCCGAGCCAGGCGATGTTGGCGAGGCGGAAGGCGCCGTAATGGAACCAGTCGTCGCCCATCCAGCCGTCGATCATCGGGCTCTCCGGCGCGGCGGCCTTGAGAGCCGGGTGCGGGTTCAGGAGGGCCATGACCACGGTGAAGCCCTCGTAGGACGAGCCGATCATGCCGACCCGGCCGTTCGATTCGGGCAGGTTCGCCTTGTTGACCAGCCAGTCGATCGTGTCCCACGCGTCGGTCACGTGATCGACCCGGCCCGGATTGAGCGGCCCGACGACCGGGCGGGTGACGACATATTCGCCCTCCGAGCCGTATTTGCCGCGCACGTCCTGGTAGACGCGGATGTAGCCCGCTTTGACGAACAGCTCGTCGGCGAGCGGCAGGGTCGAGAGAATGTTCGGGCTGTCCATCCGCTTCGCCCGCTCCTTGGCGTTGTAGGGGGTGCGGGTCAGCACGATCGGCGCGTTGGTCGCGCCCTTGGGGTAGACGATGACCGTGTAGAGCTTCACCCCGTCGCGCATCGGGATCATCACCTCGCGCTTCACATAGTCGCGTGCCTCGATCGGCGGCGTGAACTTGGCCGGAATGTCCCCGCCGGGCCGCGGCAACAGCGACGGCGCTGGTTGCGCCAGAGCGGCGGCGGAGAAAGCGATCAAGGCGAGGCAGGCGAGCTTGAGGTTCATCGGGCGGGACTCCGGCTGCGGCGCGGGCTGCTTAGAACGAAGGCTGGACGGGCGGCAATGTGCGAGGAGATGTCCTCCCCTGCATTTGCAGGGGAGGGGACCATGCGAAGCATGGTGGAGGGGCCTTCTGCGGGAAGTAGCCCCTCCACCGCGCTGCGCGCGGTCCCCCTCCCCTCGAAATCGAGGGGAGGATATTCGTTCAATCGACGTGGGGGCTCACCGCCGGGGGGTCGCTGGCCGGGAAGCTTTCGTCGGAGGCCTGGTCGACATTCTCCCACTCCTTGGGCGGGTCGCGCATCGCCTCCGGGCCGGCCGAGCGGGCCGCGCCGGAATCGCCGACCGGCCCCTGCCCGCCGGTGCCGCTGATCGCCGGCCGGGCGCCTTCGTGGTTGCCCTCGTCGCCGCGCCGGCGCCAGATCACCGTCGCCAGATAGCCGAGCCCGGCGGCGCAGGCCGCGCCGAGCCCGAGCAGCAATTTCCTCCCCGTCCCCATGGCGTCATGCCTCCTCTGTGAGCGTCGCGGGCTGCGCGGGCGGCAGGCCGGACGTCTCGGCCTGCTGCATCAGCTCGGCCTTGCGCGCGGCCATCTGCTCGCCGAGCGCGTCGAGATCGACGTCGGTCGCGCGCGCCTGCTGGAAGATGTTGCCGTTCATCTTCTCCTCCTCGCGGACGTGGTGCTCGATCTCCTCCTGGAGCACCTTCACCTTGGCGTCGTAGAATTCGTCCGAAGGCTCGCCGGCCTCGATGTCGTTGATCAGCACCTTGGCGCCGTCGTGCTCGACATAGGCCTCGTCGAGCGAATCGTCCTCGATCTTGCCGCGCAGCGCCGGATAGAAAATCTCTTCCTCGA
>JAXDPL010000136.1:0-2940 GCA_034668385.1 Sphingomonadales bacterium | reverse complement strand
GCCCTGGGCGAAGGCGGCCTTCAATTGCGGAACGTCGGCCATGTGGGCGGCGAGGCGAAGCTCGATCTGCGAATAATCGGCCGAGAGCATGACGAAGCCGGGCTCGGCGATGAACGCGTCGCGAATGCGCCGGCCGATCTCGGTGCGGATCGGGATGTTCTGAAGATTGGGGTCGGTCGAGGAGAGCCGGCCGGTCTGCGCCCCCGACAGCGAGTAGCTGGTGTGGACCCGCCCGGTCTCCTTGTTGATCTGCTGCTGGAGCGCGTCGGTGTAGGTGGACTTGAGCTTGGACAATTGCCGCCATTCGAGCACCAAAGCGGCGATCGGAACGCCGTCGCGCGACAGCCGCTCGAGCTCGTTGACGTCGGTCGACCAGGTGCCCGACTTGCCCTTGCGCCCGCCCTTGAGCCCCATCTGGCTGAACAGCACCTCGCCCAGTTGCTGGGGGCTGCCGATGGTGAAGCGGCACCCCGCCTCGCCGCAGATCCGCTCCTCCAGCTCCGCGATCTGGAGGGTGAACTCCTGGCTGAGCTTGTTCAGCTCCTCGCGGTCGACCTTGACCCCCTCCCGCTCCATCCGCGCGACGACCGGGATGAGCGGCCGGTCGACCGTCTCGTAGACGCGCGTCACCCGCTCGTGCGGCAGCCGGGCCTTGAAGCGGGTCCACAGGCGCAAGGTGACGTCGGCGTCCTCGGCGGCATATTCGGTCGCGCGGTCGAGCGGCACCTGGTTGAACTTGATCTGCTTCTGCCCGGTCCCGCAGACATGCTTGTAGGCGATGCATTCGTGGTCGAGATGCTTCTTCGCCAGATCGTCCATCGCGTGGCTGTTGAGCCCGCCGGCGTCGAGGTCAAAGCTCATCACCAGGCTGTCGTCGATCGGGGCGACGCAGATTCCGCGGCGGTCGAAGACGATCCAGTCGAACTTGAAATTGTGGCCGATCTTGAGGACGGCAGGATCCTCGAGCAAAGGCTTGAGCCGCGCCAGCGCCTCCGCGGCCGGGATCTGCTCGGGCCGCTCGGAGAGCAGATCGTGGCCGCCATGCTCGAGCGGCACGTAGCAGGCCTTGTTGCACTCGGTGGCGAGGCTGATGCCGACCATTTTGGCGGTGACGCAGTCGAAGCCGTCGGTCTCGGTGTCGAGCGCGACGAAGCCGTTCGCTTTGGCCTCGGCGATCCAGCGGTCGAGCGCGTCGAGGCTGGTCACCGTCTCGTAGAGCGAGCGGTCGATCTTCGGCTCGGGCCGGACCTCGCGCTGCACCGGCGCGGGCAGGTCCGACGGCGCCTTGACCTGCGAAGTGCCGTTCAGCCGGTTGAGCAGCGAGCGGAAGCCCTGCTCCTCGAGGAACTCGCGCAGCGGCCCGTCGGGGATACCCTTCATCTCGAGCGCGTCGAGCGGCTCGGGCAGCGGCGCGTCGCAGACCAGGGTGACCAGCTCGCGCGACAGCCGCGCCGCGTCGGCATGCTCGATCAAATTCTGCTTGAGCTTCGGCTTCTTGATCTCCTCGGCGTGGGCGAGGACGGTCTCGAGGTCGCCATAATCCTGGATCAGCTGCGAGGCGGTCTTGGGGCCGATTCCGGGGATGCCCGGGATGTTGTCGACGCTGTCGCCCATCAGGGCGAGGACGTCGCCCAATTTCTCCGGCGGAACGCCGAACTTCTCGATCACATAGTCGCGGCCGAGGCGGCGGTCGTTCATCGTGTCGTAAAGGTCGAGCCGCCCGTCCTCGATCAGCTGCATCAGATCCTTGTCGGAAGAGACGATGGTGACCTTCCAGTCTTCGGCCAGCGCGGCCTTGGCGTAGCAGGCGATGATGTCGTCCGCCTCCAGCCCCTCGTCCTCGATGCAGGGCAAGGAAAAGGCGCGGGTGGCGTCGCGGATCAAAGGAAATTGCGGCACGAGGTCCGGCGGCGGCGGCGGCCGGTTCGCCTTGTACTGGTCGTAGCGATCGTTGCGGAACGTGTGCGAGCCGGCGTCGAAGATGACCGCGAGGTGGGTCGGCCCCTCCTCCTTGTGCAGGCTCTCGGCCAGCTTCCACAGCATCGTCGTATAGCCGTAGACCGCGCCGACGTTGAGGCCGTGGCGGTTGGTGAGCGGCGGCAGCCTGTGATAGGCCCGGAAGATGTAGCTCGAGCCGTCGACCAGATAGAGATGGGGCATCGCAAGGCTAGATAGCGAAGGCGAGGGCCGACGGGAACCGGTAGTGTCCCAGTTTCAAATTAGCCGCTGAACCCTGTCGCGCTTCGTTCTAACTCTTATAGGCTTGGCGGAAAGCAAGCGCCCGGCGATGGCTGCTGGCATCGCGGACCGGCTGTGGTCGATGGAGGATCGCTAAGATCGATGCGATGGCTCCGGCGCCGAATCCGCGCGGACCGTACAAGAAGCGGGAGGCCATACGGCCTGAAAGCGGCCAGGCGGCTAACGGAAGCTTGTCAGTTGCTCTAAGGTAGCGAGCACGCGGCGCTCGTTTGTCGGCTTACCGGCATTGGGTGCTCCGGCGAGGACTGCGCCGCCGTATCGCTCGGGCTGGTCGTAAGCACTCGCCACCGCGAAGGGCACCCCGGAGGCTTTCAAGGCCTCGGCGACGGGCGTGACGAGTTCAGCCCCCAAATTCACGTCGAGCAGCGCGACGGTAGGCAACTCGCCTTCCAGCAGATGCAGCGCCTCCTGCACGGTCCCCACGGGACCGATGACGCGCCAGCCGCGGGCCTCGAGCAATAGCTGGAGGTCCATCGCGATCAGATACTCATCCTCGACGACCAGGACAGTCTTTTGCATGACCCGCTATCAGCTCAGAGCGGACGCCGTCCCGAGCGGAATGACGATCTCAGCCTGAAAACCGCCTGGTGCATATTCATGTTCCACCCGACCTTGAAGGGTATAGGCGATCGCGGATTGGATGAGTTTGGAGCCATAGCCCGCCGTAACGGGCGGAGTCAC
>JAXDPL010000135.1:0-6164 GCA_034668385.1 Sphingomonadales bacterium | reverse complement strand
ATGCAGGCGGCTTCGTTGGGGCTCATCTAGGGCCGTTGCCCCGGGAATTGAAGGCTGATCTCCCCTCCCTGCGTGCAGGGAGGGGGATTCCCTTCAGCCGCGCATCGCGCGCGGGCTCTTGCCGGTCCAGCGCTTGAAGGCGCGCGAGAAGGCGGCGGGGTCGGAAAAGCCGAGCAAATAGGCCGCCTCGGCCACCCGCAGCTTCCTGTCGACGACATAGGTGAGCGCCAGACTGTGCCGAACCTCGTCGAGTACGCATTCGAAGCTGGTCCCCTCCGCCTTCAGCCGCCGGAACAGGGTCGGGCGACTGAGGCCGAGCTTGCTTGCGACGTTCGTCATACGCGCTTCGCCCGTGTGCAGAAGCGGAACCAGCAGCTTCTCGACCTTGCCGCGCGTCGAGCAGGCGCCGTCCAGCTCCTCGAGCAAAGCGTCCGCGCGCTCGCGCAAAATGCCGAGGACGTAGGCGGAATGCGTCGGCGGCTTCATCGTCATCCAGCTGTCGTCGGCGACGAGGACCGCGTTCCACTTGCTCTCGAAAACGACCGGCACCCGGAAGATGCGGTCATATTCGTCGCGATAGGGGGGCGCAGGGTGCGTGAAGTGGATCGCCTTCAGGAACGTGGGCGCCATCTCCGCCCGGCCCGACGACGCCGCCATCCGAGCGAACGACGATTCGGTGAGCTCGGGAAAGGCATTGGGGTTCCTGCGCATGTCGACCAGCCAGGTTCCCGCCTCGTCCCGGCGAATGACCATGCGCTGCCCCTGGGCTTCCTCTTCCAGCTCGACGTCGATGGCGAGGCGGACGTAGCGGCCGAGTTCGGCGAAGGCATCGGCGTAATTGTCGCTGGCCTGGCCCATCAGCCCGACGATCGACAGCTGGGTGATGTCGAACGCCTCGCCGAAATGGAGCGCCAGCGCCGGATCGCCGGTCATCGCTTTCGCTTCCCGCATCAGCGCGGCGTAGCAGGCGAGGGGGAGGCGCCGATCCTGGTCGGCCAGCGCCTCGGGCGCGATTCCGGCCCGGCGGACGAGCTCGTCCCGGTCGGCGCCTTTGGCGACGGCGAGGTCGACCAGCGCCCGGGCGAAGCCGGCCGAGATGGTCGGATCAAACACGGCCCGGCCTGATCCCTGCGATCATGTTTTCGATACCCCGCGCCATGTCCCTCGACCCGCTTCGCACTAGGATCGGGCACAAGCAGGTGAGGGGCAAGACCCAAGATGATTCCGATTTCCCTCTCGCACCTCCCGGCCGGGAACTGGCTCCACGGCCTGATCCTCGCCGCGTTGGCCGTGCATATCGGCGCGGCCTGCGCCGCCATCCTTGCCGGATACGGAGCGATGGCGGTCCGCAAGGGCGGCCCTCTCCACCGCCGCTTCGGCCTCTTCTTCGTCGGCGCGATGCTGGCGATGGCCGTCACCGCGTCGTTCCTCGCATTGCGCATCCACGAGCGGGGCAACATCGCCGCCGGGATTCTCGCTTTCTACCTCGTCCTCAGCGGCTGGATCACGGTCCGGCGCGAGCCCGGCCGAATCGGCCGGGCCGAGCGCGCGGCCGCCTTCATTCCGTTGGGTGTCGCGGCTTTGATGGTCCTCTCCGGACTCCAGGCGGCGGCGAGCCCCGTCGGTCTCGACAACTATCCGGCCGGGCCCTATTTCGCGCTCGCGATCGTCGCCGGCCTTCTGCTCGCCGGCGATGTGGCGATGATCCGCCGCGGCGGCCTTTCAGGCAACCGCCGTCTCGCCCGCCATGCCGGTCGGATGGGATTCGCTTTCTTCATGGCGGCGAGCTTCTTCTTCATCGGCCGGCAGAAGCTGATGCCCGACTGGCTGCGCGGCGCCGCGATCCTCTATCTGCTCGGCCTCGCTCCGCTCGCGATGACCCTCTACTGGCTCGTGCGCCTACGCTTCCGGACGCCACGGCCGGCGCCCGCCGGCTGACCCGCCTCAGCCGCCGACGCTGACGACGATCTTTCCCGTCGCGTGGCCGGCGGCGAGGTCGGCGAGCGCCTGCGGGGCTTGGTCCAAGCCATGGCGGACGTCCACCACCGGGCGGATCGTCCCATTCGCGGCCCATTCCGCGAGGGTCGCGAGATCCTCGCTCCTGCCCTTGGCGACGAAGGTCACGAGCTTCTCGCTCGAGGCTTTCGAAAGGGCCACTCCCCAGATCAGCCGGCCGAAATGGCGGAGCATGAAGCGCAGGCTCGGCTCGCCGCCGCCCGCCGTCATTCCGGCCGTGACCACCCGTCCGCCCGGCCGCAAAACCCTCCGGTTGCGCGAAAAGCCGTGCGGGCTCGCGATGTCGAAGATCATATCGAAATGCTCCGGCCCGGCGGTGAAATCCGCCTCTGCATAGTCAATGACCCGGTCGGCGCCGAGCGAGCGGACGAGATTGCCCTTGCCCCGGCTGCACACCGCAATCACCTCAGCGCCCAACGCCCGCGCAATCTGGATGGCGAAGGTGCCGATGCCGCCGCCGGCGCCGTTGACCAGCACGGTTTCGCCGCGTTCGAGCCGCCCCTTGTCGCGCAGGCCCTGGAGTGCGGTGAGGCCGGCAACCGGCAGCGATGCGGCCTCCTCGAAAGAAAGTCCCGGCGGCTTCACGGCCAGCCGATCCTCCTTGATGCAGGCATATTCGGCAAAGGCGCCGCGGCAGAGGCCGAACACGGCGTCGCCCGGCTTCAGCGTCGCGCCCTCGCCGGCCGCCTCGACGATGCCCGCGACGTCGACTCCGGGACGGCTGAGCTTCGGGCGCCGGAGGCCCATCATCAGCCGGGCGATCCGCGGCTTGCCGCGCATGAAGTGGATGTCGAGCGCGTTCGCCGCCGCGGCACGGACCCGGATCAGCACTTCGCCCGGTCCCGGAACCGGCTTTTCCACCGCCTCGACGCGGAGCACGTCGAGCGGACGTCCGTAGCGATGGTACACGATGGCCTTCACGCTTTCCCTCCATTCTCGGCCGTGTGTATTATTCCGTTAACACACGCACTGACATGTCCGGAAGCGTCAAAAACATGATCGCAGGGGTCGCGCCGCGCGAGTAGCGGGCGCGCTCGAAGGCGGATAACAACGGGCGATGCGGCCCGAAATCCTCAACCCCCTGTTCGCCGAGGTCGAGGTGCTGAAGGGCATCGGGCCGGCGCTCGCCAAGCCGTTGAAGCGCCTCGGGCTGGAGCGGGTGGTGGACGTGCTGTTCCACCTCCCGACCGGGTGGATCGAGCGCAAGCGGGTCGAGATCGTTGACATGGCCGACGCCGGCTCGGTGGTGACGGTGCTGGTGACCCCGGTCGACTATCGCCAGGGCGGGCCGCGCAGCCCGTTCCGGGTCCACGCCACGGACCGCGCCGGCAATTACCTGACCCTCACCTACTTCAACAATCCGGGCTGGGCGAAGAAGCAGCTGCCGATCGGCGAGCCGAAGGTCGTCTCGGGACGGATGGAGATGTACGGGCAGGAGCTCCAGATCGTCCATCCGGACTATGTGCTTCCCCCCGCCGAGGCGCTCGACCTGCCGGAGCGCGAGCCGGTCTACGCCCTTTCCGAAGGCCTCACCAACCGCCGCATGGGTGACCTCGCCGGACAGGCGCTGGCGCGGCTGCCGAAGCTCGGCGAGTGGATCGAGCCGAGCCTGCTCGACCGCCGCGCCTGGCCGGGCTGGGAGGAGGCGTTGCACGGCGCCCACCACAGCCGCAACACGAAGGCGGCCCGCGACCGCCTCGCTTATGACGAGGTGTTCGCCAACCAGCTCGCCTTGATGCTGGTCCGCGCCAGCGCCCGCCGCCGCCGCGGCGTTCCGCTGCAGGGCGACGGGCGCCTGCGCCATATGCTCCGTTTGCCCTATGCCCCGACCGGCGCCCAGCGGCGGGCGATGGGCGAGATCGAGGGCGACATGGCCCAGGCCGTGCCCATGCTGCGCCTGCTCCAGGGCGACGTCGGCTCGGGCAAGACCCTGGTCGCGCTCGAGGCCCTGCTGATCGCCGTCGAGGCGGGGGCGCAGGGGGCGATGCTGGCGCCGACCGAGATTCTCGCCCGCCAGCATTTCGAGACCCTGTCGCGCCAGCTCGCCGGCCTCCCGGTTACCCTCGCCATCCTTACCGGCCGCGAGAAGGGCAGGGCCCGGGAATCGACCCTGATGGGCCTCGCCGACGGTTCGATCGACCTCCTCGTCGGAACCCACGCCATCTTCCAGCAGGCGGTGGCCTACAAGCGACTCGGCCTCGCGGTGGTCGACGAGCAGCACCGCTTCGGGGTCGCCCAGCGCATGATGCTCGCCCAGAAGGCGGCGCATCCGCCGCACCTGCTGGTGATGACCGCGACCCCGATCCCGCGCACCCTCACCCTCACCCAATATGGCGAGATGGACGTCAGCCGCCTGGACGAAATGCCGCCGGGCCGCCAGCCGGTCGAGACGCGAGTGCTGAGCGCCGAGCGCCTCCCCGAGGTCGTCGACGGGCTCGCCCGCCACATCGCCCGCGGCGGCCAGGCCTATTGGGTCTGCCCCCTGGTCGAGGAGAGCGAGGCGAGCGACCAGGCCGCGGCGGAGGAACGGGCGCGGATCCTCCAGCTCCGCTTCGGCGCCAAGGTCGGGCTCGTCCACGGCCGGATGAAGGGGCCGGAGAAGGATTCGGTGATGGCCGCCTTCCAGCAGGGCGCGATCTCGGTGCTGGTCGCCACCACCGTCATCGAGGTCGGGGTCGACGTGACCAACGCCACCTTGATGATCGTCGAGGGCGCCGACCGCTTCGGCCTCGCCCAGCTCCACCAGCTGAGGGGCCGGGTCGGGCGAGGGGAGGCGCGCTCGGTCTGCCTGCTGCTGCGCGGCGACCGGCTGAGCGAGACCGCCCGCGCCCGCCTGGCTCTGATGCGCGAGACCAACGACGGCTTCCGGATCGCCGAGGAGGACCTTCGCCTGCGCGGCGCCGGCGAGATACTGGGCACGAAGCAGTCCGGCGAGGCGCAGTTCCGCCTGGCGAGCCCCGAGCAGATTTCCGAGCTGGCCCAGGCCGCCAGCGACGACGCGCGCCTCCTGGTCGACCGCGACGGCGGCCTGCAGGGCTCCCGCGGCCAGGCCGCGCGAGTCCTGCTCTACCTCACGGAACGCGACGCCGCCGTGGAGCTGCTGAGGAGCGGCTAGAGGCTCGCGACCAGCAGCAGGCGCGGCAGGCCCGGGGCGAAGGCTTCGCCCTCCGTGCCGCCGTGGAGCGCCTCGATCTTCAGCCCGGCCGCCTCGACCATCCGCACCAGCTCTCCGGAGGTGACGACATAATGGGCGTAGAGGAGCGGGTGCACCGCCTCGCCGAGAACCAGCTCCGCTTTCGTCTTCAGCAGGGAGAGGCGCGCGTCGTAGCGATAGGCCGAACGATAGGTGCCGCCTTCGAACGCGACCTCGCGCTCTTCGGCGAGGGGGAAGAGCGATTCGGCGCAGCACGACGTGTCGACGATCAGTCGTCCGCCGTTCGCGAGCCGCGCGGCGAGCGAGGCGACGAACGCGCGCATCTCCTCGGGCGGAAAGTAGGAGAGGCTGTTGCCCAGGCAGAGCACGCCGTCGAACCGCTCCGCGAGGTCGAGCGACCGCATGTCGCCGCGGCGGAAATCGACGGAGAGCCCTTCTCCCGCCGCCCGAGCGCGGTCGATCGCGTCCTCGGAGAGGTCGATCCCGGTCACTCGGTAGCCGGCGCGGGCGAGGGCCAGGGCATGGCGCCCGGCGCCGCACGGTATGTCGAGCAGGCGGGCGGGAGGCTGCGCAAGGTGGCGGCGGAGGAAGGCAATGTCCGCCGCGGTGGCCGCTTCGGGGACCATCGTCTCCCAGAAATGGTTCACGGGCGCTGTGAAGAAGCTGCGGTACCAGTCTGCCAATACTGTGAAATCATCATCCATTGGATGTCATCCTGAATTCGCGGGGCATGGGCGCGGCGCAAGCGCCGCGGCTCAAGGGCAAGTCAGGCGATGACGGGCAGAGGCCTACTCCAACGGTGGCGCGAGGCTAGGCCGGTGCGGAAGGTCGCGCAACAAGACTTCGCTGCGCGGCACTTTCGCGAACTTCAGGGGACCAGGATGCCGTGCTTCTTCTTGCCGGCGGAAACTCGCACCTCGCAGTCGACCACCAGCGTCATGTCCTCGCTCGCTTTCTCGCCGTCGACCTTGGCGCCGCCCTGGGCGATCAGCCG
>JAXDPL010000134.1:0-3889 GCA_034668385.1 Sphingomonadales bacterium | reverse complement strand
GAGGGGTTGGAGCGTGTCCGGATGGGCCGCAGCCCCTCACCCCTGCCCCTCTCCCGCGGGGAGAGGGGAGAAAAAAGGGGGACGATATGAAGGTGACACGATTTGCACTCGCGGCCGCCGCGGCATTGGTGGCCATGCCCGCTACCGCCCAGCCGGCCGCGCCGACGGCTCGGGCGCCGCTCGATGCGGCGCCGGCCCCCGATTATGCCAGCGACGCGGCGTGGCTGTGCCTGCCCGGCCGATTCGACGTCTGCGGCCGGCCGCTGCCGACCACCGCGCTCAACGCCAATGGCTACGGCTCGACCGGGCAGGTGATGCCCGCGGAGAAGCCCAAGGTCGACTGCTTCTACGTCTATCCCACCGTGTCGCACGATCGCGGCCTCAACTCCGACCTCGTGCCGGGGCTGGAGGAGCAGGTGACCGCGCAGGTCCAGTTCGGCCGCTTCGCCACCGTCTGCCGGACCTTCGCCCCGATCTACCGCCAGGTGACCCTGACCGCTTTGCCGCGAGCGCTCGCCGGCCAGGACATGACCGCGTCGTTCGACCTCGCTTATGGCGACGTGCTCGCCGCCTGGCGCGACTTCCTCGCGCACCGAAACCAGGATCGTCCGTTCGTCCTCATCGGCCACAGCCAGGGCTCGGTCCACTTGCTCCGCCTCCTCCAGAACGAGATCGACGGCAAGCCGATCGCGAAAAGGATGCTGTCGGCGATCCTGCTCGGCTGGCCGGTCGAGGTGCCGGAGGGGAAGCTGGTCGGCGGCAGCTTGAAGTCGACGCCGCTCTGCACCAGCGTCGGCCAGACCGGCTGCGTGATCACCTATATGAGCTTTCGGGAGGCCTTCCCGCCGCCCAATCCGGGCTTTCTCGGCCGCGCCGCCCATCCAGGAATGACGGCGGGCTGCACCAACCCGGCCGCGCTCGGCGGCGGCCGGGCGCCGCTCGTTTCCTACTGGTTCACCTTGCGCACACCGGAATTCGGGGCCCCGGCCATCACCTGGTCGAAGGAAGGCGCGCCGCCGTCGCCCTTCCTTCGCACCGAGGGGCTGGTCAGCGCCGAATGCCGCCACGACGGCACCGCCGGCTGGCTCGCAATCACCGTCAATTCCAACCCGGCCGATCCTCGCACCGACGAGGTGCCGGGCGACGTCTACATGATGGGCCAGGTCAATCGCGGCTGGGGCATGCACCTCGCCGACATGAACCTCGCTTTGGGCGACCTCGTCGCCCTGGTCGAGGCCCAGACGGCGAAGGTCAGCGCCACTCCAGCCAGGCGTAGCGCAGCAGCGCCGCCGCGAGCGCGCCCGCGCTGACCAGCTTCAGGGCGTCGCCCGCGCCGATAGGGATCCGCCATTCGAGCGCGTAGAGGACGAGTGCTCCGAGCACGGCGACGTAGAAGCCGGTGGAGAGCGCGCGGCTGCGGTTCTGAAGCGACAATTCGTCGTTGAGCAAGGCCCGCATATTGCCCTTGAGGCGCAGCCCGCCGCCGTTCCAGAGGATGAACAGCCAAAGGCCGATCACCAGGAGCCAGCTCGCCCCGCGTACATCGGCGCTGACATAGGCGGGATTGCCGTATTGAAGCACCAGATTGATGATCAGGACCATTGCGGCCAGCGCCATGATCGCCGCCCGGCCGCGGGCCATCCGTTCGGCTCTCTCGATATCGTTCGCGTTCATGTCGGTCATTCCTTTGGGTCAAGGGAGAAGACATTCTCCACCGGGCAGCCGAGCGCCCGCGCCAGCTTGAGCGCGAGGTGGACGGACGGGGTGAAGACGCCGTTCTCGACGGTATTGATCGTCTTGCGGCTGACTCCGACCGCTTCGGCGAGGGCGGCCTGGGTAAGGTCGCGCTCGGCGCGAAGCTCGCGCAGCCGGTTAGCGAGGCCCTCAGCCATCGGCGAGGGCGCGCCGCTCGAGCGCGCCGAAGCGCAGCAGCGCCGCGCCGATGCCGGCGGTGAGGATGATGTGGAGCGATTCCTGCGCCTTCAAATTGTCGAACAGCGAGAAGGCGAACAGGGTGACGGTGCAGAGCGAAGCCGCCCAGAAGCCGGTGGCGTAGGCGCGGAGGCGGTTCGAGCGCGAGACCTCGTCCTCGACCATGTCGCGGACGGCAGCCCCGGCGAAGCGGCCGCCGGCGAAGGCCAAAGCCGCGAGCAGGACGAGCGCCCAGGCCAGCCAAGCGGCGGCCCGCAGGTTCGCCAAACGATAGCCGATATTGGCGAAATAAAGCGGTTGGCCCGCGATGAACAGGATGCCGAGGACCGGGAGGAGCCTGGCGCGTCGGCGGCTGATCCGGTCGGCGCGCTCGACGGGAGAAGAGGATTGCATCGGGAGACCCTTTCTTGTAACCTTTAGGTGACATGTAACCTATGGGTTACACGCGCGTCAAGCGCCTTTTGCGCCCCGCCTTCGTCCCGCATTCGCCCCGGCTCGTCGTTTGCCCTTGTCGGCGGGATTCCCCCGCCCCTAGAGGGGATGGGCGATGGGCGGGGACGAGGATCCGAAGCCGGCGGAAGGCCGGATGCGCGGGACGACGCACCTCTTCCCGCTGCGCGTCTATTTCGAGGACACCGACGTCGCCGGCATCGTCTATTACGCCAATTATCTGCGCTTCATGGAGCGGGCGCGCTCGGACATGCTGCGCGCGCTCGGCATCGATCAGCGCGCCGCGCTGGAGAGCGGCGAGGGCGTCTACGCCGTCGCCGAGGTCAATATACGCTACCGCTCGTCCGCGAAGCTCGGCGACGCTCTGGTCGTCGTCACCGAAATAATCGAGGTGCGCGCCGCGAGCGTGCTCATTCATCAGCGGGTCAGGCGCGGGGATGAAATCCTCGCCGACGCGACGGTGACCGCGGCGTTCATCACGCCGGACGGCCGCCCGAGGCGCCAGCCCCGCGACTGGGTGGAACGGTTCGAGCGGCTGAAGAAGGAAGGGCGAGAGTGAGCGTCATCGTGAGCACGGGCGAAGCGACCCTTTCGCCCGTGACCCTGTTCCTCCAGGCCGACAGCGTCGTCAAAGCGGTGATGATCGGCCTCGTCCTCGCCAGCCTGTGGACCTGGACGATCATCCTCGGCCATGCGCTGAGGATGCGCCGCCTGGGCCGCGCCGGCGCCGCCTTCGAGCGCGACTTCTGGAAGGCGGACGACATAGACGGATTCTGGGCCGCGCGCGGCAAGGAGGACGTGCCGAGCGCGAAGGTGCTGGGCGCGGCGATCGACGAATGGCGGCGCTCGACGGCCGGGGCCCGGGTCGACCGCGAAGGCACGCGCTCCCGACTCGCCGTCGCCATGCACGCCGCCGCGACCGCCGAGGTCGACCGGATCGCGTCGCGTCTCAACATCCTCGCCACCGTCGGTTCGGTCGCCCCCTTCGTCGGCCTGTTCGGCACCGTCTGGGGAATCATGCGCAGCTTCGCGGCCATCGCCGGCGCCAACAATACCAGCCTCGCCGTCGTCGCGCCCGGAATCGCCGAGGCCCTGTTCGCGACCGCGCTCGGACTGTTCGCCGCCATCCCGGCGGTGGTCGCCTACAATCGCATGAGCTTCGGCATCAACCGGCTCGAAGCCCGCCTGCTCCGCTTCGCCGACGCCTTCCACGCGACCTTGAGCCGCGAGCTGGAGAAGGAAGGGTGAGGGGGGACGACAAAATCCTCCCCCGGATTCCCGGGGGAGGGGGACCACCCGAAGGGTGGTGGAGGGGCTTCTTAAGCCTAGATGGCCCCTCCACCATGCTGCGCATGGTCCCCCTCCCCTGCAAAAGCAGGGGAGGATTATAAGTTGCCCCTCGGCCCGATCCTCGGCTCGAACCGGCGCGGGCGGCGCAGCCCGATGGCGGAGATCAACGTCACGCCGATGGTCGACGTGATGCTGGTGCTGCTGATCATCTTCATGG
>JAXDPL010000133.1:0-17372 GCA_034668385.1 Sphingomonadales bacterium | reverse complement strand
CCCCTCTCGGTTCCTGGGTGAAGCCTTTCCCGGAAGGCATTTACGTGAAGCCGGCCGACGCCTGGATCGATCCGAGCCAGCCCAAGCCGAGGGCGATGATCACCCACGGCCATGGCGACCATGCCCGGGGCGGCCACGGCCAGGTCTTCGCGACGGCGGAAACGCTGGCGATCATGGAATGCCGCTACGGGCCGCAGCCGGGAGGGCGGGCGTTCGCCTATGGGGAGGCGGCGCGGCTGGGCGAGGTCGAGGTGAGCTTCGTGCCGGCCGGCCACGTGCTCGGCTCGGCCCAGATCGTGCTCGAGCACCGGGGCGAGCGAGTCGTGGTGTCGGGCGACTACAAGCGGCGTCCCGATCCGACCTGCGCGCCGTTCGAGCCGGTGCCGTGCGACATCTTCATCACCGAGGCGACCTTCGGCCTGCCCGTCTTCCGCCATCCCGAGACCGCTTCGGAGATCGACCGGCTGCTCGGCCGGCTGCACGAGAATCCCGAGCGTTGCGTGCTGGTCGGCGCCTATGCGCTCGGCAAGGCGCAAAGGCTGATCGCCGAATTGCGGTGCCGGGGCCACTCGGCGCCGGTCTACATCCACGGCGCCCTCCAGCGCCTCTGCGACCTCTATCGCGAGCAGGGCGTCGACCTCGGCGACCTCCGGCCGGCGACCGGGGCGAAGAAGGACGAACTCAAGGGCCTTATCGTCGTCGCGCCGCCCGGGGCGCTCAACGACCGCTGGTCGCGGCGGCTGCCCGACCCGATCACCGCCATGGCCTCGGGCTGGATGCGCATCCGCCAGCGGGCGCGGCAGCGCAACGTCGAGCTGCCGCTGATCGTCTCCGACCATGCCGACTGGGACGAGCTCACCGCCACCATCGAGGAGCTGAAGCCCCGCGAGGTGTGGATCACCCACGGCCGCGAGGACGCCCTGATGCACTGGTGCATGACCCGCCAGATCAAGGCGCGCGAGCTGAACCTGGTCGGCCGCGAGGACGAGGACGACTGACGATTCGGACGCCCGGATGGTCGCCGCGGCGGAAGTTCCATCGGCTCGTCCCGCTAAGCCGGCCGCTCATCGTCTCCTGGGCCCCCATTCGTTGACTCACCTTCCGCCGGGCCGCCATGCCGGTCCCAGTCAGCGGGGGCGCTGCGGCCGGACCATCCGGCGGCGCGCCAGACGGGCGGGGCGTCCCCGGAGCTTTAGAGCTCGCCGGCGGATCGAACGGCCGCACATCGATGGGTTCAAATGCTCGGTTCATTCCGGCCGCGGAGTCTTGCGGTCCTCATCCTCGGCTTCGCCAGCCTGTTCGCCGCTCCGGCCCTCGCCGCGGAGCAGCTCGCCCCGGCGGTCGAGACCGCCAGCGTCTCCAACCTGCCGAGCCTCGCGACGATCGTCCGCGAGCAGACCGCCCAGACCGTCGCCGACCAGGCCGCCGCCGCCCGGCAGGCCGCCGCCGAAGCCGCCGCGGCCCAGGCGACCCCCGCCGGCGCCCGGCCGCTCAAGGACCTCGTCCTTTCCTTCGTCGATTTCGGCAACCAGGACGCGGAGCAGCTATGCCTCGCCAAGGCGGTCTATTTCGAGGCGCGCAGCGAAAGCCTCGAGGGCCAGCTCGCCGTCGCCGAGGTGGTGCTCAACCGCGCCCGCTCCGGGGTCTATCCGCCGAGCATCTGCGGAGTGGTCACCCAGCACGCCCAATTCTCGTTCATCCGCGCCGGCCGCTTCCCGGCGCCGAACACCGCCAGCGACGCCTGGCACCGCGCGCTCGCCATCGCCGAGATCGCCAGCAAGCACCTCGCCACCGAGGTCGCGCCCAACGTGCTCTGGTACCACGCCGACTACGTCGCCCCCGCCTGGGGCCGCCAGCGCACCCGAGTCGCCCAGATCGGCGCCCACATCTTCTACAGCTGACCGCTGAAGAGCGGTCATGGCGGACTTGATCCGCCATCCACCTTCTGACCGGCCCTTCAATGAGGTGGACCCCGGATCAAGTCCGGGTTGACACTGTCAGCCGGTAAGGTCGGCAACGGAGAAGAGGATCAGGGCGGCGAGGGCGAGGATCGACCAGCGGACGGCTTTTTCGAGCGCGAAGTTGCTGGTGCGGGAGAGGATGAGGGCGCTCGACGGCATGATCAGGGCGAACAGGCCGACCGAAAGCGCCACCCCCGCTTTCCAGTCGACCAGGGCGAAGCCGGCGACGGCGAGAGCGGTCCACAGGATGCAGAAGGCCAGGGCTTCCGGATAGAGCTTGGGCATGGAGCCCTCTAGCGCGGACCCGGCCGCGCCCGCCAGCCCGAACGATCAGCCGGTGCGCTTCCCGGTCACCGCCGAGACGTAATTGACCGGCGCATGGTCGGCGAGCTCGCGGACGAGGACGTTGCGCCAGACCTTCCACGCATAGCGGCTGGCGTAGATCATCCGTCCCGCCCGCCGGTCCTCCGCCAGCTCCTCGGCCGTCGGCGGCTGCGAATGCACCAGCCCGGAATGGTCGATGTAGCGCTCCCCGGCCAGGTGGGCGTAGCCGATCAGCGCCGGGGGCACGGCGGTAACCCCGTCCGTACAGTCGACGTAGCGCCGGACCGAGCGCCCGGCGAACAGAGCGGCGAAGGCCGCATCGCCGACCCGGGGAGAGCCGAAGGTGACGAGCTCACCCTCTGCGCGCTCGGCGGCAAGCAAGGTCGCCATCGCGGCGCCGAGGCTGTGGCCGGTGATCACGAGCCTGTTGCCGTCCGCCCGGCCGAGCCATCCGGCGATCGTGTCCCGAAGCGAAGCGTAAGCGTCGAGGAACCCCTGATGGACCCGCGCGGCGCCGAACGGCACGAGCTTGAAGCGGGCGTCGGCGACCAGGTCGAGCAGCTTGCCGGCCTCGGTGCCGCGAAAGGCGACGAAGCGCGTCCCGTCGGGCCTCGTTGTGCCGAACGCCTGCGCCCCTCGCGCCGCGCCCTCGAACGTCTGCGCGGCGGTGAAGCCGGCATGCTGAAGGGCGGCGTTCAGCCGCGGCGCGTCCTTCAGCTCGAAATGGTAATAAGCGAGCCGGGAGAGCTCGGCGCAGATCGGGTCGACGTCCCACGCGGCGCTGAAATCCGGCAGCGGATCGCCGGATTCGGGCGTGTAAAGCGACTTGCGCGTCGGATCATAGTCCATGGCAGCCCCCCAAGCCGGAAACGGCACCGTAAGGCAGGCCTCACCCTTTGGCAAAGGGACCCCCGGCTTCAGTGCGCCGCCTGCGGGCCGCGCGCGATTCCGGAGCGGGCGAGCTGCGCGTCGACCTGGGCCATCAACCGCTCGAGCCCGGCTTCGTCCTTCGCCTCGGCGCGGGCGACCAGCACGTCCTGGGTGTTGGAGGCGCGCAACAGCCACCAGCCGTCGGCATTGGTGACCCGGGCGCCGTCGGTGCGGTCGACCCTGGCGCCGTCGGCCTCGAGCCGGTCGAGCACCTCTTCCACCACCGCGAATTTTCGGCTCTCGTCGACCTGGAAGCGGATCTCGGGCGTGTTGACCATCGCCGGCATGGCGTCGCGCAGCGCGGTGAGCGAGCCGCCGAGCCGGCTCACCGCCTCGATCAGTCGGAGGCCGGCATAGATGCCGTCGTCGAAGCCGTACCAGCGGTGGGCGAAGAAGACGTGGCCCGACATCTCGCCGGCGAGCGGCGCGCCGGTCTCCTTCATCTTCGACTTGATCAGGCTGTGGCCGGTCTTCCACATCAAAGGCCTGCCGCCGAGCTCGGCAATGCGGTCGAACAGGGCCTGGCTCGCCTTGACGTCGGCGATGATCGTCGAGCCGGGCAGCGCCTCGAGCACCGGCTCGGCGAGGATCGAGAGCAACTGGTCCCCCCAGATCACCCGGCCCTCGCCGTCGACCGCGCCGATCCGGTCGGCGTCGCCGTCGAGCGCGATTCCGAAGTCGAGGCCGTTGTCGCGCACCAACCGCTTCAGATCCTCGAGATTGGCCTCGACGGTCGGGTCGGGATGGTGGTTCGGGAAGCGGCCGTCGACTTCGGTGTAGAGGGTGAAATGCTCGCCCGGCAGGCGCTTGACGATCCGCTCGACCACCGGCCCGCCGGCGCCGTTGCCGGCGTCCCAGCCGACGCGGAACGGCCTGGCGTCGAAGCCTTGGAGCAGCCGGTCGCAATAGCGGTCCATCACCGCTTCGTCGGAGACGCTGCCCTCGCCCTCCGTCCAGTCGCCGGCGGCGGAGAGGCGGCCGAGCGCCTGGATTCGCTCGCCGAAAAAGGCCTCGTGGCGGAGCACCATCTTGAAGCCGTTATAGTTCGCCGGGTTGTGGCTGCCGGTGATCTGGATGCCGCCGTCGACGCCGAGCTCGGCCTCGGCGTAATAAAGCATCGCGGTCGGCCCGAGGCCGATGCGGACGACGTCGCAGCCGCTCTTGCGCAGGCCCTCGACCAGCCGCGCCTCCAGCCCCGGCGAGCTTTCCCGGCCGTCCCAGCCGACCGCGACCCGCCGGCCGCCGGCGCGCCGGACGAAGCTGCCGAAGCTGCGTCCGACCGCTTCGGAATCGTCCTCGCCCAGCGTTTCGCCCACCACGCCCCTGATATCGTATTCGCGCAGGGACGTGGGATTGAAGCGGTGGCTCATCGAGAACTCCGTGTGGGGCGCGGGAACAGCTTCAAGACGCGCGAGGCGTCCGGCGGTTCATTTCGGCGACGAGCGCGTCGCGCGCCGCGTTGACCCGGTGGGCGAGCTCGTCCGAGCCGCCGGCGTCGGGATGGACCCGGGCGATCAGCCGGCGGTGCGCCTCGCGGATCTCGGCGAGGCTCGCGTCGGGGCGGACTCCGAGCAGCCGGCGCGCCTCCTCGACCGGCAGGGCGGGCGGCGCTGGCGCGCGCCGCCGACGCCAGGCCGCCCACAGCATCGCCGCCGCCATCAAGGCCGCGCCTGGGACCAGCCGGCCGCGGAACAGGAGCTCGAGGCCGAGCAGGAAGACGAGGGCGGCGATGACGTCGTCGTGGGTGAGGCCCTTCAAACGGCCGGTGAACCAGGCCCAGACCAGCAGCCCCGCGCCGAGGAGGACGAGCGGGCCCAAGGCTCAGCCCGCGGCGGCGGCGGCGCGGGCGGGCGCGGCGGCGCCGTTCTCCTGGGGGAGGCCGAAGCCGGCGATCATCTCGCGAAGCTCCTGGCGCGCGGCGATATGGGCGATCCCGACTTCGCCGAGATAGGGGAGGTCGAGCAGGGTGAGGCCCTTGGGGAACAGCTCGCGGTAGATGACCCGCTCGCCGAGGCCGGGGATGACCCGGAAGCCGACCCGGCGCGACAGCTCGCCCAGCGCCTCGCCGACGCGGCGCATGTTGCGCGCCTCGATATGCTGCATGCGGTTCCTGAGCACGACCCAGTCGACGCTGGCGCCGTGGGTCTTGGCGCGCTGGGTACGGCTGTTCCAGACCAGCTCCGCGTAGAAGCTCGGCCGGCGCACCCGGTAGGTCTCGGGATCGACCTGGCCGATCAGATCGAGGTCGACGAAGCTGTCGTTGATCGGCGTGACCAGGGTGTCGGCCCGGAGCATCGCCTTGCGCGCATCGGGATCGTCGCGGCCCGGCGTATCGACGACCAGCACGTCCATCCCCTCGGCCAGCCGGTCGATCACGGCGTCGATCGGCTCGCCCTTTTCGGGATCGAACGTGTCGTAGGCCGGCATCGGCAGCTCGACTCCGAGGCGCTTCACCGTCTCGACCCGATTGTCGAGGTAGCGGCCGAGCGTGCGCTGCCTTGTGTCGAGATCGAGCGCCGCGACCCTGCGCCCGGCCGCCGCGAGGGCGACGGCGCTGTGCACGGCGGTGGTCGACTTGCCGGTGCCGCCTTTCTCGTTGGCGAAGATGATGAAATGCGGCGCCGCCATCTGCTCCTGTCCGGACCTTGTTCGCCTTGATTCTGCCCCGTCCGCCCCGCAAGGGCGGCGTCCGGGTGATATCGGAGGCGGGAACAGGGTGCAAATCGTCCGTGATCTCGAAACGCTGCGGCAGGCGGTGGCCGGCCTGCGCGAAGGCGGCGGAGCGATCGCCTTCGTTCCGACGATGGGCGCCCTGCACGCCGGCCACATGGCCTTGGTCGAGGAAGCGCGCCGCCGGGCGCCCCATGTCGTCGCCTCGATCTTCGTCAACCCCACCCAGTTCGGACCGAACGAGGACCTTTCCCGCTACCCGCGGCGAGAGGCCGGCGACGCCCAGATGCTCGAGACGGCGGGGGTCGACATCCTCTGGGCCCCCGACGTCGCGACCATGTATCCCAACGGTCCGGAGATCACGGTCCGCGCCGGGCCGCTCGGCGACCTGCTCGACGGCGCCGCCCGGCCCGGCCATTTCGACGGCGTGGCGACCGTGGTCGCGCGTCTGTTCGACCAGGTGCGGCCGGACGTCGCCCTGTTCGGCGAGAAGGACTACCAGCAGCTGCTCGTCATCCGGGCGATGACGGCGGCGATGGCGCTGCCGGTCGAGATAATCGGAATCCCGACACAGCGCGACGCCGACGGCCTCGCCCTCTCCTCGCGCAACCTCTACCTCACCGAAGACGAACGCCGCGCCGCCCGCGCGCTGCCGAGGGCGCTGGGCGAGGCGGCGGCGGCGATCCAGGCCGGCGGCGACGTGTCCGAGATTCTGGCCGCCGCGTGCGACAAGCTCGCCAAAGCCGGCTTCGAGCCGATCGACTATGTCGAGCTGCGCGACGCCGCGACGCTCGCGCCGACGGCGGCGCTCGACCGGCCGGGGCGGCTGCTCGCCGCGGCGAAAATCGGCCAGACGCGGCTGATCGACAATCTGCCCGTCGCGCCCGCCTGAGATGGTAATCGGGCCGTTAACCCTTTGTTGGTGATCTTCGCCGCAACCTGCCCCCGACACGCGAAAACAACAGAGGGCATGTCAAATGGGGATGAGCCTGAAATCCGCCGCCTTCCTTCTGGAAAGCCGCCTCGCCGACGCCGCGATGGGCGATCCGCAGGCGCTCTACGAACTGGGCGTCGCTTACTCGACCGGAACGCACGGAATGGAGGTCGACCTGGTCGAGGCCCACAAATGGTTCAACCTCGCTGCGCTGAACGGCAGCCTCGAAGGCCAAACCTGCCGAGCCGAGATCGCCGAGGAGATGAGCGCCCGCGAGATCGCCGAAGCCCAGCGCCAGGCCCGCGCCTGGCTCACCGAGACCGGGATGAGAAGGGCGGCGTAACGAGTGGAAGTCCTTACGGGGGTAGAGCCCAGGGTCGCTCATCCTGAGTAGGGACTGAGCCCCGGCGAAGGCCCGTATCGAAGGACCGTCCTTCGATAATGAACAAGTGGTTCGACAAGCTCACCGGCTACTCAGGATGAGCGGTAGGATTTCTACCTCGCCCCATCGGCACCAGCCCCCTTCTCCCACTTCTTGAACCACGCCAGGATCGCCGCCGCCTTGGCCGCGGCCTGGCTGGGCCGCGAGGCGATGGCGCCGTGGCCGACGCCCGGCACCTTCACCAGCGCCGTCGGCACCCCCTGAATCTGGAGCGCCGCGTAGAGCTGCTCGGCCTCGCTGACCGGGGTGCGGTAATCCTCGCTTCCCACCACCACCAAAGTCGGCGTGTGGATGTTGCCGGCGAGCGACAGCGGCGAGCGCGCCCAGTATCCCTGCGGATCCTCCCAGGGCAGCTTCTCGAACCAGTAGCGCGAGGTGAACAGGGTCATGTCCATGGTCAACGCCTCGCTCGCCCAGTTGATCACCGGCTTCTGCGCGGCGGCGGCCTTGAAGCGGTCGGTCTTGCCGACGATCCAGGTGGTGAGCACGCCGCCGCCCGAGCCGCCGGTGACGAACAGCCGGTCGGGATCGGCATAGCCCTGGGCGACCGCGGCATCGACCGCGGCCATCAAATCGTCATAGTCGCGGCCGCGATAGGCATGGTGGATCAAATTGGCGAACTCGTCGCCGTAGGAGGAGGAGCCGCGCGGATTGGTGTAGAGCACGGCATAGCCGGCGGCGGCGTAGAGCTGGTCGTCGGTCGAGAAATAGGGCCCGTAGGCGGCGACCGGCCCGCCGTGGATCTCGAGGATCAAGGGCACGCGCTGGCCCTGTTGGTACGACGGCGGCAAGACCAGCCATGCGTCGATCGGCCTATTGTCGAACGAGGTCACCGCGATCTTGCGCACCTCGCCGAGCCGCTTCGAGCCGAGCAAATCGGCGTTGAGATGGGTGAGCAGCCGCACCGGCCCGGCGCCGCGGACGAGCGCGACGTCGGCGGGGCGCGACGGGCTGCCGCTGGTGAAGGCGACGCTGCCGTCCCTCGCCACGGTGAACGACCCGCCCGCATAGGGTCGGTCGAGCCCCGAGCCGGCGAGCGCGTCGGTCACCGGCCGGACCGAGCCGTCGAGGCCGATCCGCGCCACCTTCACCTGGCCGCGATCCTCGTACTGGACGAAGAGCGAGCGGCCGTCCGCCGCCCAGGTGGGCGCGTTGACGCTCCGGTCGAGGCTCTCGGCCAGCGCCCGGCGGCCGCTGCCGTCGCGGTTCATCACAAAGAGGATGTTGCTCTGGTAGGAGAGGCGCTTGTCGTCATAGCCGACATAGGCGATCAGCCGCCCGTCCGGCGACACGGCCGGCTGCTCGTCGGGCCCGCGCCGGTCGGTCAGGGTGCGGACGTCGCCGGAATCGACGTCGAGCGCATAGACTTCGGTGTCGAACGGCTCGCGCTCCCAATTGGCGTTGCGGTTGCCCGAGAAGACGAGCGTTCGTCCGTCCGGCGCCCAGGACAAAGGGCCGTCATTGTTGCGGGCGCCGAAGGTGAGCTGGCGCGGCGCGCCGCCGTCGGCGGAGACCAGGAAGAGCTGGGTGAAGCCGGGCTTGGCATAGCCCGAATCATCGGAGCGGTAGGCGATGGCGGTGATCACCTCGAGCGGCGGCGCCCATTGCGCGCCCTCGGGCTTGGCCGGCGGCGCCCCGAGCTTCATCCCCTCGTCGGGGACGAACATCGCATAAGCGATCCGCTGCCCGTCCGGCGACCAGGCGATCGCGGAGGGCGAATCGGGGAGGCCGGTGATCCGGACCGACTGACCGGTGTCCATCCAGCGCACGAACAGCTGCGGCGCGCCGCCCTCGGCGGTGGAGACGTAGGCGAGGCGGCGGCCGTCCGGCGACCAGCGGGGCGATGAATGGTTGCCCGGCCCGGCGACGAGCGGCCTTTGCTCGCCGGTGCGGGTGTCGACGATCCAGATCGTGGCGCGCATCCGGTCGGTCATCACGTCGCCGGAGCGGCGGACATAGGCGATCTTCGTTCCGTCCGGGCTGATCTCGGGGTCGGAGGCGACCTCGAGCGAGAACAGGTCGCTGCCCTTGAAGGTGGCGGCCGGCGCCTCCGGCGGGGCCGCGGCGAGCGGCTCGGCGGCGGCGAACAGCAGCAGGACGGCACAGGCTTTACGGATCATCGGCCCCTCTCCTCGTCTTTCGTTCCTCCCTTGCGGAACGGCGCCCTTTCGGCAAGCGCGTCGATCTCGCGCGCCACCGCCTCGCGCTCGCGCTCGAGGAACTGGGCGACGGCGCGGCGGAAGCTCGGGTTCGGGATGAAATGCGCCGACCAGGTCGGCACCGGCGCGTAGCCTCGCGCCAGCTTGTGCGCGCCCTGCGCGCCCGCCTCGACCCGCTTCAGGCCCCGGGCGATCGCGGCCTCGATCGCCTGGTAATAGCAGATCTCGAAATGGAGGCCGGGCACCTCGGCGATGGTGCCCCAATAGCGGCCGTAGAGCGCGTCGGCGCCGATCAGGTTCAGGGCGCCGGCGATCGGCCGGCCTTCGAAAAGGGCGAAGACCAGCAGGATCCGGTCCGCCATCCGCTCGCCGATCAGCGAGAAGAAGGATCGGGTGAGGTAGGGCCGCCCCCATTTCCGCGATCCGGTGTCCTGGTAGAAGGTCCAGAAGGCGTCCCAATGCGCCTCGGTGATCGCCGCGCCGGTCAGATGCTCGACGGTCAGGCCCTCCAGCGCCGACGCCCTTTCCTTGCGGATCGCCTTGCGCTTGCGCGAGGAGAGCGCGCCGAGAAAGTCGTCGAAGCTCGCGTAACCGGGGTTCGACCAGTGGAACTGGGTGTCGGCCCGGATCAGCCAGCCCGCCGCCTCGAACAGACCCACCTCTTCCGCCGCGATGAAGGTGGCGTGGGCGGAGGAGAATCCATTCTGCTCGACCACCGCCTCGGCCGCGGCGATGAGTTGCGGCGCGAGCGCCGGATCCCTGGTGAGCAGGCGTCGCCCCGGCACCGGGGTGAACGGCACCGCGATCTGCAGCTTGGGATAATAATCGCCGCCGGCCTGTTCCCAGGCCTGAGCCCAGCTATGGTCGAAGACATATTCGCCCTGGCTGTGGCTCTTGACGTAGGCGGGCGCCACCGCGGCGGGGGCGCCGTCCGGACCGTCGATGGCGATCGGCGCCGGCTGCCAGCCGGTCCGCGCCGTCGCGCTGCCCGATTCCTCGAGCGCCGAGAGGAAGGCGTGCGTGAGGAACGGATTGCCGGTGCCGGCGCAGGCATCCCATTCCGCCGCTTCGAAGCCGCCGGCTCCGCGCCCGATCCGCGCGATGACCTCGCTCATGCCGGCGGCATCTCGAAGATGATCTGGTCGGCATGCGCCGCGGCCCGCGCCCGGTCCGCCTCGCTGCGCACCGTCCAGGTGTAGACCGGCACCCCCCTCCTCCGCGCCGCCGCGGCGAAGCGGGAAGGAAGGTCGCGAATGTCGTAGGCGAGGAAGTCGGCCCGCGACCGCCACAGCGCCAGCGGGCGCTCCAGCCGCCCGCGCAACCCTTTCTTGCCCCGCTCGCTGATCACGAGACCGCGCAGCCGCTCCGGAGCGCGGGGCGCGAACCAGGCACCCACCTCAGGATTGAACGATATCACGCCCACCGGGCCGGCATAGCCGTCCAGCGCCCTCGCGACCGCTTCGCACAGCGGCGCGACGTGCCGGTCAGGCGCCTTCACCTCGATCAGCACCGGTACCCGACAGGCGACGATCTCGAGCGCCTCGGCCAGGGTCGGCATCACCTCGTTGCTCGTGTAGAGCCGCATCGATCGAAGCTCGGCCGCGGTCAGCGCGGCCAGCGGGCCGGACTTGTTGGTCAGCCGGTCGAGCCGATCGTCGTGGAACACCATCGGACAGCCGTCGCGGCTCAGCTGCACGTCCAGCTCGATTCCGTAGCCCGCCTCCGCGGCCGCGCGGAAGGCGCCGCTGCTGTTCTCGACCCGCCCGCCGCCGTGCAGCCCGCGATGCGCGAACGGCACGGCGCCGAGCGCGGCGAGCTCAGCCTGCCTTGACCTGGACGATCGCATCGATCTCGACGCAGGCGCCGAGCGGCAGAACGGGAACTCCGACGGCGCTCCGGGCGTGGCGGCCGGCCTCGCCGAACACCTGCTCCATCAGCTCCGAGGCTCCGTTCACCACCTTGGGCTGGTCGGTGAACGATCCGGCGCTGTTGACGAAGGCGCCGAGCTTCACCACCCGCTCGACCCGGTCGAGGCCGCCCAGCGCCTTCTTCATCTGGGCGAGCAGCATCAGCCCGCAGGCCCGCGCCGCCCGCTGCCCGAAGGCGAGGTCGCGATCCTCGCCGAGCCGGCCGGTCAAGAGCTCGCCGCCCTCGAACGACACCTGGCCCGAAATGTAGAGCAGGTTCCCGGCGAGGACCGCCGGCACGTAGGCGGCGACGGGCGCGGCGGGCTGGGGAAGCTCGATTCCGAGCTCGGCGAGACGGGAGTCGATGTCGGTCATGGCGCGAGGCGTAAGCACCGCGAGGACCCGTGGGTCAAGCACGGCGGCAAGGCGATGGCGTGACGGGGATCACGCGGGCGGGCCCCGCGAATGCCGTAACCGGCTTCCGACAAGCCAAGGGGATTCCCATGAACGGCGAGACGGTCGCGGACATTATGCCGGGTGTGCCCGACGCGACGGGATCGATGATCCTGTCCGTCTATTCGAAGGTGCGTCAGACCTTTGCGGTCTATCGGACACGCGAGCGTGTCTCGATCCAGTTCGCCGACGATCCCTCGCTCGGCGCCCAGCAGCGCAAGGCGGTGTCTCCGCTCAATCCCCTGCGCGGCCAGATCAACGGCCTTATCGACGGCTGGCGTGCCGCCGAGGACGACGACTATGTTCCTCGCGGCTCCCCGCTCTTCTTCTGGCGGGCGCTCAACTCTCATGAAGTCAAGGCCAAGGCCGCGATGTTCGACCGCCGGGTCGCCGACACGCTGGCCATGGCCCTGCAGGGGGATGTCGACGGAGCCGCCGCGTTGCTTGCGGAGATCAAGGCCAACCTGCTCGAGGAGCGGACTTCCGCGGCTCGAATCGACTATCTCGCCTTCGCCGCCCTGACGACCCTCGCGCTCGTGCTCATCGCGGCGGGAGTCACGGTGTTTCGACGGCCCATGGGCGATGACGAGCGCCAATTGTGGCTCGCGTTCGGCGCGGGTTCCCTGGGCGCGCTTTTCTCGACGGCGATCGCGATGCGCAGCCGGGCGATCATGACCGATCTTCAGCTCAGGGAGAATCGAACCGACGCCATCGCGCGGATCGGCATCGGAGCCGTCGCCGGCGTGCTTCTCGTGGTCATGGTGACCTCGAAAATCGTCTCGGTCGACATCGGCGGCGGCGCTATTTCGGCCGCACAATGGGCCGTCATCGCCTTCATCGCCTTCATTGGCGGCTTCTCTGAAAGGCTGGTCCCCGACCTGCTCGACAAGGCCGCGGCGCGCGCGACCCAGGCCAGTGACGGCAATCCGCTCGCGGGGACCGTAGCGTCGGCGCGGATCGGCAACTCGGGCGCCGGCGAGAACAACCCTCTCGGCGCCGCCGCGACCCCACCGGCCGTCGGCGCCGAGACCGGCGCGGCGCCCGCTCCCGACGAGGACGTCGACGGCTGCGTCAGCGACCTGCCGCTCGAAGAGAACGAGACGACGGACGATTCCCAATTGCCCGCCGCGGAAGGCGGGGTGGAGCAGGCACGGCCGAGCTGAACCGGGCCGCCCAGTACACGAAAGGATTCGCAAATGGCTTCTCTGGATTGGCTGCCGGAAGTGTTGAGGAGCGCCGGGTTGAAGGTGGCCGAGCAGCCGGGGTGGCTGACTCGCGGCGGCCCGATGGGCCAGGTTCGCGGGGTAATCTGCCACCACACGGCCGGGCCCCGCGGCGGCAACATGCCGAGCCTGGGCATCGTCACCCGTGGCCGAAGCGACCTCCCCGGGCCGCTGGCCCAACTCGGGCTCGGACGCGACGGCACCTATTATGTGATCGCCGCCGGCCGCGCCAATCATGCGGGACGGGGAATCTGGCGGAACATAAGCACGGGCAATTCCAGCTTCATCGGAATCGAAGCCGAGAATTGCGGCACCGCCGACGATCCGTGGCCGGAAGTCCAGATGGAAGCCTATGCGCGAGGCGTGGCCGCGATCCTGCGCAGGCTCGGATCGGACGCGGGCCTGTGTTGCGGTCACAAGGAATACGCCCTGCCTCGTGGACGCAAACCCGACCCTCTGTTCGACATGGACGAGTTCCGCGAGCGGGTTCGGGGCATCATGGCGGGAACCGTCGCGCCACGGCCGCTGATCAAGGCGGCGGACGGCGACGGACGGCCCACCTTGCGGCGGGGATCGCGCGACGATCCGGTGAAGATCGTGCAGCGTGCCGTGGGCGCCGGCGAAGACGGCATATTCGGCGCCGCGACCGAAGCGGCGCTTCGCCGGTTCCAGCGCGAGCACGACCTCGTCCCCGACGGCATCGTCGGGCCCCTAAGCTGGCGCGCGATCCAGCCCTAGCCGTCCTGCCGCGCCACCTGAAAGCCGGCGAAGCTCTGGTTGACCGGCATCAGCTCGAGGCGGTTGATGTTGACGTGCGGGGGCAGGTTGGCGACCCACCAGATCGTCTCGGCCAGATCCCCGGCGGTCATCGGATCCATTCCGGCGTAGAGGGCGTCGGACGCGGCCTGGTCCCAGCCGTTGCGGACGAGGGTGAATTCGGTCTCGATCATCCCCGGCTCGATCGAGGTGACCCGAACGCCGGTGCCGTGCAGGTCCGAGCGCAGATCGACCGAGAATTGGGTGACGAACGCTTTGGTGCCGCCATAGACCGCGCCGCCGCGATAGGGGTAGGTCGCCGCCACCGAGCTCAAATTGATCACCGCGCCGCGCCGCTCGATCAGCCCCGGCAGCAGCTTGCGGGTGAGGGCGACGAGGCCGGTGATATTGGTCTCGATCGACTGGAGCGAAGGCGCGAGGTCCGCCTCCTGCAGCGGGTCTAGCGGCGGCGCCAGGCCGGCATTGTTGAGCAGCAGGTCGATCGCTCGGAACGCCTCGGGAAGCGCGTCGACGGCCGCATTCATCGCGGGGGCGTCGCGCACATCCGCTTCCAGCGGCAGGAAGGCCTCGCCGAGCTCGGCCGCCAAAGTATCGAGCCGCTCGCGCCGGCGGCCGGTACCGATGACGCGCCACCCGCCTTGCGCGAAACGCCGCGCCGAGGCCGCGCCGATGCCGGCGGTGGCGCCGGTGATGAAGAGGGTCCTGGTCATTTCCGTGCCTTTCCTCAATCTGCCGCGGGAGCGCCGCCGGTCAGGCGCTCGAGGATCCAGGGCGTCGCCTCCGCCCAATCGTCGATCCGGGCGTGGGCGTGGGGCGCGGGCGGGGTGTGCGCGGCGAGACGCGGCTCGGCGATCATGTGCAGCCGCCAGACGCCGGGCGCGTGCTTCGCCACCGATTCGTGGTGCACCGCCAGGTCGTCGACGAACAAGGCGGCGCTCGGCCGCATCTCCTCGATCAGCTCGACCAGCGGCCGCCCCTTGCCGCCGCGGTTGCATAGCACCCGGTGGCGGATGTCGAAGCGGCCGAGCTGCTCGACCCGGCCCGCTTCATATTCGTCGCCGATATTGGTGAGGATGACGATGTCGGCGACCCGGCCGATCTCCGCCAAGGCCTCCGCGGCGCCGGAAACGAGGTTCTGGCGGTGCATCTCGGTGTCGAAGAAGCCGCTGAGCAGGGGCCAGACCCGTTCCTCCGCCACCGGCGCGCCCGAGGGGTCGCGCAGCGCCTCGCGGAAGCCCGGCGCGGTGATGTCGAAGCTCATGCCCTGGGTCTCCGCCACCCATTCGGCGAAGTGCGCGATCATGTGGAGCAGGACCTCGTCGCAATCGGTGACGAGGAGCGGACGGCCTCTCATTCCTCCAGCCTCCGCCGCGCCTCGATCAGCGCGCCGGGTTCGGCGCCGAGCGCGTCGGCGCAGGCGACCAGATCCGGCTCGTGCGCCTCGAGGAAGCCGAGAACGGCCGCCAGCACGCTGGGCTCGGCCAGCCGTTCGCGAAGGTCCGAGCCGCTGAGCCCGGTCAGCGCCAGCAGCCGCTGGGCCCGCGCCTCCTCGGCCAGAGTCCAGGCCAGCGCCGAGAGCGCCAGGGCTTCAGGGTCGGGCGGATTTGTGCGATCTCGGAGCATCTTCTACAGGTGGGCCGGTGGGCCAAAAAATCCTGGTTGTCGAGGACAACGAACTCAACCTGAAGCTGTTCTGCGACCTGCTGCGCGCCCATGGCTTCGAGACCGAGCCGGTGCGCGACGGTCGCGAGGCGGTCGAGCGCGCCCGAGGCTTCCGGCCCGACCTGATCGTCATGGACATCCAGATGCCGCACGTCAGCGGGCTCGAGCTGATCGAGCAGCTGAAGGGCGATGCGGAGCTGAGGGCGGTGCCGATCATGGCGGTCACAGCCTATGCCGCGAAGGGCGACGAGGAGCGGATCCGCGAGGCGGGCGCCGAGGGCTACGTTTCCAAGCCGATCTCGCTGATGCGCTTCATCGAGGCGGTGCGAACGCTCCTCGCGGCGCCGAGGCCAGTGCCGGAGGCGAACGACGAAGTGTCGGTGACACGGCATTTCGCGGCGGCTCCTGAAGCGGTCTTCGATGCGTGGCTGGATTCGGCGACGGCAGGCGGCTGGCTGTTCGCGACTCCCGACGGCGAGAGCGTGAGGGTCGAGATCGATGCCCGTGTCGGGGGGCGCTACGAGATCGTCGAACGGCGGGACGGCGAGGAGGTGCTCCATATCGGCCGTTACGAGGCGATCGAGCGGCCGGAGCGGCTGGTCTTCACCCTCGCGGTGCCGCTTTATTCGGAGCATGAGGATCGGGTCACGATCGTCATCCGATCCGAGGAGGGCGGCGGGTGCGAGCTGAGCCTGAGCCAGACGCGGTCGCCCGACGCGCCGGCTTCGGCGGAGCAGATCGAGAGTGGCTGGAGCACGATCCTGGCGGCGCTCGCCGGATGGCTGGAGGGAGAGAACGAATGATCGAGGTCTATGCGTTCAAATGGGTGCCGCCCTTCGCGCAGGGGCTGGTCCGCGACCTCCGGGTGCGCTGGGCGCTGGAGGAAGCCGGCCTTTCCTACACGCCGCGGCTGATCGGGCGGGAGGACCAGGACAGCCCCGAATATCGCGCTCACCAGCCGTTCGGGCAGGTCCCGGCCTATGAGGAGGATGGGCTCCAGCTGTTCGAATCCGGTGCGATCGTCCTCCACATCGCGGAGCGCAGCGAGGCGCTGCTGCCGAGCGAGCCGGCGGCCCGGGCGCGAGCGGTGCAATGGCTGTTCGCGGCGCTGAATAGCGTCGAGCCGCACGTTCAGCAGATCGCCCTGATCGACGGCTTCTACAAGGACGAGGAATGGGCGAAGCTGAGGCGCGCGAGCGCGCTCGATTTCGCCAACCGCCGCCTCGACGCGCTGACGGCGCGGCTCGGCGACAAGGAATGGCTCGACGACGGCCGCTTCAGCTGCGGCGACCTGATGATGACGACGGTGCTGAGGATCGGGAAGAGCTGCGGCCTGCTGGACGGGCGTGAGGCGCTGTCGGCCCATGTCGCGCGGTGCGAGGCGCGGCCGGCGTTCCGGAAGGCGCTGGCGGACCAGCTCGCCCCGTTCGCGGAGAATGCGCCGGGATAGTCAGCAGGCGAGAGGAATGTCGTCACTCCCGCGCGAGCGGGAGTCCCGCTTGGGCACTGCGGAAGGGAGAAGAAGCGGGATTCCCGCTTTCGCGGGAATGACGGCGGAAGGGCCGCTCCCCTTATTTGATCTTGGCTTCCTTGAACTGGACGTGCTTGCGCGCGACGGGATCGTATTTGCGGAAGGTCATCTTCTCGGTGATGTTCCGCGGGTTCTTCTTGGTGACGTAGTAGAAGCCGGTGTCGGCGGTGCTGACGAGCTTGATCTTGACGGTGGTTGGCTTGGCCATGACAGCCTCTCAAAAATCTTTGGGGTCTCGAAACACAAAGAGCGGCGTCCTGCGCCGCTCCGATGCGCCGCCGCCTCTGCCCCCCGCGCGGCGATATGTCAAGGCGCGGCACGGTTTAACCTTCCGGTAACCATATCGGCGCATCGTCCCTTCGACGCGACAAGGGAGTGCGGGCCATGCATGCCGGGAAC
>JAXDPL010000132.1:0-2838 GCA_034668385.1 Sphingomonadales bacterium | reverse complement strand
GGATTGCTGGGCGCGGCGAGCGGGTCTATGAACCGCCGCATGCGGGGAGACAAGAGGGCGGCGCGGTTTTGCCAGCAATGACAGAGGCCTCGCCCTGGTGGGCGCCGCATGTCCACGACGACCGCCGGCCTTTTCTGAAGATTCGGGCGCGCGTCCTCGCCGCCTGCCGGCAGTTCTTTGCGCGCGAGCATTTCGTCGAGGTAGAGGTGCCGGCGCTGCAGCTCTCGCCGGGGAACGAGGCGCATCTTTCCGCTTTCGCGACGGAACTGATTGCCCCCAACGCGAGCCGAACTCCGCTTTATCTCGCGACCTCGCCGGAATTCGCAATGAAGAAGCTGCTTGCCGCCGGCGAGACCCGTATCTTCACGTTGGCGCATGCCTTCCGCAACCGCGAGCGCGGGCCGCTGCATCACCCGGAATTCACCCTGCTCGAATGGTATCGTGTGGGCGAGGACTATTCCCGGCTGATCGAGGATTGCGCCGGCCTCTTCTCGGAGGCGGCAATCGCGGCTGGTACCAACACGTTCGGCTATCGCGGGCGGGCGATGAACGCCTTTGCCGAGCCGGAGGTCGTCGGCGTTGGCGACGCCTTCATGGAGCACGCCCTGATCGATCTCCCCGCCACCATCGATGACGTGGGAAATGGCGACCGCGACCTGTTGGCGCGCGGGGCCGAGCGCCACGGCATCCGCATCACGCTCGACGACACCTGGTCCGACATTTTCAGCAAGATCATGAGCGAGGCGGTCGAGCCGAAGCTCGGGCTCGGCCGGGCGACCATCCTCATCGACTATCCAGCCTCCGAGGCCGCCTGGGCGCGGCCGAAAGCCGATGACCCGCGCCTCGCCGAGCGGTTCGAGCTGTTCGCCTGCGGGGTCGAGCTTGCCAACGCCTTCGGTGAGCTGACCGACCCAGACGAGCAGCGGCGGCGGTTTGAGGCGCAGATCGCGACGCGTGCCCGTATTTATGGCGAGAGCTACCCGATCGATGAGGATTTCCTGGCAGCGCTCGCCACCATGCCGCCCGCCGCTGGCATCGCCTTCGGCTTCGACCGGCTGGTCATGCTCGCTTCCGGCGCGGAGCGGATCGAACAGGTGCTCTGGGCGCCCGTGGCCGGCGCCACCGCGTGAGCGCACGAACCTTAAGAACGCCGGCTGAACTCGCTGCCGCCAGCCTGATCGCGGCGGACCAGGTGGCCGAACTGGAGCCGGTGACCGCGCGCTACGCACTGGCTCTTCCGCCTGCGCTCGCCAGCCTCATCAATCCCGCCGACCCCGCCGACCCCATCGCCCGGCAATTCCTGCCCGATCCGCGCGAACTCGCGCACCAGGTCGGCGAACTCGCAGACCCGATCGGCGACGATGCGCACGGCCCCGTCGAGGGCATCGTGCATCGCTATCCCGACCGCGTCCTGCTCAAGCTGCTCGCCACCTGTCCCGTCTATTGCCGCTTCTGCTTTCGCCGCGAAACCGTCGGCCAAGGCGACGGCACGCTCTCGCCCGCCGCGCTCGATCGCGCGCTAGGCTACATCGCCGCAAGAGCGGAGATCTGGGAAGTCATCCTCACCGGCGGCGATCCGCTGGCCCTCTCGCCGCGCCGGCTCGAAGCCGTGTCGCGCCGCCTCGCCGCCGTCGCGCACGTGAAAATCCTGCGGGTCCACACCCGCGTGCCGGTCGCGGCTCCTGAGCGGATCAACACAGCGCTGATCGCCGCCCTGAAGGCGAGCGGCAAGTCGGTTTACGTCGCGCTCCACGCCAACCATCCCCGCGAGCTGACGCCGGCCGCGCGGGCGGCGTGCGGTCAGCTCATCGATGCCGGCATTCCGATGCTCGGGCAGACGGTGCTGCTGCGCGGCGTGAATGATGACGTGGGGACGCTTGCCGCCCTGATGCGCGCTTTTGTCGAGGCGCGCATCAAGCCCTATTACCTCCACCACCCCGATCTCGCGCCGGGCACCGGGCATTTCCGCCTCTCCATCGAAGACGGGCAAAAGCTCGTCGGCGCGCTCCTCGGCCGTATCTCCGGCCTTTGCCAGCCCACTTACGTGCTCGATATCCCCGGCGGCTTCGGCAAGACGCCGATCGGACCGAGCCGCCTCGGGCCAGGCGAGGGGGATGGAATCCAAGTCGAGGACTGGCGCGGCATAACCCACACCTATCAGCCGCGCTAAGCCTCGGAACGTCAAAACAAAACCGGATTTGCGCGGTGAGCTGCGGTTTCGCCCGCGCTTCTGTCCCCACGTTTGCCTGCTCCGGCGGCGAAAGCGCATCCCCCATTGTTTGGAGCATTTTCTCGGATGCGATTTCTGTTCCGGCCCGCTTTTCGGCTTCTGCCGCTCTTGGCCCTCTGTCTGCCCCTCTTGGCCCTCTGTCTGCTTTGCCTTGGCGCGCTGGCCCAGACCGGCACGGCGCCTCCATCTGTCGCGCAGCTCACGCCGGCACAGCGCGTCGATCAAGCGCACGCCGCGCTCGACCAGATCGAGAAGGCACTTTCAAATCGCGACTTGTCTGAGAGCGAATTGGCCAATCTGCGGGGCCAAATCGATCCGATCGAAAGCTCCGCCAACGAAGTCGTCGCGCAACTGACGCCGATCCTGGCCGGCATCAAGGCGCGACTCGACCAGCTCGGACCGAAGCCCGCCGACAACGCGCCTGCGGAGAGTGCGCAGGTCACTGCAGAACGTGCCGAACAACAAAAGCGCCTGACCGAGATTGATGAAACCCTGAAGCGCGCACGCCTGATGGCGGTGCAGGCCGATCAAATCGCCGACCACATTGGTTCGCGGCGGCGCGAACTTTTCACGAGCGCCCTGTTCCAGCGTACGAACAGTCTCTTCGA
>JAXDPL010000131.1:0-9130 GCA_034668385.1 Sphingomonadales bacterium | reverse complement strand
TCGCGTTATCTTCCGGAAGGGCGAAATCGGGGGACTGAGATGGCGACGATTATCGATACGCTGGGAGGCGGCAGCGGCGTTCGGCCCGCCGGCGACGAACGCTTCTTCCTCGGGGCGGCGGTGGCGATGACCCTGGTCATCGTCGCCGGCTTCTCGACCCAGCTGGCGATGGGCCGGTCGACCTTCTACTCGCCGCCGCTGGTCCACGCCCACGCCATCATCTTCATGGGCTGGGTGACGATCTACCTCCTTCAGAACCTCCTCGTGGCGACCAACCGGATGGAGCTCCACCGCCGCCTCGGCTGGGTCGCCGCCGGCTGGATGGTGCCGATGATCGTGCTCGGGTTCGCAGTCACCCTGGCGATGGTCCGGCGCGGGCAGGTGCCGTTCTTCTTCCAGCCGCTTCACTTCCTGGTGTTCGATCCGGGTTCGGTGCTGACCTTCGCGGGACTGACCGGCTCGGCCATCCTGCTCCGGCGCCGGACCGAGTGGCACCGACGACTGCATTTGTGCGGGATGGCGATGCTGATGGGGCCGGGCTTCGGCCGGTTGCTGCCGATGCCTTTGCTCCAGCCCTGGGCGTGGGAGGCGAGCTTCGCGGCCGCTTTGATCTTTCCGGCCGCCGGAATCGCGGCCGACCTCCGGCGGAGCGGCCGTGTCCACCCGGCGTGGCGCTGGGGCCTGCTGGCGATGGTCGGCGCCTTCGCGGCGATCGAGGCGATCACCTACAGCCCCGTCGGCCAGGCGCTCTACCGCGCCGTCACGGCCGATTCCCCCGGCGCCGCGGTGCCGCCGCTCGCCTTCGCCTCGCCGCCGCCCGGCGGCCTGGTGACCGGGCGCAACTGACCCGCTGCGGAAGGGAAAGGGGGCGGCGGCCCGCTCGTGGGGGGTAGGGCCGCCGCCGGCCGGCAGGACCAGAGATTCAACCGGCCACCTCTCGGCTAGGCCCTCACTGCCTTCCGGGCGGTCAAGGCGAAATACCGTTGGAATACCGTAGCGTGAAGCTGACCGAGGAAAGCTTCCCGGCCGGGAAGACCGCCGCGATGCCCGCCGGTCCGGCGCGCGCGGAAAGCTCAGTCGCTGAACAGCCCGCCGCTCGAGCGCGGGCGCTCGCCGTGGATCCGGTCGAGATAGGCCGAGGCCAGCTCGTAATGGGCGCGGACCGCGGCCCCGTGCCGGGCCTGCTGGGCGAGAGCGATCTCCGCCTCGGCCCGGCGCTCGTAATATTCCGTTTCTTCGTGGGACATTAATTCAAGTTAATCAGATCGTTAGGCTCAACGGTTTAACGATCCGGCGCGTCCTGCCGTTCCCGGCATTTATCCTAAACCGGATCAGCCGGTGCGCGGTCCCGGAGCCCGACGCGGCGCCGGGGCCGACGCCTCGGGGCCCTATCGCGCCCACGGCCGGCAGGGCGAGGTGGCCGGCGGAGGGGGCGGCCACGGGGTCGAGTTTTCGCCGCCGGGGGGGACCTGCTCGAACGCGACCAGGGTCACCGGCTCCAGGACCTCCCCCTGGTGCCATTGACCGATCGCCTCCACCAGGATCTGGCCGGCCACAAACTCCTTCACCTGGTGCGCATCGAAATTGGTGACGCGCAGGCGGCCCGCCTGCAGATAGACGTAACGCGGCCAGCTATGCCTGTGACAGGCGATCACATGGCCGCGCGGATAAGCCGCCCGGGTGACGAGCAGCTGGAACGGGGTCGGCGGGCGGGTCAGCTTCTGGCCGCTCATCGTCTCGTCGTAGCGCGTCTGGATCGGATTGGCCGGCGCCGGCGCGGCGGCCTGGGTCCGATTGTCGGTCGGCTCGGCGGGCTGAGCCGAGCAGCCGGCGACCAGCGCCGCGCCAACAGCGGTCATCGTCTTCCAAGCCATGGTCGGGCCTCCCCCTGCTGAGCGGGGAAGGCTGCGCCCGGCGGCGCGGGGAGTCGAGTTGAACCCGGTCCGATTCGGGACCTTGTCGGAGCTGTCCGTATTTGTTATCTTACCTACGTCTTACAAAAGGACATGCCATGGCGCCGGCGGAGCGGCTCACGACGACAGTCTCGACCAAGGGCCAGGTGATCCTGCCGAAAGCCGTTCGCCAGCAGAGACGCTGGGAAGCGGGAACGCGGCTGACCGTCGAGAATACGGACGAGGGGGTGTTGCTCAGGGCCGCCCCATTGTTCGCCCCGACCGAGATCGACGCCGTGTTCGGCTCGCTGCGTTTTGCCGGCAAGGCAAAGACGATTGAAGAGATGGATGCAGCGGTCGCGGCGGAGGCGCGGCGGCGTGCGCGCGGTTGATACCAATGTCATCGTCCGGTTCCTGACCAACGACCACCCCGCGCAGGCGGCAAAGGCCCGCAAGCTGATCGGGGGCGGCGATATTTTTGTGCCCACAACCGTCTTGCTGGAGACCGAATGGGTGCTTCGCAGCGGCTACGGCTTCACGACCGATCGGCTCGTCCAGGCGCTGCGGGACTTTGCCGGCCTGCCCGGCGTCACCCTGGAAGATCCGCAGCTCGCCAGCCGAGCGCTCGACTGGGTCGAGCAGGGCCTCGATTTCGCCGATACGCTTCATCTCGGCCGTGCGCAGGGCTGCACGGCCTTTATGAGCTTCGATCGCAAGCTCGCCGGGACGGCCGCTCGGCTTTCGGAGGTCAAAGTCGTCGCGCCTTGAAGAGGCGCCTCGGTGGAGGTTGGTGACTGCCACTTGCTCGGCAGCCGAGCAACGCGCGGACTCTCAGCGGATGCGCGGGCCGCCGAAGGGGAGGGGCGGCGGCGGGCGGCGGTCGCGGCGCGGGATCTGCGCCTGGTAGGCGACCCCGCAATGCTCGACGCAATAGGGAAAGCCGGCATTGGCCGGAGCCCCGCAGAAATGGAAATCGGGCTCGCCGGGATGGCCGACCGGCCATTTGCAGATCTTCTCGTTGAGATCGAGCAGGCTGGTCTTGTCGGCGATCTCCGGGCTCGGCTTGGCCGGGACCAGGCGCCGCGGCGGCGCCGGCGGGATCGGCGACTGCTGCTCGCCCGGAGTCTGGCGGATGAAGCCGCCCGGGCCGATCGAGCGGATCTGGGGCTGGGGCGGCGACGGCGGGACCGGCTGGGCGGGCGCGGCGTCGGCGGGGTGCGCTTCGGCAGCGGGCGCCGCGGCCGGGGCCGGCTTCGCGTCCGGCTCCGGGGCCCGGGCCTGCGGGGCCGGCGCGGAGTCGCGCTCGTCCGCGCCTTCCTCGTTCGGCTTGACCGGCGACGGGCGCGACTGGAGGCCGAGCCGGTGGGCCTTGCCGATCACCGCGTTGCGCGAGACTCCGCCCAGTTCGTCGGCGATCTGGCTCGCGGTCATGCCCTGGGTCCAGAGCGTGGTCAGCCGTTCGATCCGTTCGTCAGTCCAGGACATGCGTCTTCCTTCACGGCTTGCGGCCCCCGGCCTCTCGCTCTAGCGACGGCGCGATGAACGACCAGCCTTCGAATTGGGTCAAGGCCGAACCCGGCATTCCGACGATCCGGAACGTCAATTGGGGCGGCCTTCGAACCCTCTATGTGAAGGAGGTGAGGCGTTTCTTCAAGGTCCAGCTGCAGACCGTGTGGGCGCCGGCGATCACCACCCTGCTGTTCCTGGTCATCTTCACCGTCGCCCTGGGGCGCAGCGGGCGGACGGTGATGGGCCTCCCGTTCGCCGATTTCATCGCGCCCGGCCTCATCGTCATGGGCATGCTCCAGAACGCCTTCGCCAACGCGAGCTTCTCGCTGCTGGTCGGCAAGATCCAGGGCAATATCGTCGACTATCTGATGCCGCCGCTCTCGGTCGGCGAGCTGATCGCGGCCCTGATCGGAGCGGCGGTGACGCGGGCGATCCTGGTCGGCTTCGCGGTCTGGCTGGCGATGCTGCTCTGGCCGGGAGTCCATGTCGTCCCGCACCATCTCTGGGCGGTGGCCTGGTTCGGGATCACCGGCGCCGCAATGCTCGCTTTCTCCGGCCTCGTCACCTCGATCTGGGCCGACAAGTTCGACCATGCCGCGGCGGTGACCAACTTCGTCGTCGCGCCGCTCTCCTTGCTCTCCGGCACCTTCTATTCGATCCACAACCTCGCCCCCGCCTTCCAGGCGGTGAGCCGCGCCAACCCCTTCTTCTACGTCATCTCGGGCTTCCGCTACGGCTTCCTCGGCCTCTCGGATTCGCCGATCGGCTTCGGCGCCGCCCTGATCCTCGCCATCGACATCGCGCTGGGCTTCCTCTGCTACGCGCTGCTCAAGCGCGGCTGGAAGCTGAAGAGCTGAGCGCCGGTAATTGACGCGGCACCTGCCCCCTCTCTAGAGCGGCAAGGCGGTCCCGGGAGGGGCCGCCTATCTCATTCGCATCGCTTCGGGAGCCCCAAATGGCCATCACGCCGCTCATGCCCGTCTATCCGCGCTCGCCGGTGCGGCCGGTGCGAGGGGAGGGCGTGTATCTGTACGGCGAGGACGGCACCAAATATCTCGATTTCGCGAGCGGGATCGCGGTCAACCTGCTCGGCCACGGCCACCCGCACCTGACCAAGGCGATCCAGGACCAGGCGGCGACGCTGATGCACGTCTCCAACCTCTACGGGTCGCCGCAGGGGGAGGCTTTCGCCCGCCGGCTGGTCGAGAACAGCTTCGCCGACACCGTGTTCTTCACCAATTCGGGCGCCGAGGCGGTCGAATGCGCGATCAAGACGGCGCGCCGCTACCATCATCATCACGGCCGGCCGGAGAAGAACGTCCTCGTCACCTTCGGCAACGCCTTCCACGGCCGGACGATGGCGACGATCAGCGCCACCGACCAGCCCAAGCTGAGGGACGGGTTCGCGCCTTTGCTCCCGGGCTTCGTGGTCGTCCCGTTCGACGATCTCGCCGCCGCCGAGGCGGCGCTCGACGAGCACAGCGCCGGCTTCCTGGTCGAGCCGGTCCAGGGCGAGGGGGGCATCCGCCCGGCCAGCCCGGACTTCATGCGGGGCCTGAGGCGCCTGTGCGACGCGCGCGACCTGATGCTCGTCCTCGACGAGGTGCAGTGCGGGGTCGCCCGCAGCGGCCGGCTCTACGCCTACGAGCATTACGGCATCGAGCCGGACATCCTCGCCTCCGCCAAGGGCATCGGCGGCGGCTTCCCGATGGGCGCCTGCCTCGCCACCGAGAAAGCGGCGGCGGGGATGACGGTCGGCACGCACGGCTCGACCTTCGGCGGCAACCCGCTGGCCATGGCGGCGGGGCAGGCAGTGTTCGACGTCGTGCTGGAGCCCGGCTTCCTCGAGCATGTCGCTCGGATGGGCGAGCGGCTGCGCGGCGCGCTCGAGCAGATGATCCCCAATCACGACCATCTGTTCGAGAGCGTGCGCGGACTCGGCCTGATGCTCGGGGTGAGGATGAAGACCGACAGCCGCGCCTTCGTCGCCTACCTGCGCGAGCACGCCCTGCTCACCGTCGCCGCCGGCGACAACGTCATGCGGGTGCTTCCGCCGCTGATCCTGGAGGAAGCGCACGTCACGGAGTTCGTCGAGCGGCTCAGCGAGGCGGCGCGGCAATATGAGGTGCCGCAGGCGGCCTAAACTTCGCCCTTTCGAAAATTGGGGACAGGCACCAATTACGCGGTTTCCGAGGTGCAGGAAGGCTTTAGCGGTAATGGGTGCCTGTCCCCGATTTTGGCGGGCGGAGCTTGCGGGGCGGCGGCGCGTTCGCCACATCGCGCGGATGTCTTCCTCCTCCATCTTCGGAGCGGCGGCGGCCGCGCATCTCGACGAGGCGCTCGGCTTCACCCTTCCGGGGCGCAACGCGCGGGGGCGGATCGTCCGGCTCGGGCCTTTGCTCGACCACATTCTCTCCGCCCACGATTATCCGGCGCCGATCGCCCGAACCCTCTCCGAGGCCCTGGTGCTCGCCGCCTTGCTCGGCTCGCTGCTCAAGGAGGACGAGGGTCAGCTCACCATCCAGGCGCAGACCGAGAGCGGAATCGTCGACCTGATGGTGGTCGATTACAAAGCCGGGGAATTGAGGGGCTATGTCCGCTTCGACCGGGATCGGCTCCGCGACCTCGCAAGCCACCGCGACCTCGCCACCCTGTTCGGCAAGGGCTATCTGGCGATCACCTTCGACCATCCGCTCGCCCGGGAGCGCTATCAGGGCATCGTCCCCCTGGAGGGCGGCTCGCTGGGCGAGGCGGCGGAAAGCTATTTCGTCCAGTCCGAGCAATTGCCGAGCGTGGTCCGCCTGGCGGTGAACGACACCGGCCACGTCGCCGGCGGGATGCTGGTCCAGCATCTTCCCGAGGGCGAGGAGGGGCGCGACCGGCTGCACACGAGGCTCGACGATCCGGATTGGGAGCATGTCCGAGCGCTGGCCGAGACGATCAAGCGCGGCGAGCTGACCGACGCCGCCTTGCCGCTCGAATCGGCCTTGTGGCGGCTGTTTCACGAGGAGGAGGTGCGAGTCCTCCAGGCCGTGCCGCTCAGCAAGGGCTGCCGCTGCAATTTCGATTACGTGCGCGGCGTGATCGGCCGGTTCGGCGCCGGGGAGCGCGCCCAGATGGTCGACGAAGACGGCTTCATCAGCGTCGATTGCGAATTCTGCTCGCGGATCTTCCCGATTTCGCTCACCGACTTCGAGAGCTGAAGGCGGGCGGTTGCAAGGCGGCGCGTGAAGCCCGGCCGTTAACCCTCTGTTTACCCTGATGCTGTTAGCAAGGGTTCGTGCCGATTGTGGGCACGCTTTCCTCCCTAGCAGGCTTCACGGCCTCAACTGGGCCGCCCTTCACCGGGCGGCCCGTTCTTTTGCGGCGCTTGCCCGAAGCCGCCATCCCCTCTAGCCGCCCCGCCCATGGATTCCGCACGCCCCCACGCGGTCGCGCTCGTCTCGGGCGGGCTCGATTCGATGGTCGCCGCCGGGCGCGCGCGGGAGGCCGGCTTCGCTCTGCTCGCGCTGACGGTCGATTACGGGCAGCGTCACCGGATCGAGCTCGAGGCGGCGGCGCGCGTGGCGGCGGCGCTCGGCGCCGTCCGGCACGTCGTCCTGCCGCTCGATCTCACCGCCTTCGGCGGCTCGGCGCTGACCGCCGACATCGCGGTGCCCAAGGACGGGGTCGGCGGGAGCGTTCCGGTGACCTACGTGCCGGCGCGCAACACCATCTTCCTCGCGCTCGCGCTCGGCTGGGCGGAAGCGGCGGGCGCCGCCGACCTGTTCATCGGGGTCAACGCGCTCGATTATTCGGGCTATCCCGATTGCCGGCCCGACTTCATCGCCGCCTTCGAGCGCCTCGCCGCGCTCGGCACCAAGGCGGGAAGCGAGGGCCGGCCCTTCCAGGTCCATGCGCCGCTCCAGCACATGACCAAGGCCGACATCGTGCGGGAGGCGGCCCGGCTCGGGCTCGACGCCGGCCTCACCTGGTCCTGCTACGACCCGGCGCCGGGCGGCGCGCATTGCGGCCTGTGCGACAGCTGCCGGCTGAGGCGCAAGGGCTTCGAGGAAGCCGGGCTCGCCGATCCCACAAACTATGCCGCCAGCCCATGAGCTACGCGGTCAAGGAGATCTTCCTCACTCTGCAGGGCGAGGGAATGCAGGCGGGGCGGCGGGCGGTGTTCCTGCGCTTCGCCGGCTGCAACCTCTGGTCGGGTCGGGAGGCGGACCGCGCGGAGGCGGCGTGCCGCTTCTGCGACACCGATTTCGTCGGCACCGACGGTGAGAATGGCGGCCGCTACGCGGCGGAGGCGCTGGCGGCGCGGGTCGAAGCGCTGTGGGGCGAAGGGAGCGGCCGTCTCGTCGTCGTCACCGGCGGCGAGCCGGCGCTGCAGCTGGACGAGGCCCTGGTCGGCGCGCTCCACGCCCGCGGCTTCGAGGTGGCGGTGGAGAGCAACGGCACGATCCGGGCGCCCGACGGGATCGACTGGCTCTGCATCAGCCCGAAGGGGGGCACCGAGGTGGTGCAGCGGCGCGGCGACGAGCTCAAGCTGGTCTGGCCGCAGGCGGGGATCGATCCGGAGGCGCTGCTCGGCTGGGACTTCCGCCACTTCCTGCTGCAGCCGATGGACGGCCCGGAGCGCGAGGCGGCGCTCGCCGCATCGATCGCCTATGTGATGGAGCACCCGGCCTGGAAGCTGAGCCTGCAGACCCACAAATTGATCGGCCTGCCTTAGGCGTCAGCTCTTGGCGGTGCCGCCGCACCGGATGAGCAGGGCGTTCGTCTTCTTGCCGTAGCAATCGGGTGCGAAGGGCGGGAAATCCGTGGTGAGGATCACATAGGGGTTATAGACGGCAAGGGTCGGATCGTAGGCGGGGACGAGACTGTTGCGAAGCTCGCGCATCCGCCTGGCGGCGAGGTCGATGAGGTGGCCCTTGGGGGTGGCGAGCGCGCTCTTCTCGATATCGCTGGCGGTCTGGCAGAAGCCGAGCTGGGCCTGAAGCGTCGACCAATTGTTGTAGGTGATGGTCGAGAAATCGTCGAACGCCTTGACGCCCTTCACCGGCCCCTGGGTGCGTTTGAAATAGCCGGTCAGCGCCGTATAGGCGTCGGCAAGCTCGGTCGAATGGTGGGCGAGGAAGCCGTTATAGTTCGGCACCGCGCGCAGGAAGGGCGAGAACTGGCAGGCGAGCGCCGCGACGTTGAGCCCGGCGCGCAGGTTCCAGATCAGGCTGGCGCGATACTCGGCGGGCGTCGCTCCGGGCAGAGGGACGCCGACCAACGGATCGGAAGGCTCGATCGGGCCGGGGCGGAAATTGGGCCGGGTGAGGAAGATCTGCGCATCCGCGACGGCCGGCGCCAACGCTCCTGCGATTGCGGTTGCGGCCAGGAATACGGCCCTGAAGCCGGTCACTTTCACGTTGAATCGTCCCTTCCGCCCGTCCGACACCCGTGGGTGATGGTTAACGATGGGCATCCGCTTATCCAGCCGACGGGCTGTTTTCCGTCGCGCTGGCAGCACGGCTCGGCACGCCCTAGGGTCTAGAACCGTAATCGGCAATGGCCAGGATCGCCCGGAGAAGGGCGCCGGCAAGGAGCGGCGCGCCGGGCGGGCTGGTGTGCCCGCCCAAGCGCCGCGACGTAGCCGGAGCCCTTCTCCGGGCGACCGCGCAGCGGCGAGGCGGAGAGGCGGCCATGGCTTCGTTGCTCGTCGGTCACGATGCGTCCAGCATCGCTCCCTCCTC
>JAXDPL010000130.1:0-2596 GCA_034668385.1 Sphingomonadales bacterium | reverse complement strand
GTATCGCGCTTCACTCCGCCTCAGTGAGCGAAGACCAGCTCGGCGGGCGCGTCGGGCTCGAGCTCGGGCACGCCGCGCGGCAGCAGCAGCCACGAGGCGATGGCGCCGATGGCGAAGATGGCGGCTGACCAGATGAATGCCGTCGTGTAGCCGTGGACCGCGGCCTGTGCGACGAGGTCGGCGGCCGGGCGGTGAGCGGCCCCGTAGTTGGTTGCCGCGCCGGCGGCCAGCGTGCTCAGCAGGGCGGTGCCGATCGAGCCGCCGATCTGCTGGCCGGTGTTGACCATCGCGGAGGCGACGCCCGCGTCGCGGCGCTCGACGCCGAGCGTCGCGGTGCTCAGGGCGGGCGCCATGACCAGGCCGAGGCCGAGGCCCATGACCAACAGGCCCGGCAGGACGTGCGTTGCGTAGCCGGAGTCGATCGTGATGCCAGTGAGGATCAGCATCGCGGTCGCGCCGAGCGCCATGCCGAGGGCCACCAGGCGGCGGGCGCCGAAGCGCGGCACCAGGCGTGTCTGGCCGATCGCGCCGGTCGGCATGATCACGCCGATCATCGGCAGGAACGCGAGGCCGGTTTTCAGCGGCGAGAAGCCGAGGGTCTGCTGCATGTAGTAGGTGAGGAACAGGAAGACGCCGAACATCCCCGCGCCGACGATGGCGACGGCGAGATAGGCGCCGCCGCGACCGCGGTCGGCGACGACGCGCAGCGGCAGCAGCGGGTGTTCGACGCGGCGCTCGATCGCGACGAACGCGGCGAGCAGCGCGACGCCGGCGGCCAGCGCGGCGATCGTCAGCGGCGTGCCCCAGCCATGCGTCTCGGCGTTGGAGAAGCCGTAGACGAGGCCGAACAGGCCGGCCGACGCCGTGATCGTCCCGGGGATGTCGATCCGCGGCCGCTCGGCGGCCGCCACCTCCCCGCCGAGGAGGCGCATGGCGGCGATCGCGGCGGGGACCGCGAGGATCAGGTTCACGTACATGCACCAGCGCCAGTTCAGGTACTCCGTCAGCGCGCCGCCGAGGATCAGGCCGACCGCGGCGCCGGAGCCGGCGATCGCGCCGAACACACTGAACGCCTTGTTGCGCTCGGACGGAACGGTGAAGGTGGTGGTCAGCAGGCTGAGGGCCGCCGGGGCCAGCAGCGCGGCGAAGCCGCCCTGCAGCGCGCGGGCGACGACGAGGACCCCGAAGCTCTGGGCGACACCGCCGACGGCGGATGCGACGGCGAACCCGGCGAGCCCGATGACGAAGACGCGCTTACGGCCGAAGAGGTCGCCGAGGCGGCCGCCGAGCAGAAGCAGGCTGCCGAACGACAGCGCGTACGCGGTGACGATCCACTGGCGGGAGTCGTCGGAGAAACCCAGGTCCTTCTGGGCCGAGGGAAGCGCGATGTTCACGATCGTCACGTCGAGCACGACCATCAACTGCGCAAGGCCGATCAGCGCGAGGATGAACCAGCGGCGCCTGCTGTCCGAGTTCCGGGTGGTGGTCATGTTCTGAGGCTCCTGAGCTGTAAGTGGAGGGTGGCTCTCAACTTCTATCGGGGAGCGTAGCATAGAACTGGAATGCTTCTCTCCGATTGGAGATCCCTTCTCCACTTCGAGCTATCATGCGTCCCATGCCAGAGTCCGCCCTCCCTTCAGAGCGCCCCCTCCGCCGCGACGCGGAGCGCAACCGCCAGCGCATCCTGGACGCGGCGCGCGTGGTCTTCGCCGAACGTGGGTTGAACGGCTCACACGACGACATCGCGCGCGAGGCCGGCGTCGGGGTGGGAACCGTCTACCGCCGATTCCCCGACAAGGAGCAGCTGATCGACGCGCTGTTCGAGGCGCGCATCGAGGAGATCGCCGACGTCGGCCGCGCCGCGGTCGACCACCCTGAGCCTTGGGAGGCCCTCGTCGGCTTCCTCATGCGCACGCAAGAACTCCAGAGCCAGGATCGCGGCCTGAAGGAGCTCGTCCTCGGCGGCGCCCGCGGCGCCGAGCGAGCGCTGGCCGCCCGCTCCCTGATCGCGCCGCTCGCCGCCAAGATCCTCCAGCGCGCAAAGGACGCCGGGGTGGTGCGCGGCGATGTCGAGCTCACCGACGTCCCGCTGATCCAGCTTGCGATCGGGGGGATCGCGGAGTCGAGCCGGGACATCGCGCCGGACGTCTGGCGCCGCGTCATGACGCTCGTCATCGACGGCCTGCGCGCCGACTGCGCGCGGTCCGAGCTCATCCCCCCCGCCCTCGATCAGGACCAGGCCAACGACGTGATGGCCTGCTTCGGCGCGGCGCGCCGACGCGCCTGAGCTCAGCTCGGCGCTGCCGGCTACCGGCGGATCGGCTGAGACTCAGCAGCTTCCCAGCGTGCCCACAGCGGAGGCCCAGGACCGCCCAGGATCCTCGGCTGTGCAAGCTCGACCCGAAGGAGATCGCAGATGCTAACTCGGAGACTGACCAGGCCCCTCGCCATCGGCGCCACGGTCGTGGTGATCGCAGGCGGCGCAGCCGGGATCGTAAGCGCAACGTCGAGCAACGGCTCAGCCGCTGCCGGCACGGGACCAACGGCGAATGTGGGATCCGCGGCGAGGACGGGATCCAACGCGCGCTCTGGGCCG
>JAXDPL010000129.1:0-11196 GCA_034668385.1 Sphingomonadales bacterium | reverse complement strand
TCGTCCAGACCCCCGAGATGCGGGTCGGGCCGGACCCCGAGCTGCTCGCCATGCACAACGGCGTCTACATGCCGATGATCCAGACCGCCGAGGTGGTCGGCAAGCGCTACACGGTCAGCCGCGAGCGCCAGGACCGCTATGCGCTCCGCTCCCAGCAGCTCACCGCCAAGGCGCAGGCCGAAGGCCGGTTCGACGACGAGATCGTGCCGGCGACGGTGAAGATGAAGGTGACGAACAAGGAGACCGGCGAAACCTCGATGCAGGAGCTGACGATCGCGAAGGACGAGGGCAACCGTCCGCAGACCACCTATGAGGACCTCGCCAAGCTTCAGCCGGTGATGGGCCCGGAGGCGATGATCACCGCCGGCAATGCCTCGCAGCTCTCCGACGGCGCCTCGGCCTGCGTTCTGATGGAGGCGAAGCTTGCGGAAGAGCGCGGCCTTGCCCCGCTCGGCCGCTATGTCGGCATGTCGGTCGCCGGCACCGAGCCCGACGAGATGGGCATCGGCCCGGTCTTCGCCGTCCCCAAGCTCCTCAAGCGTTTCGGCCTCGGCGTCGACGATATCGGCCTCTGGGAGCTCAACGAGGCCTTCGCCGTCCAGGTCCTCTACTGCCAGGACCGGCTCGGAATCCCCGACGACCGGCTGAACGTCGACGGCGGCTCGATCTCGATCGGCCACCCCTACGGAATGTCGGGCGCCCGGATGACCGGCCACGCGCTCATCGAAGGCAAGCGCCGCGGCGTCAAATGGGTAGTGGTGACGATGTGCGTCGGCGGCGGCATGGGCGCGGCGGGGCTGTTCGAGGTGCTCTGAGTGAAGAGCATTGTCTCGCAATCGATCCGTCCCTTCCGCCGCTGGCGCGACTATCGCACGCGCTCGACGCGGACGGAGCTGATCGGCTTCGGCATCGTCTGCGGCCTGATCGGCGTGGCGGCGCAAGGCGTCGCCGTCCTCGCCGGCGCCGACGCCAAGTTCGACGTCACGCTCGCCAAGGTGCTGGGCCTCATCCTGCTCGTGCCGGGCCTTCCCCTGGCGGTGCGGAGGCTGCACGACAGCGGCCGCGGCGCCGTGGCCCTGGTAATGACGTTCCCGATCTGGGCCAGCGACGGCTACGGCGTGGCGACGAGACTGCGCTACGGCCGGTCGGCGGCCACCGACCCTCCCTGGTGGCTGGACGCCCTGTTCCTCGCCTTGGTGGCGGCCGTCCTTGTCATGCTGCTCTGGAACGACGATCCTTTGCCGAACAAATATGGGCCCAACCCGCGCGACGAGAACTTCATCAAGCCGCAGACGACGCAACCCGTCGCCCGCTCCTGACGTTGTTCCTTCGAAACGAAGGAGCCAGTGATGCCCGTCTCAAACACGTCCATCGTCGAGCGGATCGCGCGCGTCATCGCCGGGCGGGTCGCCTCGATCAACGCCGAGGGCGACGACGCCTCCGCCGGCGACAAGGTCGATGCCACCTGGCGCGACTATCGGGAGGATGCCCGCTCGATCCTGCGCACTTTGCGCGAGCCCGATCCGACCATGGCCGAAGCCGGCGACGTCGACATCTGGGAAAGGATGGTCCTTGCCGCCCTCGAGCGCGAGGAAGCCTGAAGGACTGAAGGAAAGCCGTTCGGGCTGAGCTTGTCGAAGCCCGCTCCTTCCCTTCTGCCGCAAAAATAGGGGCTTCGACAGGCTCAGCCCGAACGGGAAAGGCGGAGGTTAGCCTCGTCCGTTCCCCAGCACGCCCATCGCCGCGGTGACCATCGCCTCGGTGGCGGTCTCGATCACTTTCTCGGCGTCCGGCGCCCAGAGCGGGCTGTGCAGCGAGGGCAGCTTCGTCGTGTCGCCGCCCGCCGCGGCCCACTTGTCCGCCGGCACGCCGCCGACCCAGAAGATCAGGCTCTCGGTGCCCTTGTCGGCGAGCCAGTAGCGGCTGAAATCCTCGCCGGCCATGCTCGCCGCGACCTTCCGCACCCGCTCTGCGCCGAAGCGGCGGGTGAACAGGGCGACCGTCGAATCGGTCAGCCTCTCCGTGTTGAAGGTCGCCGGCGTGAAGACGTTCTCGACGTTGAGGCCGATTTCCGGCATCCGGTCGTCGGGAACCCCGGCCGCGATCGCCTCGCCGCGGGCGATTCGCGCGATTCCGTCGAGCAGCAGCTTGCGCGTCTGGTCTGTGTAGCTCCTGACCGTCAGCAGGAGCTTCGCCTCGTCCGGGATGATGTTGTGCTTGGCGCCGGCGTGGAAGCTGCCGACCGTCACCACGCCGGGGCTCTGCGGATCGTTCTCGCGCGCGACCAGGGTCTGAAGCGCGACGACGATCCGGCTGGCGAGCACGATCGGGTCCTTGGTCGCCTGCGGATAGGCGCCGTGGCCGCCGAGCCCGCGCACCTTGAGATCGACGCTGTCGACATTGGCCAGCGCGTAGCCGGGGGTCCAGCCGATCACGCCCGCCGGAAGCGACGCGCTGTCGTGGAAGGCGATCTCGTGATCGGGCTTGGGGAAGCGCGTGTAGAGCCCGTCGTCGAGCATCGCCTTGGCGCCCTGCCCCGTTTCCTCGCCCGGCTGGCCGATCATCACGAGCGTGCCGTGCCACTGGCCCTTCATCGCCGCCATCCGCCGGGCAACTCCGATCCAGGTGGTCATGTGGGTGTCGTGGCCGCAGGCGTGCATGATGCCGCTCTCTACTCCGGCCAGGCTGGTCCCGCGCTTCGTGCTGGCGAAGGGGAGGCCGGTCTGTTCGATCACCGGCAAGGCGTCCATGTCCGCCCTGAGCAGAAGCACCGGCCCGGGCCCGTTGCGCATCACCGCGACCACGCCGGTCTTGCCGACTCCGGTGGTCACCTCGAATCCGGCCTTGCGCGCCTCCGCGGCCAGGATGGCGGAGGAGCGCGTCTCCTGCATCGAGAGTTCGGGGTTGGCGTGGAGATCGCGGTAGATCGCCATCAGCGAGGGCAGGTCGGCACGGACCTGATCCGAGAGCGGATCGGCGGCGGCCGGAACGGCGGGGAGCGAAGCGCCGGCGAGGGCGGCGGCGATCAGGATAGGGCGCATGGACACCTCTAGCGGACGGGGACGATCTCGACGACGTCGAGCGTGGATTCGAAATGGGGCTTGGGCAGGACGAGCCGCCAGCGCCGCTCGCCGATCCGCTGGAGCAGGCCGGCGACGTCGCGCTCCTTGTCGTGGCCGTAGCGCAGGATGCCCTTCTCGTCGCCGAGCTGGAGCGTACCGAGGAACATCAGCCGTCGCGGCGTATCGGGAAAGAACCGGCCGACCGGCCGCTGCGGGCCGCCGACGGCCGCGAAGGGCAAAGCTCCGGCGTCCCCCGGTCCTGCCGGAGCCGCCGCGTTCCCGGCGGCGGCGACGGCGGGTCCGACTCGGCAAGGAAAGGGGCCGTAGGAGACGTAATCGGGGACCTGCGGCGACTGCCCGCCCAGCTTGACCGCCCGGCACCGATAATCGCCGGCCGGCGGAGTCACGTCGCCGAGCGCCCCGGCGTCCGGGTCGAGCAGATCGCTCTCCTTCGCCACCTCCGCGGCATGCGTCGCCCTGGCCTTGCCGAGGGCCTCCACCCACGCGCTCCGCCAATCCCTGAGTCGTTTCCGGTCGTCGGGCGTGGCGAGCGAACGCCAGCTCATCGAAGAGGGTGCCGGGTCCGGCATCCGCGACCCGGCGGAGTGCGCGGCGCAGGCGGCCGGCAGCAGCGCCGCCAAGGCTAGGAGAGCTCGCATCGCCGCTCCTTTAGGCGGCCGGCCGGGGCCGGGCAACGTGCCGCCGCCGCCCGGCTTCCCGCACGGCGGCCGATTCGGCCCGATTCCATCCCCGTTATCCTCGTTATCCACAGGCGGATTCCGCTTGGCCGAATCGGGCAAAGGTGACAGTTTCGGGTTGTGGCCGGACGCGGCCTTTTCCGGAAACGGAAGAGAAAGCGACCAGCCGCCGCCGAAGCCTCGCAAGGTTCTTCCGCAAGGAAGTTCGGAGCGAAGCGGAAGCGGGGGCGAGCCGGAGAAGAAGCGCGAGGCCTTCGGGCCGAACCCACTTTCTCAGGATCGTCCCGCGATAAACGCCGCCCCCCGGGCGGAAGGTTGTCGTAAAAGGAATGCCGGCAGGAGCTTCGGCTTCGATCGGTGTTCCGAACGGGAGGCTGCAAAGGGTCAAACCGATGCGGTCCTACCGCGGGACCTGGATGGAAGCGGCTTTCGGGCCGTTTTCGGAAGGGCCTCGAGGGGAACCGGAGAGGAATAGCAATATTCTTCGAAGGGGAACCATAGGGACCGACCGGGGCCGCAAGGCCTCGGCCGGAACCCGCCTCGGAGGAAGCGCCCACGCCCTCACCGGCACGGGATGCCCAGTCCGGGACAGTGGGGGCCGACGGCGACGTCGGCCCCCATTTCGTTTTGGGGCCGCCGTTTCTCGCCAGTCCCGATCCTGGCCCTTGGGAGGCCGAATCCTGCATCGACGCGATGGTGGTGGCGTCCGTCCGGCATCCTTGCGTGACGGGCGGGAGACGCGCATGAAATCCTCACCGTGGTTTTTTCGGGGAGGAGAAAGCCAATGCGAATCGCCACCGCCTTGATCGTCCTGACCGCGCTCGCCGCGGCTCCCGCTCACGGCAAGGTCCGAGCTCCCACCAACGCCCGCTGCATGCCCGCCGACCCCGGCGGCGGCGCGCCGCACCGCGCGAATCGTCCCGCCACGGCGCGGCTGACCGCCACTTTGGTCCGCTCGGCGGCGGGCCCGTGGACGGTGCGTCTGCGCACGATCGCCCGCGACCCGGACCGGAACCGGCTGCTCTACACCTACAGCACGACCGGCGGCGCGGCGACCGGCGACGGTCCGGCCGTCACCTGGACGCTGGACTCGCCGGGCACCTACACCGCCAGCGTCGAAGTCGACGACGGCCATGGCTGCACCAGCTTCGCGAGCGCGACCCAGACGGTGCCGCCGCCCCCGGTGCGCGCCGCGCGGCGCGCCCGACGCCGCTGACGAGCCTCAGATCGCCGCCAGCGCTTGGTCGAAATCGGCGATCAGATCGTCGGGATCCTCGACTCCGATCGAGATTCGCACGAGGTTGTCGGTGATGGCGAGCGCCCGCTTGCGCTCGTCGGGCACCGACAAATGGGTCATCGCCGCCGGAGCGCTGGCCAGGGTCTCGGTGCCGCCGAGGCTGACCGCGAGATGGGCGATCTTGAGCGCGTCGAGGAACGCGAAGGCCTCGCGCTCGCCGCCCTTCAGGTAGAGCGAGAAGGTCGAGCCGGCCCCGGTGCAGTGGCGGCGGTAGATGTCCGCCTGGCGCGCATCGCCCCCGCCTTCGAGGAAGCCGAGATAGCCGACGCTCTCGACCTTCGGGTGCCGGCGGAAGAATTCGCAGACCTTGGCGGCATTCTCGCCGGCCTTGCTCATCCTGAGCTCGAGCGTCTCGAGCGAGCGCAGAAGCATCCACGCCGTGTTCGGATCGGTGATCGTTCCGATCGTGTTGCGCATCATCCGGATCGGATCGATCAGCGCCTTGGCGCCGACCACCCCGCCCGCCACCAGGTCCGAATGGCCGCCGGCATATTTGGTCAGCGAGTAGATCGAAAGGTCGGCGCCATGGTCGAGCGGCTTCGACCAGAGCGGGCCGAGGAAGGTGTTGTCGATCGCGATCGGCGGCTTCTCGTCGCCGAACAAAGCGTCGCGCGCCGCCGCCACCGCCTCGACGTCGACCAAAGCGTTGGTCGGGTTGGCGGGGCTCTCGAGATAGATGAGCGGCACCCGGCCCATGGACTTGGCGCGGTCCAGCACGGCCTCGATCTCGGAGCGCTCGGCGCCGGCGGGGAAATCGAGCCATTTGACTCCGAAGCGGCCGAGGATCCGGGCGATCAGCGTCTCGGTGGCGGCGTAGAGCGGCCCCGAATGGACGATGACGTCGCCCGGCTGGACGAAGGTCAGGAGCAGGGTGGCGATCGCCGACATGCCCGAGGAGAAGGTCAGCGCCTCCTCGGCATCCTCCCAGATCGAAAGCCGGTCTTCGAGTATCTCCTGGTTCGGCCCGTTGAAGCGCGAGTAGACGAGGCCCTCGGCGCCGCCCGGCCTTTTGCCGGTGACGCCCTCAAAATGCCGTTTGCCGGCCGCGGCATTCTCGAAGACGAAGGTCGAGGTGAGGAAGATCGGCGGCTTCAGCGAGCCTTCCGAGAGCGCGGGGTCGAAGCCGTGGCCCATCATCAAGGTGGCGGGCTTGAGGCGCCGCCCGCCGACCTCCAGCACCGCGGGCTTGGGCCGCCGCCGGGGCGCGGCGCCGCTCAAGTCGGATTCGTCTTCGGCCATGATCTGTCTCCTGTCGCGGATCGCTTTGCGTGGAGACCGAGCCCGTCGTGACAGGCTCACCGGCCGCCCTGCCGAGCGGCCCGGAGGGGTGAGGTCCGTTGCCCGGAGGCTCCCTAGCGCAAGCGCGCGGCGCCGCGCTAGTCCCTAGCTCCTCCCCGGAACGGGGAGGAGCTAGGGGAGCGCGATCAGCGAGATCTGCCGCCCGTAATCGGCCTCGCCGCGATGGGTAGCGCGGCGGTAGCTGAAGAAGCGGTCGGGCTGCGAATAGGTATCCTCGCCCAAGGCCTCGATCCGGGTCAGGCCGGCGTCGGCGAGCCGCGAGAGGACGTAGCCTTCGAGGTCGAACTGCCGGCGGTCGGGGCGGGCGCCGTCCGAGAAGAAGCGCTCGTTCTCCGGATCGCTTCCGGTGAAGCGGCGGAGGAAGGCCTCGTCGACCTCGTAGGAGCGGCGGGCGATGCAGGGGCCGACGGCGGCGGCGATCCGGGCGCGGTCGGCACCGAGACTCTCCATCACCCCGAGCGTCGCCTCGACCACGCCGCCGAGCGCGCCCTTCCAGCCGGCATGGGCCGCGCCGATCACGCCGGCCTGCCGGTCGGCGAACAGCACCGGCGCGCAATCGGCGGTGAGGATGCCGAGCGCCAGGTCTGGCCGGTCGGTTGCAACGCCGTCCGCACGCGGGCGGGTATCGTCCGGCCAGGGAGCGGTGGCGGCGAGCGCGTCGCCGGAATGGACCTGATGGAGCGTCACGAGCGCCGCGCCGGGCGCGACCGCCTCGACCGCCCGCCGGCGGTTCTGGGCGATCGCCGCGCGCGCGTCGCCCGAGCCCCAGCCGACGTTGAGCCCTGCGCAATGGCCTGTCGAGACGCCGCCGCGCCGGCCGAGGAAGCCGTGGCGGACCCCGTCGAGCGCCGCCGCGCGGAGCGTTTCGACGGTCACGCCAGGCTCGCCCGCCATATCTCGTCCTCGTCCGCCTGCTCGCCGACCATGAAGGCATAGGGCTTCACATAGTCGAAGCCGTAGCGCCGGTAGAAAGCCTTGGCCCTGAGATTGTCCTTGTAGACGGTCAAATAGAGCTCCTCCGTCCCCTGCCGCCGCGCCTTGTCCAGCGCCCAGTCCATCAGCACCGCCGCGATGCCGCTGCCCTGCCAGCGCTCGAGCAGATAGAGCTGCCGAAGCTCCTGCGCCGGCCGCTCCGGCGAGACCGGCAGGGTGAGCGGGCCGAGCTTGCAGAAGCCCGCCGCGATCTCGCCGTCGAAGGCCAGCCTGAACCGGTAGGCCGGATCCTCCAGCTCGCCTCGGAAACCCTCCGGGCTCAGCCGGTCGAGGAAGGCCCGGAGATCCTCCGGCCGGTAGAGAGGACCGAACGTCTCGACGAACGCCTTCTCGAACAGGGCGGCGATCAGGGGGGCGTCTTCCACGCCCGCATCGCGGTAGCGGATCACGCGAGCCCCGCCGGATCGGGCCAGCCGGGCGCCGCCAGCGCAAGGACCTTGAACAGCCTCCCCATCTCCGCCTCGCCGACCAGCCGGTCGCGGGCCCGCTCCAGCTCCTCGCGGCGCTCCGGGGCACGGGCGGCGAGCGCCTCGGTGCGCGCGTCCATGCCGAGCGCTCGGAGCCAGTCGCCCTGCCCCACCGGCCCCAGGACCCGCGCGCCCTCGTCCCGCGCGGCGGCGGCCAGCGCTTCGAAATCGACATGCACGGTGAGGTCGCTCTCCCCCGGCTCGCTCCAGGGATCGACGTAACGATGGGCGCGCACGGCCTGGAGAGTCTCCCCCGCCGAGGTGCGAGCGTGGCCGTAATCGACGATCAGCGCGGCGCCGCCCTGGGCGACGAGCCGGTGGGCGAGGCCGGCGGCGACCGCGGTCGCGGCGGGCGAGACTTCGAGGATCGACCCCTCCGAAGCCTCCCGCACATGGGCCGGGATGGCGGCGGCCGGCACCGGCGGCCCCGCCTTCGGCACGAACCGGCCGTCCGCGACATCGACCACCCGCTCGTGCCAGCCGAGGCCGGCCCGCACGAGCTGCCGCGCCGGCAGCGCATCGAAGAATTCGTTGGCGACGACGAGCAAGGGCCCGTCCTCGGGCAGGCCGGCGATGTCGTCGTGCCATGCCGCTCCGGGCACGCGCGCCGCCTGCGCCGCGCGCAGCACCGGGCTGGTCTCGACGAAATGGACCGCCGGCGCCAGCCCCGCCGCCCGCATCGCCCGGAGCGCGTCGGCCGCGAGCGTGCCGCGGCCGGGGCCCAGCTCGACATAAGCCGCCGCCTCCGGCCGCCCCGCTCGGTCCCACGCATCGGCGAGGCACAGGCCCGCCAGCTCCCCGAACGCCTGGCTGATCTCCGGCGCGGTCACGAAGTCGCCGCCCGCGCCCAGCGGGTCACGGGTCGCGTAATAATGCGAATTGGCGAGCGCCATATAGTCGGCGACCGGCATCGGCCCTTCAGCCTCGATCAGGCGGCGAAGGCGGTCGGCGATCCCCCCTCCCTGCACGCAGGGAGGGGCAGGGGCTGGGTACCTTTTCGAAGTATCACCGGCCGTCATTGACGTACCCACCCCTAACCCCTCCCTGCTTGCAGGGAGGGGAAGCTAAGCGACACTCTCGGTGCCGGCCACCGGCTCGACCCGCTCGCGGCGGCGCTTCGCGGTGGCGATCAGCCAGGCGCCTCCGACGATCATCGGCAGCGACAGCCACTGGCCCATGTGGAGGTGGGTGCGGGCGGCGAACTCGATCAATTGCCGGTCGGGCTCGCGGTAGAATTCGACGAGGAAGCGGCTGACGCCGTAGCCGAGCAGGAACAGGCCGACGAGCTTGCCCGGCTCGTAGCGCGCCCTGGTCTTCCAGAAGGCGTAGAAGAGGATGAGGAAGAGCAATACGCCCTCGAGCAGGGCCTCGTAGATCTGGCTCGGGTGGCGGGGTTCGGGACCGCCGGTGGGGAAGACCACGGCCCAGGCGACATGGGTCGGCCGCCCCCACAACTCGCCATTCACGAAATTGGCAAGGCGGCCGAAGAACAGGCCGAACGGCGCGCAGCAGGCGACGTAATCGTGGATCCTCAGCCAGTCGAGGCGGTGCTTGCGGGCGAGGTAGAGGATGCCCGCCGTCGTCCCGAGCACGCCGCCGTGGAACGACATGCCGCCGTCCCACAGCTTCAATATGTCGATCGGATGCTGGAAATAGAAACGAGGGCTGTAGAACAGGACGTAGCCGAGCCGGCCGCCGAGAATGATTCCGAGCGTCGCGTAGAAAACCATGTCGTCGGCGTGCCGCCGCGCCATCGGCGCTCCGGGACGGTCGAGCAATTTCAATAGATACCACCAGCCGACCAGGATTCCGGCGAGATAGGCCAGCGAATACCAGCGGATGGTGATGAAGTTCCAGTGGAAGAGCACCGGATCCAGCCCGAACGGCCCCTTGGCCGGAAGATTAGCTGCCGCGAACCCCGCGTAATCGATAAGAGCGTGTATCAAGGCTTTCCCCTCGCGCGAGAGGCCCTAATAGAAAGGCGTGGCGCAAACGGGAAGGGAGTGACGATGCGGAGCGAGCTCGACCGCCTCTACGACGCCGAGCTGGCTGAGGTGACGGGCCCCAACGGGCGCATCCAGATCGGCCATGACGGCGAGGGCCGGGCGATCGTCACCAACCTTCCCGCCACCCTTCCCGCCATGTTCGACGCCTTCTGCATGCTCCACGGCGCCACCGAAGGGGTCGTCGCCGACGGCGAGCGGCTGACCTTCGCCCGGCTGAACGAGGAAGCGACCCGGGTCGCCCATGCGCTGGTCGGCGGCTTCGGGATCGCCAAGGGCGACCGGGTGGCGATCGCCATGCGAAACTGCCCGGCCTGGATCGTCTGCTACATCGCCGCCCTCAAGGCCGGCGCCATCGCCACCCTGGTCAACGGCTGGTGGCAGGCCGACGAGCTGAGGCACGGCCTGACGCTGACCGAGCCCGCGCTGGTGATCTGCGACGCCCCGCGCGCGGCGCGGCTCGAAGCCGGCCAGTGCACGATGCCGTCGGTCACCCTGCCGGTCGAGAAGCCGATCGAGGAAGCGCTGGCGCCGCTCCTCGCCCGCGGCGGCGCGGACGCCCCGCTGCCCGACATCGCGCCGGAGGACGACGCGACCATCCTGTTCACCTCGGGCTCGACCGGGCTCGCCAAGGGCGCCCTCTCCACCCACCGCGCGGTGACGACCGGCCTCTATGCCTACACGATCTCCCTGCTCGCTTTGCTCGGAATCCTCGAGAAGGAGGGGCGGCCGCCGGCCAACCCGCCCAAAACCCTGGTCAACGTCCCCCTCTTCCACGTCACCGGCGAGGTGCCGGTCCTGCTCAACAGCTTCGTCATCGGCCGCACCATGGTGCTGATGCCCAAATGGGATCCGGGCGAGGCGCTGCGGCTGATCGAGAAGGAGAAGATCACCTATTTCGTCGGCGTGCCCACCATGAGCCTCGAGATGATGCAGCATCCGGACCGCGACAAATACGACCTCTCCTCGCTGACCGACATCGCCGCCGGCGGCGCCGCCCGCCCGGTCGCCCACGTCAAGAGGCTCCAGCAGAGCTTCAAGGGCGCCCAGCCGGCCTTGGGCTATGGCCTCACCGAGACCAACGCCGCCGGCTGCGGCAATTTCTGGCAGAATTACGCCGACAAGCCGGCCTCGACCGGCCGCCCGCACAAGCCGATCGTCGAGCTCGCCATCCTCGGCGAGGGCGACCGCCACCTGCCGCCCGGCGAGCGGGGCGAGATCGCCATCCGCTCCGCCGCCAACATCCGCGCCTACTGGAACGACCCGGCCGCCACCGCCGCCGCCTTCACCGCCGACCTTTACCTGCGCACCGGCGACGTCGGCTATCTCGACGAGGACGAATACCTGTTCATCGTCGACAGGAAGAAGGACATCATC
>JAXDPL010000128.1:0-12388 GCA_034668385.1 Sphingomonadales bacterium | reverse complement strand
GGTTCATGAACATCATCGGGTTGCCGCCGGCGTCGGCGGTGAAGAAGTGCCAGCCGAAGAAGCGGTCGAGGCTCAGCATGGCGAGGGTGGCGGTGAGGATCGGGAAGACCGCGACGATGATCAGGCTCGAGGCCAAGGTGGTCCAGCAGAACATCGGCATCCTGAGGTAGCTCATGCCCGGGCAGCGCATCTTCAGCACCGTGGTGACGAAGTTGATGCCCGTCATCAAAGTGCCGAGGCCCGATATCTGCACCGCCCAGAGATAGTAATCGACCCCGACTCCCGGCGAGTAGGCGGTCTCGCTTAGCGGCGGGTATGGGAGCCAGCCGGTGCGGGCGAACTCGCCGACGAACAGGGAGACGTTAACGAGCAGGGCGCCCGAGGCGGTCAGCCAGAAGCTGACCAGGTTCAGGGTCGGGAAGGCGACGTCGCGGACTCCGAGCTGGAGCGGCGTCACGAAGTTCATGAAGCCGATCACCAGCGGCATCGCGGCGAAGAAGATCATGATCGTGCCGTGGGCGGAGAAGATCTGGTCGTAATGCTCGGGCTCGAGATAGCCGGGCGCGTTGATCGCGACCGCCTGCTGGGTGCGCATCATGATCGCGTCGGCGAAGCCGCGGATCAGCATGACGACTCCGAGCAGCACGTACATGATGCCGATCTTCTTGTGGTCGACGCTGGTGATCCACTCGTTCCAGAGATAGGGCCACCAGCGCTTGTACGTGACGAGCCCGAGCGTCCCGGCGATCACCAGGACGAGGATGATCGAGGTGATCAGCGGGATGGGTTGGTCGAACGGGACGGCCGACCAGCTCAGCTTACCGAACATGCTTCACCGCCTCCCCGCGGTCGTGACTTCCCGCCCGGCATGCTCTGCATTCTCGGGCTCCGGCCCGGGGGCGGGCGGTATCTTCTGGGTGGCGATGGCGTCGAACAGCCGCGGGTCGACGGCGCGGAAGATCGTGGGCGGCACCTTGTGGCTCTGGAGGGCGAGCTGCCGATAGGCCGCCTCGTCGAGCACCGCCCCGCCGCCGCGCGCGCCTTGGGTCCAGGCGGCGAACTGGTCGGCCGCGACGCTCTTGACCTCGAACTGCATGTCGGAGAAGCCGTCGCCGCTGAACATCGCCGACTGGCCCCACAGCTCGGCCGGTCGGTCGGCCTGCAGGTTGAGCTGGGAGACCATGCCGGGCATCGCGTAGATCATCGAGCCCAGGCGCGGCACGAAAAAGGTGTTGAACACGCTCGCCGAGGTGATCGAGAAATGGACCGGCGTGCCGGCGGGGACGACCAGCCGGTTGACCGTCGCGACGCCCTGCCGCGGGTAGATGAACAGCCATTTCCAGTCGAGCGAGACGACCTGGACCTCGAGCGGCGGCACCTTCGACTCGAGCGGCCGGAACGGATCGAGCCGGTAGGAGCCGATCCAGATCACGCCGCCGATGAACATGATGGTGAGGATCGGGATCGACCAGACCACCGCCTCGATCCGCCCCGAATAGGACCAGTAGGGCAGATATTCCGCCTTGGTGTTCGACGCCCGGTAGCGCCAGGCCATCCAGAAGGCGAGGAGGATGGTGGGGACGACGATCGCCAGCATGATCAAGGTCGCGTCGATCAGGATCCGGCTGTCGTCGCGCCCGACCGGCCCGACCGGATCGAGGATCCCGCCCGAGCAGGCGGCGGTCGCCAGCGCAAGCGCCGCGCCGGGCGCCATGCGCCGCAAGGCAGAGGCAGCGGACATCAAGGCAGGCCCCCCGACTTAGGTGTCGTACGCAACGCGGCGACCGCTGTGGTAATCGGATCGCGGCGGGGCGGCAATGGGCGCGCGCCCGGCCGGCCCGTTCAGGAAGCCGCGGAACTTCCGGGATCGACTACTTTGCGGCGGCCGATCGCGGCGTCGAGGCTGAAGGCGCCCGGGCCGGCCGCCACCAGATAGAGGAACAGGAAGCAATAGAGGATCGCCGCGTCGCCGCCATTGACCGCCGGATAGAAGCCCTTCGGCGCGTGGTACATCCAATAGCCGACCGCCATCTCGCCCGAGGCGAGGAAGGCCGCCGGGCGGGTGAGGAGGCCGAGCGCGATCAGGCCTCCCGCGACCAGTTCGACGAGCCCGCCGATGCCGAACAGGGTGAGGAAGGGTTGCGGCCCCGGCTGAGCGTCCGGCGGGAAACCGAACAGCTTCACCAGCCCGTGCGACAGGAAGAGCAGCCCCGCGACGATGCGGAGAAGGCCGAGAAGAATCGGCGCGTGGCGGCTCAGTCGGTCGGCGATCGGCATGGCGGCACTCCTCTCATGACGGGAGCCTGAAAAAAATCGGTGACAGCTACGCATTTCTCCAAAATCGGGGACAGGTACGCATTTCCCGGTCGGCGAATTGAAAATCGGTGCCTGTCCCCAATTAAATCGGAAATCGGTGCCTGTCCCCGATTTCAGCCCCAGGTCGCGGTCGGCGGGAGGCTCATCAGGATGGCGTCGACATTGCCGCCGGTCTTGAGGCCGAACAGGGTGCCGCGGTCGTAGAGCAGGTTGAACTCGGCGTAGCGGCCGCGCCATTCGAGCTGCCGCGCCTTGTCGGCGTCGGTGAACGGCATCGCCATCCGCCGCCGCACCAGCCGCGGGAAGACGTCGAGGAAGGCCTCGCCGACGTCGCGGGTGAAGGCGAAGGTCGCCTCGAACGGCCCTTCGAGATGGTCGTAGAAGATGCCGCCGACGCCGCGCTGCACGCCGCGGTGGGGGAGGTGGAAATAGTCCTCCGCCCAGCGGCTGAAGCGGGGATAGTAGGTCGGATCGTGGGCGGCGCAGGCGGCGCGCAGGCGCGCGTGGAACTCGGCGGTGTCCTCCTCGTAGGGGATCGGCGGGTTGAGGTCGGCGCCGCCGCCGAACCAGCGCTTGGTCGTGGCCAGGAAGCGCGTGTTCATGTGGACGGCGGGAACGTGCGGGTTGGCCATGTGGGCGACGAGGCTGATCCCGGTGGCGAAGAAGCGCGGATCCTCGCCGGCGCCGTGGATGGTGGCGGCGAATTCGGGGCTGAACCGGCCGCCGACGGTCGAGACGTTGACCCCGACCTTCTCGAACACGGCGCCCTTCATCAGCCCGCGCACCCCGCCGCCGCCGGGGACTCCGTCCGGGTCGGTCCGCTCCCACTCGGTGTAATCGAACGCCGCGTCGCTCCCGGCCTCGCGCTCGATCGCCTCGAACTCGGCGCAGATCCGGTCGCGCAGCGACTCGAACCAGTCGCGGGCGCTCTGCTGCTGGTCGTCGAGCTCGATCATCGCGGCGGCGAATGCGCTTCGCGACGACGAGTTTCAAGCGCGAGGAAAGGTCCGGCGGCGAGCGGACCGGCGGCAAAGCGGGTGGAGGGGGGAGGCGGCGGCGTGTATGCTCTCCCGATGGCGGCGAAACTCGGACTCTGGCTCCTCCCGCTCCTCGCATCCGTCCCGGCGGGCGATGCGGCGTCGGCGCCCGCGAAGGTGACGGGCCTGGCGCCGGACTGCGTCGATGCCGAGATCCTCGGCTCGGTAAGGCGGCAGACCCCCCTCGATGTGGGCGACGCCATGGTCGTGCGGTGGCCGTGGATCGTCGACATCGACGTCGACCGCGTGCTGACGGGACGGGCGCCGCTGGGCCGCCTACGGGTGCAGACCTTCCAGCACACTTATTACACAACCGACCTGCACCGATGGTGGCTGCGGCGCAACACGCTGGGCGGGCTCAACATGTACCCCGCGGACGAAAAGCGAGGAGCGAGGCTGTGCGATCCGGCCGCGCCCCCGCAGCGGCCGTTCGTCGATCCGGGGCCCCGCACGACGCTGGACGCGCTGCAACGCGAGGGCGAAGCGCGCTACGGGCGCGGGCCCGGCGATTAGCCCTCGACGCGCGGGCGGGGAGCGATCGCTTCCAGAGCGGTAGATTGTCTTATCGGAGATCGTCGCGTGACCGCCATAGCGCCGGAGGTAGGTTCGGCGCTCAATGGCCCGCGCAATCGCGTTCGAGCTGCTCCGCGATCCAGGCGGCGACGTCGTAGCCGAAGATCCTGAGGCCGGCGATGTTGGCGTTCTCGATGCTGACGCCGGAGAAGTTGACGTTCTCCAGGCGGGCGCCGGCCAGGTTGACGTTGGTGAAGCCGGCGCCGGCCAGGTTGACGTCGTCGAACCGCGCGCCGGCGAGCGAGACCTGGCGGAACTCGCTGCCGTCCATCCTGCGCTTCTCGAACCGCTCCATCCGCCTCCCCCTTCAGCCGGACCGGACCCGGCGGTCCGATGTGCCGAACCGCCCCTCGATCCCGCCTCGATCCCGCCTCGATCCTGTACCGGCAGAGCACCGCGCGCAATCCCTTTGACTTTCCTATTTTCCTAATTAGGAAAGTATCTATGGAAAAGGCCTTCAAGGCGCTCGCCTCGACGCCGCGGCGGCGGATCCTCAACCACCTCGCCGGGGGGCCGATGACGGTGGGGGAGATCGCCGACAAGTTCGACATGGCGATGCCGTCCATCTCCAAACATCTCGCGGTGCTGTACGAGGCGGGGCTGGTGCACCAGCAGAAGCGCGGCCAGCACATCCTCTACTCGATCGCCGCCGATCATCTCGCCAACAGCCTCTACGCCTTCCTGACCCCTTTCTGCCCGGAAGCGCGCAAGCTCGCCGCCGAGCGCAGGAAGCTGCGGCGCGGGCACAAGGGAGAGGAAGGATGAAAGTCGCCGGAGAGGCCTCGCAGGGCGCGTTCAAGGTCAATTCGCTCGCCGGCCTCGAGGAGGCGGACGCCGGCAGCGGGCGCCTCGAATGGGACGCGCCGCGCTCGATCTGGAACATGGCGTTCATCGCCGCCGCTCTGGTGCTCGGGCCGCTCTATTTCAGCTGGAGCGGGCTCATCGTCTTCCTGCTCCTCTCCGGCTTCACGCTCTGCGTCGGCCATTCGGTGGGCTTCCACCGCCGCCTCATCCACCGCAGCTTCGATTGCCCGAAATGGCTCGAGCGGACGATGATCTATGTCGGAGTCCTGGTCGGCATGGGCGGCCCGCTGTGGACGGTCGGGCTTCACGACATTCGCGACTGGGCGCAGCGCCAGGCGAATTGCCATTGGTTCCTGCGCCACGGCAAGCCGGCGCTGCTCGACGGCTTCTATTACCTCAACTTCAAGCTGCGCTTCGACCGACCGCCGCGCTTCGACGCGGGGGAGGGGATCAGCGACGATCCCATCTACGTCTTCCTTCAGCGGACATGGATGCTCCACCAGATCCCCGTCGCCCTGCTCCTCTACGCGCTCGGCGGCTGGCCGTGGGTGGTGTGGGGGGTGATCGTGCGGGTCGCGGTCTGCTTCACCATGCACTGGTACATCGCCCATGTCGCCCACCGCCGCGGCCACCAGGACTGGTTCGTCGAGGACGCCGCCGTCCAGGGCTACAATATCGCCTGGCTCGCCATCCCGACCATGGGGGAGAGCTGGCACTGCAACCACCACGCCTTCCCCGCCTCGGCCCGCCACGGCCTCTATCCGGGACAGGCCGATCCCGGCTTCCGATTCGTCCAGCTGCTGCAGGCGATGGGGCTTGCCTGGGATGTCCAGGTCCCGGCCAACCTGCCGCCGCGCTCGGCGATCACGCCCCTGACCGGCCGCGCGCTCAGCATCGCGGCACCCGGCCAGGCCGAGCTGTCGCGCGCCTGGGCGGGATCGGCGGGGCATTGACGCGCGCGTGACCGCATTCGACAATGCGGCCCTGGCAGGGAGACCGGACGTGGCGAAAATCGGAATATTTGTGGCGGCGGCGCTGGCGTGCGGCGCGGCCGCGGCGGGTGCCGCTCCGCCGTCGGCGCAGCCCGGCAACATGGCCGCCGCCGACACCAAGGCGCAGGACCGGGCGGTCAACGAGAAGATGCTGGCGGCTTTGCTCCAGCGTCGCTCGGAGATCGTCGCCGGGCCGGCCGATGCTGAGAGCAAGCGCGCCGCCCTCGAATTCGTCGACCGCCAGATCGCCAGGGTGAGGGCCGAGCTGGGCAGCTGACCGGCGGAGTCACGCCGGCCAGCCGCCGGTCTGGCGCAGCGCCTCGGCGAGACCGATCCCCGCCGCCACGGCGAGGTTCAGCGAGCGCGTCCCCTCGGCCTGCGGGATGCGCACCCTGAGCTCCGCGCGCGCATGGACCTCGGGCGGGACTCCGCGGCTCTCCGATCCGAACAGAAGAGTGTCGCCCGGCTCGAAGCGCGCCTCGGGGAGCGGCGCCGCGCCGGCGGTGGTGAACAGGACCAGCCGCCCCTCGATTGCGGCCTCGAACGCCGCCCAGCCGGAATGGCGGGTCACCGATGCGCGCGCGACGTAATCCATCCCGGCCCGCTTCAGCGCCCGGTCGGAGAAAGCGAAGCCGCAGGGTTCGATCAGGTCGACCGGAGTCCCGAGGCAGGCGGCGAGGCGAAGGATCGTCCCGACATTGCCGGCCTGGTCGGGCTGGTGGAGAGCGAGGCGCATGCGGGCTCGCGCGCTAGCGCTGATGGGCGGCGCTGAAAGCCTCGTCGAGCGCGCCGTGCAGGGCGTTCGCCGCTCCGCTCCAGCAGGTGAGGTCGTCGCGCGCCGCCATGGTCAGCGCTCCGGTCGCCACCACCAGGATCGGCGTGCCGCCATTGCTGATCACGATCATGTCGGGATGCTTCCCCTCCCGGCACTCGGGGCTTTCCAGGCCCTCGGCCAGCACCCGCCGGTAGGCGGCGCGCAGGACGTCGAGGCGCGCCCCGCCGAGCTGCGCCGCCACCACCGGCCGCTCGAGCCGGCGCTGGCCGCACACCCGCCGCGATGCCCGTCCGGTCAGCTCGTAACGCCCGCTGACCAGGTCGAGCCGGACGTTCCCCGCCGGGCACCATTCCGAATGGCCGATCGTCGCGAACACCCAGGCGGTGCGGCCCAGCGCCGATTCGAGCTGCGCCCGCTGCGGCGGCTGGGCGGCCGCCAGGAGGGCTGCGAGGACCGGAAGCATGAGCGGGTTCTTCATGCACCGATAGTAAGGCCGTCCCGCCAGGCCGCGCAATGACCGGAAGCCGGGCCGTCCGGACGCTTGGCGCGCCACCGCCCCGAGGCGGGTGGCCTCGCTCTGGCCAGTTTGAGTGGATCGATCCTAAACCATTGACGGGCGACGGGAATCCGGGTTCACTCGCTTGCGCGGAAGCGAAAGGGAGCAAGCGGATGAGCGGTCGTGTCAGGGTATTGGCCTGTGTCCTGGCCGCGGTCGTGTCGACCGCCGCTGAGGCCGCGGGCGCGGCCGGCTGGGACCTCCAGGCCGCCGCGGAAGGCCGGCCGCTGACCCTGACCTACGGCGCCGGCCAGCCCCTCTCCTACCGCTTCGAATGCGCGCCCGATGCGGTAATCGTCACCGAGACCGGGGTCACCAAGCTGCTCGACCTCAAGACCAACAAGCCGGTCGACGACGCCCAGGCGACGATTCCGGAGGGCGCGGCGCTGATGGCGCTGTTCGGCGGCAAGGGCGATCCGCAATTCCTGCCGGCCCAGGCGGTGAAGAATCCGGCGGGCGGCTGGGACCTCACCATCCGCCTCGCCAAGGGCGACAAGCAGTTGAAGGCCGTCGGCAAGAGCGACATGGTATCGCTGTTCACCACCGGCGAGACGGCGGCCGTGCCGATGGACCCCGCCGCGCGCGCCGCCTGGAACGACTTCCTGGCGCGCTGCGCCGCAGCCCGCTGACGCTTCGGGGAGTCGGGCAGGCGACCGGCATCACGGGATCGTTCCCCTCGAGGGCAAGGGCCGGTGAATACGAACGAAAACCGGCGGGCATGCCGGCGGTCCCCTGAGCGGGCCGCCCCAGCGAAACGGCGGATCGCCGCCCCAATCCGGGGAAGGGCTTTCCACGTCGAGCGCCCGGTCGCCGGACCAGCGCAGCCGGGCCGTAGTTTCGCCACGATGGCTCACCACCTTGCAGGTGGTGAGGTACCAGTCGGGCTGCCACGATCGCCGCAGCGTGACGACGATGCTCGGCGCTCCCCCGACGACCAGCCGCTCGACCTGGGCGATCCGCCGCCCGTCGGGCGAGGTCGCGCGGCCGAGTACCTCGCGTTGCGAGTCCATGAAGACGGCCGGACCCATCAGGGTGAAAGGCGCGGTCACGACAAAAGCGGCGAGGAGGATGACGAGGCAGCCGCACCCCCATCGCAACCCGGTCCCGCGGCGCGCCTCGCCCATCGGTCCAGCGTGTCACGCGCGCCGGGCGGCGGCAAGTTCCCGTGCCGGGCAACCCGCCGCGGCTTGGCGAGGGTCGGGCCGGTCGGCCAAGGCTGCGCCGGAGGCAAGGGGTCGCCTCGCTCTGGCCGGGTTGAGCCCTAGCGGTGCTCGGCCGCGATTCGGCGATAGGCCCGCTCGGCGGCCCCCGCGGCGATGGTCGCCGGCTCCGCCTCGCAAAGCTGCCGGACCTCCGCGACTCCGCCGCCGCGCACCTTGCTTCCGACGATCGATGAGTCTCCCTTGCCGGCGCCGGAATTGCGGCCGCTGAAATAGCCGCGCACCCACGAATCGAATTCGAGTTCCCGCTCCGGCTTCATCGCTTCTTCGCAGCGCAGCGTGCCGACGCCCTGCAGCGAGACGGGGTGGACGACGAGGATGGGCGAGGCGGCAAGTGCGATCAGGATCATCATGTGTGGGACCCTCCACGGTCGGGGGGCATGATGCCATCCCGGGACAGCTAAATCCAGACACGCCGGGTCTTTTCCCGACCCGGCTAGGTAAAATCCTTGCTTTTTATTCTTACTATGTTCTAAGAATCGGCGATGGGCGAAACCGGCGACTCGTGTAGCGGCCCGCGCCGGATCGACGCGGCGGCCAAGGCGGCGTTCGTTGCGGCGCTGCGCGGCGGCGCGCGGCGCGAGGATGCCGCGGAGGCCGCCGGCTTCTCGCTGATGGGCTTCTACGGCGCCCGGGCTCGCGATCCCGCCTTCAAGGCCGAGTGGGCCGCGGCGCTCGCCGCTCCGGCCGCCGCCGAGCGCCGGGTCCGTGCTTATGACGAGAGGGGGACGGAACGGGGCGAGGTCCGGATCGCCGCCGCCAACCGCCGCCTGTTCCAGCGCCGCCGCCGGCGCCATGTCCGGTTCGACGCGGCCGCCCAGGCCATCTACCTCGCGCATTTCTCGACCGACGGGGATTCGCGCGCCGCCGCGGCCGCGGCGGGAGTCAGCCCTTCCACCGTCCGGCTTCACCGCAACACCGATCCCGTCTTCCGCGAGGCGCACAAGCAGGCCCTCGCCGAAGCCTATGAGTATCTCCGGATCGAATCGGTCCGCCAGCGCCTCGCCGCGCAGGAGCGCCTGCGGGCCGCGATCGAGGCGGCCGAGCCCGCCAGCCCGCCCGAGCTCGCCGCCGAGGCCGCCGCCGAGTTCGACCGCACCATGAAGCTCCTCGCCCGCGTCGACCGCAAACCCCGCGCCCCCGACCGCTACGGCCCCCGCCACGGCCGCTGGACCTTCGAGCAGGCCATCGCCCTCCTCGAAAAGCGGCTCGATGCGCTGGGGGTGCCGTAGATGCTCCGCCTTCACCAACTCCCTGACCTCGGCCTTAAAACCTGCGTGCCTCTCAGGCGGGCAGTTGCGCTTACGTCGCCTTCCACGGCTCGATGGGACGCCGCCGCGAGTATTCGATTCCCTCGTCGACGCTGAGAATAAGACGATACTTGTCGCGCAACCTCTCGAACTGCAAGCGGTCACGAGGCTCAGGCTTCCCTGCTGGAGGGGGCAACGATTGAAGGTATTTGCCGAGAACGCCGAGAAGAAAGTCGGGTACGCTGATAGCAAGGTGTGGCTTTGAAACAAAGGCCACCCCGCAGACCAAAGGGCGGCGGTCATTATTCTGCTTGAGCTCGGCGTGGGCTCTTTCGACAGCTGTCCGAATGGCCTGTTGAGAGACTTTGTCATTCTCTTCGAAATATAGATTTGCGGCCTTGCTCTCCGCAGCCTTAAGCCGGCGAGGCAAGAGAGCCGTCAGCAAGCGAAGATAGGTTTTCTCGTATTCACTTGCTTGCTTTAGTGACGCGAAGGCCACGAAGCCTTCGAAAGGCATGGCGGCAAGCTGCTTCACATACGCAAGCCGAAGATCCTCCGTTGCATCAGCGAAATGAAGTCCTTTCTTCTCCATAGCTTGGAAGTTCCCTGCCGCCCACAAATCCTCCATAGCCGCGGCTAGGACTTCTCGGCTTTCGCTAATGATGTGGTTTGCGTGCTGAGTAACAGCCATACCTAGGGCTATTATCTTCTGGCCATCCCTTTCGAACTCGGCTTCATCAACAAAAATATGAAATGGCTCTCGATGCTGATTCTTGGGTTCAAAACTCGGCTTCATATTACTAGAGAGCAGAATGTTGGCCCAGTTCGTTTTCAAGGCAGGTGCGAGCCGTCGCTCGTGGTGGCTTACAAACTTGATCATACCATCCAGGCGATTCACCTCCATTTGTACGATCCGGGCGTCATTAACCCCGCGATGACGAAAATGATCATCGAGACCGAACTTTCGAGCGTAATATAGCTCCTGCCTCAGGCGGCGCTTCTTTTTGCGTGGGACGTGGGGCTGCAATGGATCGCTAACGCTGAGACCCGTGACATAATGCGCCTGCCCGATTTCCGACCAGCGCGTCTTCGACTGCGCCACATCGAAGCCGTGCTTTGCAATGGCGCGGCTAACCGTCTCTACGTCTGGGAGCGCAGCTTCGCTGGAGAAGCTAAGGTCGTCGGAATAGCGCGAGTATGCCGCACCAAGATTGCTCGCCAGCGCCTCCAGCTCAATATCGAGTGGCAGCGCGATTGCGTTTGAAATCGCGGGACTGGTCGGGAATCCCAAGGGCAGCTCTCCTCCAATCGTGACAAACTTGCTGACGAGCTTTGCCACTTCGGATTCGACACCCAGCGAGATTAGCAACTGTTCGACACGCGCGACTGAGATTGAAGGAAAGAAGCTGGTGATATCGAGGGATAAAAGGTACTTATGCCCGGTATGGACCATGGCATTTTCTCGAATATTACGTCCGGGGCGATATCCGAACGCGCAGTCATGTGGATATCCCTCTAGGCACAATCGAAAAAATGAGTCCAAGCGACGTGCAAGTGCCTTGTACTCGTTCTTTAGAAATGCTGGCTCCCAGGCAGTCCGATACCCTCGACGTTTATTCCGCTTGGGAATGTCATGCCGAAAGAACAGAGGTATGTTGATAACGTGAATTACGCCCGTCTCGGGTGCGGGCGTTGGCTTGGTACGCCGCGGCGGCGGGTCGAAGCCGATCACCGCCTCCAAACTGCGATCGTCGATTCCCAGAGCCGTCAGCAGGCTGTTGCGCGTCTTGATGCGCCGGAGGTCGAAGGGATAAGGCATATTTTCGTGAACGCCGGGTGGAGCAGCATAACACACGAAAGCAAGTGGTCCCGTGACGGGCAGACGCGACTCGCGCCTCGAACCTTGTAGCTATGCTGCTCCAATCGCCCTCTACATGACGCTTGCAGACGTGCGCAACTGTCGCCGAGCCATCTGGGCCGCGCCACTCACCTTTTCCTGGGCCGTCGCGGCGGCCGTGCGCGCAGCCCGGACCGGCGAGGCCCGTTTCCTACGCAAGGCGCTCTTCTACCTGGTGGGAACCGCCGCCGCCCTACTTGCGGTCGGCACCGCATTCTTCCAGCTCCACTGAGCGTCGCCGCCTCGCACCAACCCCCCTCAAAAACACCGTTGGCAAAGCCCGCCGCTCGCGTCTATCAGGCCGCGCAAGCCGCCAGGGGCCTTCCCGACGCGGCGCTGTGCGGCGCGCGCCGCGGCCGGCGTCTCTCGGGCCGCAGCGCGGCGTTCGCACATCCTGGTTCGAACCGCTGAAGGGTCCTATGGCGACAATTGAGCAGAGCGACGGAGCGCATTCCGCGGGTGTGGAAGACGGAGTCCGGCGCCGCGACTTCATCAACATCGCCGCGGTCAGCACCGCCGCGGTCGGCGGGGTCGCGCTCCTCTATCCGCTGATCAACCAGATGAACCCGTCGGCCGACGTGCTGGCCCTGGCGTCGATCGAGGTCGACATCTCGGCGATCCAGCCCGGCCAGGCGATCAAGACCATCTTCCGCAAGCAGCCTTTGTTCGTCCGGCATCTGACTCCGGCGGAGATCAAGGCGGCGAACGCGGTGCCGATGTCGGAGCTTCGCGACCCCCAGAGCCTCGCCGAGCGGACCAAGCCCGGCAAGGCGCAATGGCTGGTGACGATGGGCGTGTGCACCCACCTCGGCTGCGTGCCGCTCGGCGCGGGGGAAGGAGAGACGCGGGGCCCGTTCGGCGGCTATTTCTGTCCCTGCCACGGCTCGATGTACGACACCGCCGCCCGCATCCGCAAAGGGCCGGCCCCCAAGAATCTCGAAGTGCCGGATTATGAATTCAAGTCCGCC
>JAXDPL010000127.1:0-2807 GCA_034668385.1 Sphingomonadales bacterium | reverse complement strand
CGGCTGGGCCCCCGAGAAGGTCAACAATTGCGGGCTACGCAACTCTGTCGCCACCCTATCCGTCTCGGCGAGCCCGGCGATCCAGTTCGTCGACCTCTCCGAATCGGGCGATCCGCTGAACGACATCAACGCTCTGGCCGAGGTCTGCGAGCCGGGCACGGTGGTGATCGCCGCCGGCCAGGTCAACGACGTCCGTCTCTACCGAGACCTCGTCGCTTCCGGCCTTCAGGATTACCTGCTCAAGCCGTTCACCCCCGACCAGCTGCGCGACACGTTCGCGCATGCCCAGCTCACCATCTCCGGCCCCCGAATGAACGAGAGCGCCAACGACAAGCCGCACGTCGTCGCGGCGGTGATCGGGACTCGCGGCGGAGTCGGCGCCTCGACGGTGGCGAGCTCGCTGGCCTGGATGCTCGGCGACAAGGCCGGGCGAACCACCGCTTTGCTCGACCTCGACATCCATTTCGGCACCGGCGCCCTGGCCCTCGACCTCGAGCCCGGCCGCGGCCTCACCGACGCGATCGAGAATCCGAGCCGCATCGACGGCCTGTTCATCGAGCGCGCGATGGTGCGGGCGAACGAAAAGCTCTGCGTGCTGTCGGCCGAGGCGCCGATCAGCCAGCCCTTCCTCACCGACGGCTCGGCTTACTACCAGCTGCAGGAGGAGATCCGGAACGCGTTCGAGAGCACGGTCCTCGATCTGCCGCGGCCGATGCTGGTCCAGCACCCGCATCTCGTCCACGACGTGCACGCGGTGCTGGTGGTGGTCGAATTCACCCTCGCCTCGACCCGCGACGCGATCCGGATCCTCTCCTGGCTCAAGGCCAATGCGCCCCAGGCCAAGGTCGTCGTCGTCGCCAACAAGGTGAGCTCGGCGCTTCAGGAGATCAGCCGCAAGGATTTCGAAGCCTCGATCGAGCGCAAGGTCGACGTCTGCATCCCCGCCGACCCCAAGGCGGCGGCGCAGGCGGCCAAGCTCGGCCAGCCCTTCGCCAAGGTCGCCACCGGCGCCAAGATCGCCCAGCCGCTCGCGCAGCTCGTCGCTCTGACCACCAGCGCGGTCGAGGGCACCGAGCTGGCCGAAGGCGGCGCCGAGCCGGCGAGCAATTCGCTGCTCGGCAAATTCAACTTCAAGACCCTGCTCGCCAAGAGCCCGAAGCCGGCGAAGGCGACGGCGTGAACGTCCGTGGCCGGCGCTCCGGCCGAGAAGGGTAGGAACTGACGTGTCGAGCTTGACTCTGCTGATCTTCGCCGCGGGCCTCACCGGGATCCTCGCCGTCGGCTATCTCGTGCTCGCCGGCCCCTCGGCCGCGAAGGCCGGCAACCGCCGGCTCGAGAGCGTGCGCGAACGGCACAGCAAGTCCAACGAGATCGCCGCCCAGGCGCAATTGAAGCGGATCCTCCAGAACCGCAACCAGACCAAGATCGACGGCCTCGCACAGCGGCTGCTGCCGAATCCCGCTCTGCTCCGCCGCCGGCTTCACCAGACGGGGCGGACCTGGTCTCTCGGCCATTATGCGATCGCCAACCTCGCCATCACGGTTGTGATCACCATGCTGGTGACGATGCGCGGCCTTCCGATCCTCTTTGCGCTTCTGCTCGGCCTCGCAGCCGGAGTCGGCATCCCGCACTGGCTGGTCGGCAAGATGATCAAGCGCCGCATCGCCAAGTTCAACGCCCGCTTCCCCGACGCCCTCGAGCTGATGGTCCGCGGCCTTCGCTCCGGCCTTCCCATCTCGGAGACCATGTCGGTCGTCGCCGACGAGGTGCCGGGGCCGGTGTCGATCGAGTTCCGCAACGTCTCCGACAAGATGAAGATCGGCCGGACGATGGACGCGGCCCTCCAGGAGACCGCCGACCGGCTCGGCACCGCGGAGTTCCAGTTCTTCACCATCACCCTCGCCATCCAGCGCGAGACCGGCGGCAACCTCGCCGAGACCCTGGCGAACCTCGCCGACGTCTTGAGGAAGCGCGCCCAGATGAAGCTGAAGATCAAGGCGATGTCCTCGGAATCCAAGGCCTCCGCCTGGATCGTCGGCTCCCTGCCCTTCATCGTCTTCGTGCTGATCTGGTTCATCAACCCGGACTACATGGCGAAGTTCTTCATCGATCAGCGCCTCATCATCACCGGAATCGGCGGCCTCGTCTGGATGGCGATCGGCGTGTTCATCATGGCCAAAATGGTCGATTTCGAGATTTAGGGGCGAGACGCAGCACATGGCACCGCATCCGACGCTCCTGGGCATCGACGTGGTCATGGTGGGGACCTTCCTCGCCGCGATCGCGACCTTGGCCGTACTCGTCGCGCTCTACGCGGCAACGACGGTGCGCGACCCCATGGCCAAAAGGGTCAAGGCCCTCAACGAGCGGCGCGAGCAATTGAAGGCCGGGATCGTCGCCTCGACGTCGAAGCGGCGCCGCAACATCACCAACAAGAACGAGGTGGCGGACAAGGTCCGCACCCTGCTCGGCTCGCTGAAGATGCTCCAGGACGAGCAGGTCCAGAAGGCGCAGCAGCGGCTGATGCAGGCCGGCGTGCGCTCGAAGGATCTCGCCTTCGTGGTCATCTTCGCGCGCCTCGTCCTTCCGGTCGTCATCGGCACGATCGTCATCGTCGGAGTCTATCTGCTCGACTGGTTCCCCGAATGGGGCGCGATCAAGCGCTACGCGCTCGTCGCCTTCAGCCTGATCCTCAGCTACAAGGCGCCGGACATCTGGCTGAAGAACAAGATCAACAAGCGCACCTCGGCGATCCGCAAGGGCCTGCCGGACGCGCTCGACCTGCTCGTCATCTGCGCCGAGGCCGG
>JAXDPL010000126.1:0-13311 GCA_034668385.1 Sphingomonadales bacterium | reverse complement strand
ACACGTCCGACCTCCAGAAAGCCCATGAAGGGTCGAAGGGACGGCCGGATTACGGCGAGGACGAGGCGCCGGGAGGTCGATAATCCTCCCTGTCCGCGAAGCGGATGGGGAGGATTAACTCCTACCTTGCCTCCGCCCGCGCGACGACGGCGATGTCGAGGGAATAGCGGCCGGCTTCGGGGTCGCGGTCGATCGTGGTGCGCAGCTGGCGCGAGAGGCCGGCGACGATCCGCTCGAAGCGGTCGCTGAGCGCGGCCTCGCAGCTGGTCCCGGCGCGGAGGCTCTCTGTCTCGATCATCAGGCTGGCGACACGGGCGCCTTCGCCGCCACCGCGTAGCGCGATGGTCACCGAGCCCGCGCCGCAGAGCATTGCGAACTCGACGATCTCCGTGATCAGGAAGGCCACCGAGACGGCGACGTCCTGGGTCGCGTAATAAGGCTCAACGTCGAGGCGGATGCCCATGCCGGCGGCGGCGGCGGGGGCGGTCGCGCGCAGATTGGCGGCCAGCTCCGAGATCAGGGACTTCAGCGAGACCCCGCGATTCTCCTCAAGCTCGGCATAATGGTTGCGGTGGACGACGGCGAGCGCGTCCACCCGGCGCTGGATCGACGCGTAGGCGGCGGAGACCTGCTCGTTGGGGGATCCGCGGGCGTGGAGGTTGAGCAGGGAGGCGACGACCTGGAGGTTGTTCTTGACCCGGTGGTGGACCTCGCGGACCAGCCGCGTCTGCCGTTCGACCGCCGCCTCCAGCTCGGCCTCGTGCCGGGCGACGGTGCGCACCACCCCTTCGAACGCCTCGCCGAGCTCGCCGATCTCGCGCGCCGGCGTGGCGAGCGGCGGCAGGCTGATCTCGCGGTCGCCCGGGCGGTAGGCGGAGACGGCGCGCTGGACCGATCCGAGCGGGCGGAGCAGCAGCCGCTCGACGACGATCCAGCCGATCAAAGCGGCGAACAGCCACATGACGACGGGCAGCAGGATGGAGAGGATGTCGGCCGCGGTGAACGGGCGGGCGCCGAGCTTGATGCTGAGCGTCAGATACCCCTCCGCGACGTCCTGGCTGCGTTCGAAGGTCTGGACGAAGGGACCGCCCGAATATTCGCTGCGCAGCAGCATCAGCCGCCCCTTCTGGCTGAGCTTGAGGTCGAAATTGGGGCTGGTGCCCGCGATGTAGGTGAGGGTGTGGAGGGTCGACCGGGCGAAATCGGTAGTGCCTTCCAGGCGTCCGCGCTCATCGAATATCCACAGCCGCAGCGACTGGCTCCCGGGCAGGATCTCGGGCCGCGCCTCGCTGGCCCCGCCCGAGGGGAGCGGGCCGGCGAGGCCGAAGCCGGCGCTGGCGCAGCGCAGCCTCCCCGCCGCGTCGAAGAAGGCATAGCGGGCCGGAACCGGGGCCTCCTCCAGCCGCCTCAGGGTCGCGGCGCACAGCGGCGAGCCCGGCGGCGAGTCGCCGAGCGCGGCGCTGGCGGTGCGGATGGTGAGGATCGAGCGGGAGAAAGCGGCGTCGAGCCGCTGCGCCTTGATCTCCAGCCGGGTTTCGGTCTCGATCCGCCTCTGGTCGTTCTTCTGCTGGGCGCTCTGGATCGACGCGGCGATGGCGAGCAGGCCGAGCGGGAACAGAGCGGCGCTGAGGATGAGCAGCATCTTGAGGCCGGTCGAAAGCCCCGCGAAGCGCCGCCCCAGCCAGCTCCGGCGCCGTTCGGTCCGGTGGATTTCGTTCGTTTCCGATGGTGCCGCCACGGGGGGCGGCCCTAGCCGAGCTTCCCGAGCAGATCGAGCATCTCGGGCGGGATGTCTTCGTTCACGGCCTGCTGATAGGCGGCGCGCAAGGCCTGGCCCACTTCGGGGCTGCCGCTGCGCTTCCTGCGGGGCTTCGAGGGCGTGGGCGTATCGCTTTCCTGACCTGGTTCGGCCTTGCGGCGGCGGCCCGTTTCGTCTTCGAAGCTCAAGGTCTTCTCACCCCTCGCGGCCGGCGCCGCGCCCGCTATGTTTCGCCCGGGCGCCGGGCACCCATCCGGCCTTGGCCGGCAGCAAGATGCGCGTTACCCCGCCCGCGGCCAGTAATGGCCCGCAGTCACCGTGGAAACAAAAAACTGCCCGGATGGTTCCAGCCTTTCGTGAGGGGACTATCTCTCTGCGGATCGTGCCGCGCCGCCCGCCCGGGCGGGGTTGCCAAGCCGGAGCCGCGCATACCATAGAGCCGCAATTCGAGCAGGAGTCGTAACGAACATGTCGCTTGGCCAGGATCTCGCGCCGCATCTTCCCTTTCTGCGGCGCTACGCCCGCGCGCTGACCGGAACGCAGGCGCACGGCGATGCCTTCGTCCGGGCGACGCTGGAGGCGATCGTAGCGGCTCCCGGCGACTTTCCGCGCGACGTCGACCCCCGGCTCGGCCTCTACCGGACCTTCCACGCGATCTGGTCGTCGGCGAACATCGAGGAGGATCCCGGCGGGGCGAGCGGAGAGGCGCCCGAGAATATCGCTCAGGCCCGCCTCGCCCGAATCACGCCGCTCTCGCGCCAGGCGCTGCTGCTCACCGCCATGGAGGGTTTCACCCCCGAGGACGCCGGCTATCTGATCGGTGCCTCGGCGGACGAGGTCGACCGGCTGGTCGCCGAGGCCCTGGCCGAGATCGAACGCCAGACCCGCGCCGAGGTGCTGATCATCGAGGACGAGCCGATCATCGCCATGGACATCGAGACGATCGTCCGCGACCTCGGCCATTCGGTGACGGGGGTCGCCGTCACCCGCGACGAGGCGGTGGCGCAGGCATTGGCGCGCCGGCCGGGCTTGGTCCTCGCCGACATCCAGCTCGCCGACGACAGCTCCGGAATCGACGCCGTCAAGGACATCCTCGGCGAGTTCCAGGTGCCGGTCATCTTCATCACCGCCTTCCCGGAGCGGCTTCTGACCGGCGAGCGGCCCGAGCCGACCTTCCTCATCACCAAGCCGTTCCAGCGCTCGACGGTGAAAGCCGCGATCGCCCAGGCCCTGTTTTTCGACAACGCCACCATCCCCGCTTAGTGACAGTCACTTTCGCACGTCGGTGCAAGCCGGCGAGGCGGCAAGGAAAAGTGACTGTCACTAGGAGGCCGTTCACGGAACCGCCCCGGCCAGCGGGCGTTGCCGCCCTGAAACGAATTCCGGACCGAGGGACCATGCAGGACGGCGAGCCCCATATCGACGCGACGCGCGCCCGCGCGGGGCAGTCGAACCATATGGTGCGGGTCATCCTGCCGGTGAGCCTCGGCCTGGTGATCGTCATTTTCCTCCTGTTGTTGCTGATCTGGCGATAGCCGCCTATTTCGAAAGGAAGAGGGGGGCGGTTCTCGCTCCCGGCGAGCATGAGCGAATTCAGTGCGGCGTATCCTGATGGGGGCAGCTTGAACCGGCACCCGGCAATCGACGACGACGAGGATGACGAGGCGCCGGAGATCCGGCCCGAGCCGGTCCCGCTTCCCGACGACGAGTTCAAGGACCAACTCGCGCAGGTCATCCCGCATTTGCGTGCGTTCGGCCGCTCGCTGTCGGGCAGCCGCGACCTTGCCGACGATCTGGTCCAGGAGACTTTGCTCAAGGCGTGGGCGGCGAGGAAACGCTTCCAGGCCGGCACCAACATGCGCGCCTGGACCTTCATCATCCTCAGGAACCTGTTCCTGAGCCAGATGCGCCGCGCCCGCTTCAAGGGCGAATGGGACGAGATCACCGCGTCGAAGATGCTCGCCGCGCCGGCCAGCCAGGACCGCCACGTCGAATTGACCGACATGCAGCGCGCCCTGCTCCATCTGCCCCAACCGCAGCGCGAGGCCCTGATCCTGGTCGGCGCCGGCGGCTTCGCCTACGAGGAAGCGGCCGAGATCTGCGGCTGCGCGGTCGGCACGATCAAGAGCCGCGTCGCCCGCGGCCGGGTCGCGCTCGAGCATCTCCTCGCCGAGGGAAAGCTGCCCTCGCGCCGCGAGCACGAGACCGACGGCACGTCGGCCTTGGCCAGCATCATGGCCGAAGTCGACGAGCTCAGCCGCGACCGCGATCCCACGCACGAGGTGGGCGAGGGGAAGTAAGGCGGCTTTCGCCGGGGTGTAACAATCGCGCTGCCGGAGGCCTCAGTCCAGTCGGGCGAGGAGGTCCTCGAACATCTTGAGCGAGCGCACTTCCCTGTCCATGGCGAAGGCCTGGCGCAGGGCGTTGCCGACGCCCGCGTGAACGGTGGGCGGCGCCACCTTCACGAACCGCCTGGAGGAAGCATTAGCCATCGCTTCGAGTCTCGGATTCATCGTATTCACGCAGGACAGAACGCGCTGCGACCGGCGCGGTTTCAACCGTTGCGCCCCCCGAACAGAAGGTTGCCGGGCTGTTGCATGAGTGAGACACAGAGTGAAGAAAGGCTTAACGACGCGCTCGCGCGCGCCCGCGCTTTCTCGCCCTATCTCGCGTTGCAGCTCGAACGTTTTCCCCTTGTCGCAGAGGCGCTGGAGGCGGGCGACGTCGAACGCGCCCTGGCGCTGGCCGGCGCGGCGGGAGAGGATGCTCCCGATCTCGCCGCGGCGCTGCGGCGCGAGCGCAACGCCCTCTCCGCCGCTCTCGCCGTCGCCGATCTCGCCGGCGTCATCACGCTCGAACGGCTGACCGCAACGCTTTCCGACCTTGCCGACCGTTCGCTCGAGCGGGCGGTCGCCGCCGCCATCGCCGAACGCACGCCAGAGGCCGGGCCGCTCGGCTTCGCCGTCGTCGCGCTCGGCAAGCATGGCAGCCGGGAGCTGAATTTCTCGTCCGACATCGACCTCATCTTCCTGTTCGATGCGGAGACTCTGCCGAGGAAGCCGCGCGAGGAGCCGGGCCAGGCCGCCGTGCGCGTCGGCCAGCGCCTGATCGAGCTGCTCCAGAAGCGCGACGAGAACGGCTTCGCCTTCCGGGTCGACCTGCGGCTGCGACCCTCGCCCGAGGTGACTCCGATCGCTCTGCCGGTCGACGCGGCCATCTCCTATTACGAATCCTCGGCCTTGCCGTGGGAACGGGCGGCGTTCATCCGCGCCCGCCACGCCGCCGGCGACGCCGCCGTCGGCCGCTATTTCCTCGACGCCATCCATCCGTTCGTCTGGCGCCGGAGCCTCGATTTCGGGGCGATCGGCGAAATCCAGGCGATCACCCGCCGAATCCGCGATCATTTCGCCCAGGGACAGGCGTTCGGACCCGGCTTCGAGCTGAAGCGCGGCCGAGGCGGGATCCGCGAGGTGGAGTTCTTCGCCCAAATCCATCAGCTGATCCACGGCGGGCGCGAGCCCGGCCTGCGAGCCCCAGCGACGCTCGACGCGCTGGCGGCGCTCGACGCCGACGGGCGCATACCGGTGGGCGCCGCCGAGTGCCTCGCCGGAGCCTATCGGCTGTTCCGCACCGTCGAGCATCGGCTGCAGATGGTCGATGATCGGCAGACGCATACGCTCCCGGCCGATGCGGACGCGCTCGACAACGTCGCGCACCTTCATGGTCTCGGCTCCGGCGCCGAGTTGCTGCGCCTGCTCGAAGGGCCGGTGCAGAATGTCGCCGCGCTCTACGACGGCCTTGCCGGCCAGGGAGAGCGACGCCTGCCGCTGAGCGCCGCCGCGCTGGAGGCGCATCTCGCCCGGGCCGGCTTCGTCGACCCGATCGCGGCGCGGCTGCGGATCGACGGCTGGCGCGGCGGCAAGGCGCGCTCGCTGCGCAGCCCCGCCGCGCAGGAAGCGTTCGAGGCGATGCTTCCCGTCTTGATCGACGCCTTCGGCTCCGCCCCCGATCCAATGCGCGCGCTCAACCGCTTCGACGACATCGTGGAGCGGCTGCCGAGCGGCGTCAATTTCTACCGCCTGCTCGAAGCGCGCCCCGGCCTCACCGGCGAGGTCGCGACGATCCTCAGCCACGCGCCCGTCCTCGCCGAGCAGCTCGGCCGCCGCCCGCAGCTGCTCGACGGCCTGATCGACGCCAGCGCCTTCGCGCCGGTCCCCGCCACCGGCGATCTCATCGCAGAGTTCCGTCGGTCCGAGCGGGAAGGCGAGGATTACCAACTTGTCCTCGACCGGGTGCGCCGACGGGTCAACGAGCGCCGCTTCGCGCTCGGCGCCCAGCTGGTGGTCGCCCGAACCGATCCGATCGCGGCGGCGGAAGGCTATTCGCGAATCGCAGAGGCGGCGATCCACGTCCTCGCTCGTACCGCCATCGCCGAGTTCGAAGCGCGGCACGGCCGGGTCGCCGGCTCGGAGCTTCTGATCATGGGTCTCGGCCGCCTCGGGGGCGAGGCGCTGACCCATGCCTCCGATCTCGACCTGGTCTATCTGTTCAGCGGCACTCACGAAGCCGAATCGGATGGCCCGAAGCCGCTCAGGGCCACCGACTATTTCAACCGCCTCGCCCCCCGGATCACCGCGGCGCTCAGCGTGCCGACCCCGGCCGGGCCGCTCTACGACGTCGACACCCGGCTTCGGCCGTCGGGGGCCGACGGAATGCTGGCGGTCTCGCTCGAGGGGTTCGAACGATACCAGAGCGAGCAGGCGTGGACCTGGGAGCATATGGCCTTGCTCAGGGCCCGCCCCCTGTTCGGTTCGGACGCCGGCAAGGCCGCGCTCCAGCGCGTGATCGCCGCGACCCTGGCGCGCCCGCGCGATCCGGGGCAGGTTACCGCCGACGCCGTGCGGATGCGTCAGGACATCGCCCGTCACAAGCCGCCCGAAGGCCCGTTCGACATCAAGCGCGGCCCCGGCGGACTCATCGATCTCGAATTCGCCGTCCACACGCTTCAGCTGCGCACGAGCATCGGACTCCACCCCCATCTCGAGGACGCGATCGCCGATCTGCTAGAGGCCGGCCTGGTTCCGGCCGGCGCCGATCCCGACCTTCGCCTGCTGACCCGCATGCTGGTCATGTTCCGCCTGGTCTCGCCCGGCGGACGCGAGCCGCCGGCGGCGACCCGCGAGGTGGTGGCGCAAGCCTGCGGCCTTCCCGACTGGAACGCGCTGCTTGAAGCGCACGACGCGGCGCGGCAGAGGATTTCGGAGCTCTGGGCGCGGGTGGCGGCCGGCTGAGACGGAGGCGATGATGGTGAAAGAAGGCGACCCGGTCCCGGACGTGAAGATGGAAGGCGCGGACGGCAAGACGATTGGCCCCAGGGATTTCGCGGGTCAGAAGCTCGTCCTCTATTTCTACCCGAAGGACGATACGTCCGGCTGCACCGCCGAGGCGCAGGCCTTCACTTCGCTCGCCGGCGAGTTCGAGAAAGCGGGCACCTGGCTGCTCGGGGTCTCCAAGGACAGCCCCAAGAGCCATGCCAAATTCACCGACAAATACGGCCTCAGGGTCCCGCTCGCCTCCGACAGCGGCGGCGCCGCGTGCGAGGCGTTCGGCACCTGGATCGAGAAGAGCATGTACGGCCGCAAATATATGGGGATCGACCGCGCCACCTTCCTCGTCGACCGCGACGGCGTGGTGAAACGCGTCTGGCGCAAGGTGAAGGTGCCCGGCCACGCCGAGGAAGTCCTCGCCGCCGCCCGGGCTTTGCCCTGACCGCCAACCTCGCCGCCGCCTGCCGCGCCGTCCTCCTCGCCGCCGAGCCGGCCGAGAAGGTGAAGCGCGCCCGCCAAGCGGCGCGGGCGTGGCGGCGGGGCGAGCTGCCGCACGCCTTCGACGTTGCCATGCCGGATCGGCCGGCACGGCCCGCGCGGCCGGAGCTGCTCCCCGCCTCCCGCATGCCGAAGCGCGGGAAAGGGGGGTCGGAGCGGGGCCGGGTCGCGATGCTGCACGCGCTCGCCCACATCGAATTCGCCGCTATCGACCTCGCCTTCGATCTGGTCGTGCGGTTCGGCGCCTGCTACCCGCCCGCCTTTGCCGACGACTGGATATCGGTCGGCGCCGACGAGGCGATGCACTTCGCCTTGCTCGACCGGCGGCTGCGGACGCTCGGGTCGTGCTACGGCGCGATGCCCGCCCATGACGGGCTGTGGGAAGCGGCCGAAGCCACGGCCAGCGATCCGCTCGCCCGGCTGGCGGTGGTGCCGATGGTGCTCGAGGCGCGCGGGCTCGACGTGACCCCCGCGACGATCGCCCGGTTCGAGGCGGCCGGCGACGCCCGCTCGGCGGCGATCCTGACCCGCATCCTCGCCGACGAGATCCGCCACGTCCGGGCCGGCGCTTCATGGTTCGAGAAGGCCTGTGAATCGCGGAGAATCGGGCCTGTTTCGGAGTGGCAACGACTCGTCCGGCTGCATTTCCGCGGCGCGGTTAAGCCGCCGTTCAACGATTCGGCGCGCCTCGAAGCCGGTCTGTCCCGCGATTACTATGCCGCCCTTGCCGCGGCAGGAGATGTTTAACAGTCTCCCGGCCATCCAGTCGCGGAGGGGGCAACTCCTGACGGATTTATCGAGGCGCAAGCGCCTTTGAACACGGTTTTGGGCCCACCCATGCGCGTTTCGTCGCGCAGCCGGGGGGCCGGAAGAGGATAGATGGTGCTGACCGGAACGAAGAACGCGGGCTTTCTCACGATGTTCCGCAAGATGTTCAAGACGCGCGATATTTTCTTCCATGACGGCAAGTCGCTGCGACGCTTGCGGATCGGCTCCGGCCTCCAGGTCTCCACCGCCGCCGCTGCCATCGCCCTGCTCTTCTGGTCGGTGTTCGCCGCCGCGCAACTCGCAGGCGCCGCCGCCGCGCCCGATCCGGCCGAAATCGCCAACATGAAGCGCCAGGTCGCGGCGATGCAGCAGGACGTCGCCACCATCAAGCAGGTCGCCCAGCAGCGTTACCTCGTCACCGCCGAAGAGATCCGCCGCCTCGGCCTGAAGCCCGAGCGGATCGTCGAGGGCGGCATGGGCGGCCCCTACGAGCCGGTGCCCGCGACCCGCACCGAGGACCCCAATTTCAAGGCTTTGTTCATGAGTTGGAAGAAGCTCGAGCAGCTCGAGCAGGGGACGGTCGCCATTCCCTCGACCATCCCGATCCAGCAGGCGGTCAACTTCACCTCGGGCTTCGGGGTCCGCTCCGATCCGTTCCGCGGCCGCGCCGCGATGCACCCGGGAGTCGACCTCGCCGGCCCGGTCGGAACGCCGATCTACGCGACCGCCGACGGGACCGTCGACCGCGCCGAGTGGAACAATGGCGGCTACGGCAACCTCGTCGAGATCGACCACGGCCACGGCATCCAGACCCGCTACGGCCACCTCACCCGCTACATCGTCGCCGCCGGCCAGCACGTGAAGCGCGGCGAGCTGATCGCCTACATGGGCTCGACCGGCCGCTCGACCGGAAGCCACCTCCATTACGAGGTGCGGCTCGACGGCCGGCCGGTCAACCCGGTGCCGTTCATGCAGTCGTCCGACCTGCTCCATTCGGTCCAGGCCCGCGCCGCCGCCGCCGACCAGGTCGCGATCGGCGGCCCGGAGATCGCCGACTAAGGTTCAGGAGAGAGCCGAAAAGGCGGGGCCGCTTCCGGTAAGGGAGCGGCCCTTTTTCTTTGCGCCGCTCATCCGTTCGACCCCTCCGCCGCGTCTAAGGAGCGGAGGCAGGAATGGCGCGTCGCACCGGACGATTGGGATTGGCGCTGCTCGCCCTTGCCGCGCTGGCGACGACCGCCGCCGGCCTCGCCGCCGCAATCGCCCCCGCCGCCCGCCTCGCCGCGGCCGGCGCGGCGGTCGGGCTGATCTAAGGGTACCCCCCTACAGATCTTCGGGAAGAGGCCTTTCCCGAGGTCTCGTGCCGTCTCTTCATGCCCACGCCACAAGAAGTCTCAGGCCGCCGAGCAGAGCCAAGAAAATCTTTTGCAGGGGTTGTTGACTCGAATCGCCGAGCTGTGCTCCGTTGCTTACGCATCAGAATAGGGGTCTTCGATGCTCGCGAAAACCGTGGCCGCCAGGCTGTTCCTGGCGTCATCTACTTGCGCCTTGGCGACAAGCGCACTGGCAAGTGAAACGACGACTTATACGTATGACGCGCTGGGGCGGCTGGTCTCGTCGACGAGCAGCGGCACGGTCAATAACGGCCTTGCGACGGCGATCGCGTACGATCCCGCCGGCAACCGTTCGAACTATACGGTGACCGGCGTCGGTGGCACGCCGCCACCTCCGCCGCCACCACCGTCACCTCCGCCGCCGCCGCCTCCGCCGCCTCCACCGCCGCCGCCGCCGGGCAACCAGCCGCCGGTGGCCAATGCCGATGTTGCGCCGTCGATTCCCAAGTGCGGCAGCACCAGCGTCAACGTGACGGCGAACGACACCGATCCGGAAGGCAATTACCCGCTGACCGTGACCGGCGTCTCGGGCGGCACCTCGCTGACGCTCACCATTCTCAGCGCGAGCACGATCGGGATCGAGAGCCTCGGCGCCTCGGGGCTGAAGACGTTCAGCTACACGGTCAGCGACAGCCTCGGCGCGACCTCGACCGGGACGGTGAGCGTCACCGTCACCACCACCAACCAATGCTTCTGAGGCCGACGATGCTTCGCACCTTCGCCCGCGCCGCTCTGGCGCTCGCCGCCCTCGCCGGCCTTGCCACCGCCGCCTCGGCCCAGGACATCCCGACCGTCCCCTCGCCGCTGCGCGTTGAGAGCGACTTGAACGGGGTGAACCTCACCACCGGCAAGACGACGATCGAACCGCCGGTTCTCTCCGTCCCGGGAGCGCCCAACCTTAAGTTCGACCGGGTGCAGAACGCCGCGCCCTATGTGGTCGGCAAGGTGAGCGGCCAGGCCGGCGAATATCCGACCGGCAATTATACCGTGCACACCGGCCAGGGCAGCGCCGAGGCCTTCCAGTGCTTCGACACCACCGATTGCGGGAGCGTCACCGGCACGGGTTCCTACTTTCGGCCCAAGGGCACGTTCCGCCAGGCCGGCACCGCCGCGGTCTGGCATTTCACCAACGTCCACGTGAACACGGTCGGCAATCCCGGCACCTATCAGGCCTACGCCTCGAGCGTGACCTATCCGACCGGCGAGACGATCAGCTATTCCTACGACACCGCCTATCTGACCGGCGACCCGTTCAACCGGACCTTCTACCGGCCGAACACGGTGACCAGCAATTACGGCTACGCCATCTCGATCGCCTACCAGGGCAATGACTTCAACGGCGATCCCGGCGCCTGGGCGGCGCCTTCGGTGGTCACGCTCTACGCCACCGCCAACCCGAGCGTGCCGCTCGGCCGGCTGACCTACAGCGGCAACACGATCACCGACCTCGGTGGCCGGGTCTATACCTGCACCGGCTGCAGCAACGGGCTCGGCATCGACATCGAGCAAACGGCGGGAAGCCTGACGCTGCCCACCGAGGGCGCTCCGGCCCGGCAGGTGACGGCGTCGCCGAGCGCGGCGCTGGTCAGCACCGTCGTCCTCGACGGAGTCACTTATACCTATACCTATACCTACAATGGCGGCGCGCCCTATTTCTATGCGCCGACCAACAGCTACTGGTACACCCGCCTGGTCGTCAGCGGCCCCAACGGGTTCAGCCAGACCTACAATTTCACGATCTCGCAGCAGCGCGTCGTTCTGACCGGCATGACCGATTCGATCAACCGGACCACCGGCTACCAGTACGATCTCGCCTACCGGCCGACTCGCGTCACCTCGCCGGAAGGCAATTATGTCGACGTCTTCTACGACGACCATGCCAATGTCACGTCCAAGACGACGACCCCGAAGCCCGGCTCGGGGCTCGCGGCGGTCACCGAAACCGCCACCTACCCTTATTGCGATACGATCATCGCGCCGAACGTCTCCTGCTTCCGGCCCACATCCTCGCGAGACGAGCTCAACCGCCAGACTGATTATGTCTACAACGACTCCGGCCAGTTGACCGAGCAGACCGATCCAGCCGACGCCAGCGGCGTCCGCCGCAAGACCTATATCGAATATACGCTCTCGCCCTCGGGCATCAGCCGCAAGAGCGCGGTCCGGATCTGCGGCCTCGGCACGACCTGCGGGACCAACCAGGAGATGCGGACCGAATATCAATATTCGGGCGACACCCTGCTCCCGACGCTCGAGCGGCGGGTCGATCTAGCGACGGGCGCCAATCTGGACACGGTTTACACCTACGACGCCGCCGGCCGTCCGACGGTGGTGGACGGGCCTCTGCCGGGCACCGACGACGCTGTCTACGCCCGCTACGACGTCTGGGGGCGCAAGACCTGGGACATCGGCCCTAAGGGCTCGAACGGCCTACGGAACGCGAAGCGCTACACCTATCGCGACAGCGACGACAAGGTGGTCTCCATCGAGATCGGTACGGTTCCCGACTCGCAGAGCCAGACGCTGACCGTGCTTACCCGCACCGACACCGGCTACGACGCCCATCGCAATCCGGTTCGCGAGGCTATGTCGGCAGGCGGCACGACCTACAGCCTCACCGAGCGAAGCTTCGACGATCGCGGACAACTGGTCTGCCAGGCGCGGCGCATGAACAGCGCCGCGTTCGGAGGCACAACCGACGCCTGCACTTTGACCGCACAGGGGAGCCAGGGCCCGGACCGGATCACCCATAACGTCTACGATGCCGCCGGCCAGTTGCTCCAGATACAGCGCGCCTACGGCACATCGCTCCAGCAAAACTATGCGACTTACGAGTACACACCGAACGGCAAGCAGAAGGCGGCGATCGACGCCAACGGCAACCGGGCCGAGATGACCTTCGACGGGTTCGACCGCCAGCGCCGCTGGATATTCCCGTCCAACACCCCGGGCGTCGCCAACCAGGCCGATTATGAGGAATATGGCTACGACTCCGCCGGCAATCGCACGTCCTTGAGGAAGCGCGACGGGGTCACGCTCAGCTTCCAGTATGACGATCTCGATCGGCTGCGGATCAAGACCGTTCCGACCTCGGCCACGGGAGCCGCAGGCTACAGCGTCTATTACGGCTACGACGTCACCGGCCCGCAGGCTTATGCGCGGTTCGGCTCCGACACCGGACCCGGCATTACCAACGCTTTCGACAGGTTCGGCCGCCAGACGTCGACCACGACGAACATGGACGGAGTCGCTCGGACGATCAGCTCGATCTACGACGTCGGCTCTCGGCGCACGCATGTCGGGGCGACCACGGGCTATGCGATGAACTTCAGCTACGACGCCGCCGGCAACATGACGAGCCTATACGACGGCAACAACGAGACGATCGTCCAGTTCGGCTACGACAGCGCCGGACGGCGGCAGACCCTGGCGCTGGGGCCGGGCGGCAACTCGCCGGTCAGCTACGGATACGACCCGGTCAATCGCCTGACCAGCCTCAGCCATAATATCGCGGCGACGCCCGGCTATCAGGCGCTGACGTTCGGCTACAATCCGGCCTCGCAGATCG
>JAXDPL010000125.1:0-22380 GCA_034668385.1 Sphingomonadales bacterium | reverse complement strand
CGGAAGCGGCCGCGCGCACCGTGCTCACCGAGCAGATCGAGGAGCTCCACCGGCTCGCCCAGGCCCTGCTCGAATTTGAGACCCTGACCGGCGAGGAGGCCAAGAAGGCGATCAAGGGCGAGGATATTGGGCGCGGCGATTCGAGCTCGGCCCGGCCGCTGCTGCCGATCGCCGGCTCGGCCATCCCGAGCACCCGGCGTCCGCGCGGCGGCGGCATCGGCGGCCCCGCGCCCCAGGGCGCCTGAGCGTTCAAGCGCGGTTCACCGGCCGCCGCCATCCTCCCGCCCGGAACGGACGCGAGAGGGTGCGAATGCGGAAATCCTGGGCTCTTACGGCGGCGCTGATCCTGGCGCTCGCGCCGGCCGGCGCGGAGGCGATGCCGGTCTCGCTGTTCCTTCAGAAAGCGGAGGCCCTCCAGGCCAAAGGCATGCTCGCTCTGTTCGCCAGCGACTACAAATCGCTCAAGGCCGAGGTCACCAACGCCAGCGCCCAGCTGCGCGCCGAGCGGCTCGCCGCCCGCGCCGCCGGCCGCCGCCCGGCTTATTGCCCGCCCCAGGACCAGGGCAGCCTCGACAGCAACGAGCTTCTCGCCGCCTTCCGGACCATCCCGCCCGCCGTCGCCGCCCGAACCGAGGTCAAGGACGCGCTCCGCGCCCTCCTCGCCCGCAAATTCCCCTGCGCCCCCTAGCAAGGCCGCGCGGCCCCTTCCTCGCTGTGTGACAGAGGCCCGGCCGGCCGCTAAAAGGGCTGGAGCCGGAAGGAGGGTTTCCTGAGGACCGGGCTGCTCCTGTTGCTCGCCGCTCCACTGGCGCCGCTCGCCGCGGCCCCGAGCGCCGCGGCCCAGCCGTCCGAGGTCATCGTCTATACGAACCGTCAGCCCTTGCGGCCCCTGCCGTTCAGGCTGAATCTCGGGCGGATCCCGCCGGCGACCCTTCGGCAGCTCGTCGCACGGCTCGAGGAGGCGATCCCGGAGAGCCACCGCGCGCGCATGGCGGCTTATTATTCGTCGCCGTGGGACGATCTGCGCGACGGCGCCTATGCCGACCTCTATGTCCCCGAAATCTTCGCCGCCGCCGCCAAGGCCTGGCCCCGCGCCGGACCGGGGCTGGCCCGGCGGATAGACTGCGTCGGCCGCGACTTTCCCTCCCAGGTCGCGATGCAGATCGCCTTCGACCATGTTCGCTCGCACTGGCCGGTGGGCGAGACGATCCGGCTCACGGACCGGGCGAAGGGGCTGATGGAGGCGAGCTTCATTTCGATGCGCCTGTTCGAGGTCTGCGACGGCCTCCCGGCGCGCGAGCGCCGCGCCCTCAGTCCATCACGCCGATCGCAACCAGCAGCAGCAGGAACAAGGCGAGGGCCACCGTCGCGAACATGAGCAGGGCCACGGTCCGCCACGCCGCTCCGAACCGGCCGACCTGGTAGGCGCCGCGCAGCTGGCGGTAGATATGGACGGGCGGGACGGCGATCGAGAGGAGGCCGACGATGGCGGAGGGCATCCCGATTTCCCTCATCAGCACGAGCGTGACCAAAGCGAGGCTCATCGCCGCGATCGAATAGGTCACGAAGACGAGGTGATCGTAGGCCCGGTATTCGCGGCGGTAGCGGCGGCGGTGGAGGAAAAGCAGCCACAGGAAGGGGACGGAGATCGGGATCAGCGCCCAGGAGAATTTGTAGGCGTTCGACTGCAGCTTGTAGAGCATCAGCGAGGGATTCCGGCCGGCTTTCTCCATCGGCTCGCGCAGCCAGGACGGCACGTCGTCGGAGACCCGGACGACGCTGCCTTGCACCAGCCCCTTCTCGTTCATCGTCCTGACCAGAGCCAGCTGCTCGCCGGCCAGCTTGAGCCGCGCGTCGATGTCGGCGGTCGGCTTGTGCGCCGCCGCCAGGGCCGAGCGCTCCCCTTCCATCTTGGTGATCGCCGCCTCTTGGATTCGAACGTTCTCCGCCAGCCCGCGATGGACTCCGGTCGGGTCGATGGCGAGGCCGCCGCCGAACGCGCTGAACATCGCGAACATCAGGAAGACCGAGAACAGGAACAAAGCGAGCGGCGAGACGAACTTCGCCCGCTCGCCATGGATGTAGCGGCGGGTCAGCTCGCCCGGCCGCCAGGCGAGCAGCGGCAGCGTCCGCCAGATCTTGCCGTCGAGATGGAGGACTCCGTGGGCGAGATCGTGCCACCAGGCCGCGACGCTTCGGTGCACGTGCGCCGCCTGGCCGCATTGGTGGCAATAGGCGCCGACCAGCGCCGACCCGCAATTGAGGCAAAGGCCTTCGCCTTGGCCTTCATGCTCTCCCGCGGTCGGCTCGAGCGCGCGCGCCACGAGGCCGCCCGTCACGGCGTCGCCGACCGCCTCCATGCCCCCGGGTCCCATGGCCGCGATCATGGCCGAACCGCCCGCCCCGTGTCGAGACGTTCCGCGACCGCGCCGGCCGTGCTACGCGCCTCCCCGTGATCAGGACGGGACTTCTCGGCGGCTCCTTCAACCCCGCCCACCGGGGCCACCGCCGGATCAGCCGGGCCGCGCTCGACGCCCTCGATCTCGACGAGATCTGGTGGCTGGTCTCGCCGGGCAATCCGCTCAAGGACCCGGCCGGGATGGCCGCTCTCGTCGACCGCTTCGCCTCGGCCCGCCGCGCCGCGCGCGGCCTGCCGGTCCGGGTCACCGCGATCGAGCGCGAGCTCGGCTCGCCTTTCACGGCTGACACGCTCCGCGCCCTCCTCGCCCGCTACCCCAACCGCCGCTTCGTCTGGCTGATGGGCGAGGACAATCTCGTCCAGTTCCACCGCTGGCGGCGATGGCGGGACATCGCCCGGCTCGTTCCGATTGCGGTCGTTTCGCGTCCGGGATATGATGGCCCGGCCCACGCGGCTCGCGCGATGGGCTGGCTGCGGCGCTTCGTCCGGCCCGCAGCCGGGGCGCGTTTCTGGACGGAGTGGAGACTGCCGGCGCTCGTGCTGCTCAAGCTGCCGCTCGATCCGACCTCCGCCACTGGCATCCGCGCCGCCGACCCCGACTGGCACGAACCGGCCCGTCAATCGTTCAACCCCAAGGCCCTGCGCGACGGCGTGACGCGCAAGGCCCTGATCTAAGGAGGCACATTGCCAGCACCCACAAAGGCTCCCTCTCAGGACGGAGCGACAGAAAAGGTCGAGGCCCTGCATGAACTGGTGCTTCGATCGCTCGACGACGATCAGGCCCAGGACGTCGTCTCCATCCCCCTCACGGGCAAGTCCAACATCGCCGACCATATGGTGATCGCTTCCGGGCGCTCGACCCGCCAGGTCGCGTCGATGGCCCAGAAGCTGACCGAGCGGATCAAGCAGGATCTCGGCCGCTCCGTCCGGGTCGAGGGCCTGGCCGTCGCCGACTGGGTGCTGATCGACGCCGACGACGTCATCGTCCACATCTTCCGCCCCGAAGTGAGGAGCTTCTACAATCTCGAGCGGATGTGGAGCTTCGAGGAAAGCGCCGCGGCGGCGCATTGAGCGGACCCCTCTCCCGTCATTGCGAGCGAAGCGAAGCAATCCAGTGACCCGGCCGAAGCGATGGATTGCCGCGTCGCTTCGCTCCTCGCAATGACGGGGTTCGAACGACATGCTCCTCCACATCGTCGCGCGCGGGAAGATCGGCCGGAGCCCCGAGGCCGAGCTGGTCGAGCGTTACCTGAAGCGGGTCGCCTGGCCGGTGAAGGTCACCGAGCTGCCCGAGAGCGGCGGCCGTCTTCCCGCCCCGGCCGAGAACGCCGTCACCATCCTCCTCGACGAGAAAGGCGAGCCGCTGCCCAGCCTCGATCTCGCCCGCCGCCTCGAGCGCTGGCGCGACGAGGGCAAACGCGAAGCGCGCTTCCTGATCGGCGGCGCCGACGGCTTCGGCGAGGCGGAGCGCGCCTCGGCCGACCTCCTCCTCGCCTTCGGCCGGGCCACCTGGCCCCACCTCCTCGCCCGGGCGATGCTGGCCGAGCAATTGTGGCGCGCCACCTCGATCCTTGCGAACCACCCTTATCATCGGGAAGGATGAGGGCGTGACCCGCCTGCTCGCCCTCATCCTTCTCCTCCTCGGCCTCGGCGTCGCCGCGGCGCAGACGGCCGGCCCCTCGGATCCCCGCGAGCTCGTCGCCGCCAAGCAGGAAGCGGAAGCCGCGCGGGTGAAATCCGAGCGGCTCGAACAGCAGGCGGCACGAGCGACCGGCGCGGCGGAGCAGGCGCGGGACCGGTCCGCCGCGCTCGCCGCCCGCATCGAGGCGGCCGAGGCGGAGATCACCGCCTCGCAGGCGCGGGTCGGGCTGGTCGAGCAATTGCGGCGCGAGCAACGGGCCCGGCTCGCCGCCCAGCAGGCGCCGCTCATCCGACTCACCGCCGCGCTCCAGACCATGGCGCGCCGCCCGCCCGCTCTGGCGCTGATCCAGCCGGGCTCGGTCGACGAGGTCGTCCACGTCCGCGCTTTGCTCGCCTCGACCCTGCCGGAGATCCGCGCTCGTACGGAGGGCCTGAGGGCCGAGGTGGCGCGCGGCAACGCGCTTCGCCGCCAGGCCGAGGTCGCGCTCGCCGCGCTTGAGGCCAGCCGGGCCGACCTGCGGGGCCGCCGGATCGCCCTCGCCCGCTTCGAGGCCCGCGAGCGGGCCGCGTCGCAGGGCCTGATGGAATCGGCGCTCAATGAATCCGACCGCGCCCTCGCCTTCGGCGAACGCGCCCGCGAGATCGACGCGCTGGAGGGCACGCGCGCCTTCCAGGATGCCCTCAGGGTGCGCCTTGCCTCGCTTCCCGCCCCGGCGATGCGGCCGGTCAACCCGCCCACGGACGCCCGCCGCCCGGTCTACGTCCTGCCCGTGCGAGGGCGGCTGGTGACCGGCGCCGGCGAGCTTTCCGACGCCGGCGTGCACGCCCGAGGGCTCGTTTTCAACGCCTCGGCGGACACGCCCGTCGTCGCCCCGGCGCCGGGCCGGATCGTCTACGCCCGGCCCTTCCGCTCCTGGGGCCAGGTGGTGATCGTCGACCATGGCGGCGGCTGGACGACGACGATCACCAATTTCGGCGCCCTTGCCGTCCACGAAGGCGACCGGGTCGGCCGCGGCGACACGCTGGGCCGCGCCGCAGGCGGCCGAGTGTCTGTCGAGCTTCGCCGCAACGGCACGCCGATGGCGATCACCGACCTGCTCTGAGGGCATTCACCTCCCGTTGCTTTTCGAGCGCTAGAAAAGCGGCTAAGCTCGGCCCGAAACCCTTCTTCTCCAGGATCCCCGCTTCATGGCTTCGTCCAACCTCATCCGCGCCCTCGGCCTCGTCACCGCCGTCGCGATCGTTCCGGCCGCCACCGCCGCCTTCGCCGCGGTCGACGTCAACACCTATCGCGAGCTCGACCAGTTCATGGCCGTGTTCCAGAAGGTGCGGTCCGATTATGTCGACCAGGTCGACGACAAGACTTTGATCCGCGGCGCGATCGACGGCATGCTGAACAGCCTCGATCCGCACAGCTCCTATCTCGACGAGCGCGGCTATCAGTCGCTGATGACCACCACCGAGGGCGAATATGGCGGCCTCGGCCTCAACGTCACGATGGAGGACGGAGCGGTCAAGATCGTCGCTCCGATCGAGGACAGCCCCGGCTTCAAGGCCGGCCTCAAGTCGGGCGACTATATCACCCATCTGAACGGCAAGCTGATCTACGGCGGCACCCTCGACGAAGCGGTCGATTCGATGCGCGGCGCGCCCGGCACCGCGATCCGCCTCACCATCGTCCGCCCCGGCCGCGACAAGCCGTTCGACGTCACCATCACCCGCGCCAAGATCGAGCTTCCCGCGGTCAAGTGGCAGGTCAAGGACGGCATCGGCGTGATCAACGTCAACACGTTCAGCCGCACCACCACCCAGGAGACCCTGGCGGCGATCAACAGCATCAACAAGTCATTGGGCCACGCGCCGACCGGCTATATCGTCGACCTGCGCTCCAACCCGGGCGGACTGCTCGACCAGGCGGTCGGACTCTCCGACGTGTTCCTCGAATCCGGCGAGGTGGTCAGCCAGCGCGGCCGCAACAAGGGCGACATCGAGCGCTATTACGCCCAGCCCGGCGACGCCACCCGCGGCGCTCCGATCGTCGTCCTGGTCGACGCCGGCTCGGCCTCGGCGGCCGAGATCGTCGCGGCCGCCCTCCAGGACCATCACCGCGCCTTGCTGATGGGCGAGAAGACGTTCGGCAAGGGCTCGGTCCAGACCCTTCTGCCCTTGAGCGAGAAGACGGCTCTGCGCCTCACCACGGCGCGCTACTACACGCCCTCGGGCCGCTCGGTTCAGGAAGGCGGGATCACCCCGGACATCGAGGTGCCGCAGCTCTCCGACCCGGATTACAAGAGCCGGCCGCGGCTTCGCGAGGCGGACCTTCGCCGCCACCTGATCAACGAGGCGGCGGTCAAGGACGACGTGATCGAGGACGACGGCAAGCCCGATCCCCGCTTCGCCGCGACGCCCGACGATTTGAAGAAGCGCGGCATCGACGACTACCAGCTCTATTACGCGGTCCAGACCCTGAACCGCCTCGCCCGCCCCGCCGCGGTCGCGGCCGGCGGCGCCGGCGGCAAGACCGGCAAGCGCTGATGCAGGCGCCGACACTACCCCTCCCTTGCGGGGAGGGGAGATCCTCATGACCAGCCTCGACAAGGCGAAGGCGCTCGCGCTCGCCGTCCCCGCCGCTCTGCTCGCCGGCGCCTACGCCTCGCAATATTGGGGCCACCTCTACCCCTGCGATATGTGCTGGTGGCAGCGCTACGCCCATTTCGCGGCATTGGGCTTCGCCATCCTCGCCCTGCTGCTCGCCCGGCTGCCCGACCGCGGGCGGAGCTTCGTCTGGCTCGCCGCCCTCGCCATCCTGACCAGCGCCGGAATCGCTTTCTACCACGCCGGCGTGGAGCTCAAATATTTCGAGGGCTTCACCCAGTGCACGTCGGTCGTCCACGCCGGCTCGACCGAGGACCTGCTCAAGGAGATCATGGACGCGCCGATGACCCGTTGCGATCAGGTGCAGTGGAGCTTCCTCGGCGTCTCGCTCGCCGGATGGAACTTTATCCTCTCCTCCGTGTCGGGTCTTCTGATCCTATGGCTGAGCCTCAGACGACCCAGGCCGCGGGCGTGACCCCCGCCGACGCCGCTCCCAAGGCCCCGGCCTGGCGGCCGGGCGACGAGCGGCCGGACGTCGATTCGATGATCCGGGTGGACCAGGCCGGCGAATATGGCGCGACGCGGATCTATTGCGGTCAGCTCGCCGTGCTCGGCAGCCGCCACCCGGCCGCCGGCCCGATCGCGCGCATGCAGAGCCAGGAGGAAAGGCACCTCAAGACGTTCGACGCGATGATGGTCGAGCGCGGGGTCCGCCCCACTCTCCTCCAGCCCGTGTGGCACGCCGCCGGCTACGCGCTCGGCGCCGCCACCGCCTTGATGAGCCCGGGCGCGGCGATGGCCTGCACCGCCGCCGTCGAGACCGAGATCGACCGCCATTACGGCCGCCAGGTGAGCGCGCTCGGCGGCGAAGAGCCGGACCTCTCCGCCACGATCGGCCGATTCCAGGCCGAGGAGCTCGAGCATCGCGACACGGCGATCGCCGCCGGCGCCGAGCAGACCTTCGGCTATCCTTTGCTGTCGGGCGCGATCCGCCTTGGTTGCCGACTCGCCATCGCCCTGTCGAAGAGACTCTGACGTGACCCGGGAGACAGAGACATGAAAGCCGCCTTCCTCGCCGCCGCCGCTCTCGGCGGCACCGCCGCCCTCCTGGGCACGGTCCCCGCCGCCGCCCAGTCGGACCGGATCGCCCGGGTCGTCGTCTACGGCAACGACCCGTGTCCCACCAGCGCCAGCGGCGACGAGGTGGTGATCTGCGCCCGCCGTCCCGAGCGCGAGCGCTACCGCATCCCCAAGGAGCTTCGCGACCGAAGGAACGGCGGCGAGAATCCGAGCTGGGCCGAGCGCGCCGAGAGCCTCGAATATGTCGGCCGCACCGGCGCCCAGAGCTGCTCGACCGTCGGCCCCGGGGGCTTCACCGGCTGCTGGGGTCAGATGATCCGAGCCTACCGCAAGGACCGCACCCAGGGCCACACCGGCGAGGAACCCGCGCCGGACAAGTGAGCGGATAGCTCCTCCCCGGAACGGGGAGGGGGACCGCGCGGAGCGCGGTGGAGGGGCCCATTGCCACGCGCGGAGCCCGTCATTCCCGCGAAAGCGGGAATCCCGCTTCTCCTTGCGGGTGCGGCAGAAGAAGCGGGACCCCCGCTTTCGCGGGGGTGACGTGATTTCCTCCTTCCCCGGACGAAATTACCGCCCCTTCTCACCCGCGATCCACGCATCGACCTGCGCCTCGAGCACGTCGAGCGGCACCGAGCCCTGCGCCAGCACCGCGTCGTGGAAGCGGCGGAGGTCGAACTTCGCCCCGAGCGTCTTCTCCGCCCGCGCCCTCAGCGCGCGGATTCTGAGCTCGCCGAGCTTGTAGGCGAGCGCCTGGCCCGGCCAGCTGATGTAGCGGTTGACCTCGGCGTCGATGTTCGCGTCCGACAAGGCCGTGTTGGCGCGCATGAACGCCACCGCCTGCGCCTTGGTCCAGCCCTTGGCGTGGATTCCGGTGTCGACCACCAAACGCGCCGCCCGCCACGCCTGATAGGAGAGCTGGCCCATCTTCTTGGCCGGGGTGTCGTAGAGACCCATCTCCTCGCCCAAACTCTCCGAATAGAGCGCCCAGCCCTCGGTGAAGGCGGTGAACGACGTGAAGTCGCGGCGGAAGGGCGGCAGGTCCAGTTCCTGCTGGAGCGCGATCTGGTTGTGGTGGCCGGGCACCGCCTCGTGCGCGGTCAGCGCCGGCAGCTCCCAGAGCGGCCTTTGGTCGAGCTTCGAGGTGTTGACGTAGTAAGTGCCGGCGATCCCGCTCTGCGGCGAGCCGGCGCTGTAATAAGCCGTCGTGGTCCCCTCCGCCGTCTCCGCCGGAATGGCGCGGATTCCGTATGGCAGGCGCGGCAGCCGGCCGAACAGGCCGGGCAGCTTGCCGTCGATCGTCTTGGCGACCAGCGCCGCCTGAGCCATCAGCGCCTGCGGAGTCTTCGCATAATAAGCGGGGTTGGTTCGAAGCTCCTGGATGAAGGCCTCGCGCGTCGGAAAGCCGGCCGCCTTCGCGACCTTGTCCATCTCGGCCGTGATCCGGGCGATCTCGTCGAGGCCCATCCGGTGGATCTGGTCGGGCGTGAGGTCGGTCGTCGTCTCCTGCCGCACCCGGAAGGCGTAATAGGCCGCTCCGCCCGGCTGGGCCGAGACGCTGTCCGACTTGGCGCAATGGGGAAGGTAGGCCGTGCGGTAGAAAGCGAGGTGCTTGGCGTAAGCCGGGTTCAGCACCTCGACGATCGTCCTGCGCGCCTCGGCCTGCAGCGCCGCCCAGTCCGCCTCGCTCGCATCCGCCGGCCGCGCCCGCGTGAACGGCTCGTAGAAGCGCGACCTGGTCGGATCCTCGACGATCACGCCCGAGATGGTCCGCTCGTAATTGCCGAGCGCCGAGCAGGGCAGAGTGTAACCACCCTTCACCGCCTGGCCGGTGATCGCCAGCGCATTGTCGTTCAGCGCCGGATATTGCCGCAGCCGCGCGAGGTAGCTTTCGTAATCGTGCCGGGTTCGGAAGGGCAGGTTCTCGGCGAGCCCGGCGAAGCCCTGGTGCCAGCCATAATAGGTGGTGAACAGCATCACGCGCTGCGGATAGCGGTTGGCCTCGACGATGGTACCGAGGCTGCGCTTCAGGATCGAGCGATTGGCCCGGTCGGCGGCGCCGAGGCCGCGCTCAGGGATCGCGTCGAGCCGCGCGAGGAAGGCCGCCGCCTCCGCCGCCCGCCGGTCGTCGGCGGCGAGGCTGATATCCTGGATCTTGTCGTCATAGTCGCGCACCCCGAGCGACGTCGCCGTCACCGGATCCTCCTTGAGCTCCCACGCATAGAAATCCGCCATCAGCCTCGCGAGGTCGTCGGCCGGCGCCGCGGACGCGGGGGACGCAAGGGCGAGGATCGCGGCGGCAAGGATCAGGCGCATCGGCTTCGGGCTCCGGCTTGGTTCATTGGAGGCTAAACCGGCCGCTGCCAACATTCCACTGGCGCCGCGCGGCCGATCCGCTAGCTTCGCGCCGCCCAAGCCCCGGAGGGACCATGACCGTCGCCGAAGCCAATCCCGTTCGCGACTCCGACGATCGCCCCGCGGACCCCGTCGACCGCGCCTTCCTCGGCCACCCCAAGGGGCTCGGCTATCTCGCCTTCGCCGAAGGGTTCGAGCGCTTTTCCTATTACGGCATGCAGGCGCTGCTCGTCCTCTACATGACCAAGCAGCTGCTGCTCCCCGGCCATGTCGAGAACGTCGCCGGCTTCAAGCCTTTCCGGGCGGCGATCGAATGGGCCTACGGGCCGCTCACGCCGCTGGCGCTCGCTTCGGCCATTTTCGGCCTCTATGCCGGCCTTGTCTATCTGACTCCGATCGCCGGCGGGGTCGTCGCCGACCGCTTGCTGGGCCGGACGAAGACGATCACGATCGGCGCCCTGCTGATGGCCGCCGGCCATTTCCTGATGGCTTTCGACGTCAGCTTCCTGCTCGCCTTGTTCTGCCTGCTGCTCGGAGTCGGCTGCTTCAAGGGCAACATCGCCACTCAGGTCGGCGAGCTTTACGCGCCCGGAGACCTGCGCCGGGCCGACGCCTTCCAGATCTTCCTGCTGGCGGTGAACATCGCGGTGATCATCTCGCCCTTGGTCTGCGGCACCCTGGGCCAGAGGGTCGCGTGGCACTGGGGTTTCGGCGCGGCCGGCGTCGGGATGCTGATCGGGCTGGCAGTCTATCTGTACGGGCGGCGCTGGCTGCCGGTCGAGGCGGCGCCCCGCGCCCGCGCCAGCCAAAAGGACGCCCCGCCCGCGCATCCGCCACTGGTTCCCGGCGACGGCAAGCGTGTCGCGGTGCTGGTCCTGCTGATTCCGCTGCTCATTCTCTCCGCCGTCGGCAACCAGCAGATCTTCAATTCCTACCTCGTCTGGGGCGACGCCAACTACAACCTCGCCTTCTTCGGCCAGACCATGCCTGTGACCTGGCTGATCTCGATCGATGCCTTCATCTCGACCGGCACGATCTTCCTGTCGCTCCTGTTCTGGCGCTGGTGGTCGAAGCGCCGCCGCGAGCCGGACGAAATCACCAAGCTCACCATCGGCACGGTCGTGTCCGCGCTCGCGCCGCTGACCCTCGCCGCCGCTTCCTGGCACGCCGCCGCGACCGGCCAGAAGGTCGGCCTCGGCTGGGGGATCGCGTTCCACGTCATCAACGATATTGGCTTCGCCAACGTCTTCCCGGTCGGCATCGCGCTCTTCTCCCGGGCGGCGCCCCGGGCGATCGGCGGCATGATGATCGGCGTTTATTATCTCCACCTGTTCGCCTGCAACATGCTGGTCGGCTGGCTCGGCGGCCTCCTCGAGAAAATGCCCGCAGCCAATTTCTGGCTGCTCCATGCCGGCCTCGTCGCCGCGGCGGCGGTGGGCCTTCTCCTCGTCCGCTCCCGCGCGGGACGCATCCTCGCCCCGGGGGACCCCGAGGCGAAGCCTTCGCCCGCGGCCTGAGCGCCAGTGCCGCTGGTTGATCTCGCTCCAGGCGGCGAAGGATTGCCTTTGTCTACCGCGTAACTTATAAAAGCGGCAGATGGACGAAGCCTCGCTTCCGCTGTCCAATCGGGCCCTGTGGGCGGCCCTTCGCGAAATGCATCTTCCGGCACCGCGCGGCGCAAGCAGCTTCGAGACCGCGCTGTCGAAGGCGACGGGGTGGCGGCCTGCCTTCGCGGGCCGGGCGATCGCGGAATATCGCCGCTTCCTGTTCCTCGCCGCGACCTGCGGCGGCGAGCTCACGCCGTCTCATGCCGTCGACCAGGTCTGGCACCTCCACCTCGATCTGCCGCATTATGAGGAGACGCTCTGCGGCCGGATCCTCGGCCGGCCGCTCCACCACCGTCCCGGCACCGGCGACCCGGCGGACGAGCGGCGCTTCCGCCGCCAGTATCTCGCCACCCTTCGGCTCTACCAGGACGTGTTCGCCGACCCGCCGCCGCCGGACGTCTGGCCCGGCGCCCGCGAAGGCGGCCGCTCCGCCGCCCGGCCCAGGCCTTCGCCGTGGCGGCGCCTGTACCACTTTCGAATCCTCCTTCCCGCCGCGTTGTGGGCCGGTGCGGCCGCGGCGGCCGCGGCCGGCAGCGACGAGACGGCCTTCGCCTTGCTGTTCGCCGGCTTTGTGACCCTCGCCTTCCTCTTTGCCGTCCAGCGGCCAAGCCCTGATCTCGCCCGGGCGGCGGGCGGCTGCGACGGGGTGTCGGGGTGGATTCCCGGCGACGGCAGCCACGGCCACCACGGCCATGCCGCCTGCGGCGGCCACGGCGGTCACAGCGGCTGCGGCGGCCACGGCTGCGGCGGCGGCGGGCACTGACCGTATGCCGCCGCTTGACAATCGTTACGCCCGCGCGTAGCGGCCCCGCTCCCGCGGCCAGAGGGCTGCGGCAGACGGAGAGACACGATGCGAGATCGCAAGGCGATGAATCCCGCCGCCTCCGTCCGAGCCTGACCAAGCGCTGATCCGCGCGGCCGGGCCCGGACCCGGCGGCGACCCTTTCTCAATCTCAGACGAGAGCCGGCGCGCGGCCGATCCGCGCCCGGCGTGAAACGGATCAATCATGGGCGAGAAGCTCCTGGCGCAGCGCGTCATCCGCCTGCTGCGCGACACGCATACGGCCGGATCGCCGGCCGCCCGAATCCTCGTCGGCTGGGCGGTGGACCACCGCGCCTGGCTGTGGCCGCATATCGCAATTCCGGATGCCGAGGGCGACGGTGACGGAGTGCCGCTCACCTGGCCGCGTCTCGGCGAGCTGACCGACGCGATCGCGACCGACGAGGCTGAGCCGGCGATCTTCGCCTCGCTCCGGGCAGCCGAGCGCCTGCTCGGCCTCGACGGCTTCGACTCCGCCTTGCTCAAGGCGGCGGTGGGGCTCGCCCGCCTCCCCCGCCTCTCCCCGCTCCGCAACCGCCTGGCCAGCGCAGGCGAGGACACCGCCACGCTCACCGGCCGGCTCGCCGGCGCCGGAGCAGAAGAGGCGATCGGGCGCGTGCGCCGCTCCGCGGCCCTCTCGCTCGGTCTGCTGCAGCTCGGCTGCGACGGCGGAGCGCTCGATCTCACCCTGGACTGGTCGCTGTCCCGGCTGCTCGAGCGCCCGTTCACGGACGACTCCGAGCTGATCGAGGCCCTCGCCGGCAAGCACCAGGCCGCGAGCTTGCGTCGCGAGGATTTCGCCGAGCATGCGGCGGCGTTCGACCTGCTCGTCCGCTTGCTCTCCGGCGCGCTCCGGGAGGGCGCGCGGGGAGTCAACATCCTGATCCATGGCCCGCCCGGGACCGGCAAGACCGAGCTCGCCAAGGCGCTCGCTGAGGCCGCCGGCGGCCGGCTCTACGGGATCTGCGAGGAGGATGAGGAAGGCGAGGAGCCGACCCGTTTCCAGCGCCTCCACGCGCTTCGCCGGGCGCAGCGCCTGCTCGCCCCGCGCGGCGACTGCCTTTTGCTGTTCGACGAGATGGAGGATCTCTTCTCCGACGCGCGCGAGACGGCGGGCGGGGGCCGCCGCGCCGGCTCCAAGGTGTTCGTCAACCGATTGTTCGAGGACAATCCGGTCCCGACCCTGTGGACCTCCAACGCCGCCGACGCGCTCGACTCGGCCCACCTGCGGCGGATGAGCTTCATCCTTCGGATGGACCACCCGCCGGCGCGGGCGCGGGCGCGGATCGTCGCGCGCGCGGCCGAGGCCGAGGGCACCTCCGCCGCCGCTTCGGGGCTGCTGGCGCTCGCTGGGCGCGAGCCCGAGACGGCGAGCGTCGCCCGGGTCGCCTTTCGCACCGCCGCCCTCGCCGGCGGCGGCGCGGCCGACGCCGAAGCCGCCGGGCGTTCGCTGATTCTCGGCCTTCGCGGCCGGCGCGCCTTCGCTCCGCCGACGGGCGGGGAGACGCTCGACCTCGCGCTCTACGAGTGCGACCGCGACCTTGCCTCGCTGGTCGAGCGGGTGACCGCGCCGGGCGCGCCGCGCGATTTCTCGCTGCTGCTGACCGGGCCGCCCGGCACCGGCAAGACCGCGCTCGCCGCCCACCTCGCCGAGCGGCTCGACCGGCCGCTCGCCGTCAGGCGCGCCTCCGACCTGCTCTCCAAGTGGGTCGGCGAGACCGAGGCGAACATCGCCGACGCCTTCGCCGACGCGCGCGAGGCGGGCGCGGTGCTGCTGTTCGACGAGGCGGATTCGCTGCTCCTCGACCGCGCCGACGCGCAGCGTTCGTGGGAGATCACCCAGGTGAACGAGCTGCTGACCTGGATGGACGCCCACCCGCTGCCGTTCGTCGCCGCGACCAACTTCGCGCGCCGGCTCGATCCGGCGGCGCTTCGCCGCTTCGTGTTCAAGGTCGAGCTTCGCCCGCTCTCGGCCGAGGCGGCGACGCGCGCGTTCGAGCTCTTCTTCGGCGCTCCGGCGCCGGCCGCCCTCGCCGAGGTGACCGGCCTCACCCCCGGCGACTTCGCGGTCGTCCGCCGCCAGCTCCGCTTCCGCGGCGCGAGCGCGAGCGAAATCGTCGCACTGCTCGACACCGAGGCGAGGGCAAAGCCCGAACGCCCGGCAAGGCTCGGCTTCTGAGGATCAGGCCGGCATGGGCATGGCCGGCTCGGCCTCCGCCGGCAAGGCCAGCGTCGCCGCCTTGATCTTCTCCTCCAGCCACCCCGTACCGGTGACGATCCGGCCGTCGAAGCTTCCGCTGACCCGCGCCGCGCCTTCGTAGATCGCGCTTCCGGGAATCGGGAATTCCTGGTCGGCGAGGAGGCTGACCACCGACAGGCTGGCCGGCGGGTCGATGATCGCCACGTCCATCTGCAGGTAATATTCGACGCCCTTGTCGCCCGCGCTGGGGTGCGGGTCGCCGCGCGGAGTCGTCACCGTGTCGACGAGGCGGCTGACGCCGTCCGTCCCCAGGATCGTCGCCTGAGACTTATAGGCCACGTCGCGCTGCAACACGATTCCGGTCGCGTAGCTTGAGAGCGAGACTCCGTTGTCGAGCTGCATGTCCTGGAGGACCCAATTGGGCCCCTCGCCGGGCTTGCCGAAATAGCCGTATTCGTGATCCATCCAGGTCGTGCCCTCGACCGGAACCGTCTCGCCGTCGATCGAGATCGTCCCCGAGGCGGCCAGCCTGGTGAACGAGTAATAATAATTGTTCTGCTCGAGCGGCGGAATTCCTTCGCCCGGATTCACCACCTTGCAGCCGGTCCCCCAGACCAGCAAGGGCGGGCCGTCCTGGACGAAGCGAACGTCGAGCGCGATCGGCTTGCCGGTGGCGGCGTCGGTGGCCTGGGCTTGGACCGTCATGTCGCAGCAATTGCCCTCGGCGCCGAGCATCGAGACCCGGCCGTCGCCGCCGCGGTTGCAGACGAGGTTCACCGCCCAGCGTTTTGAGGGATCGGCCTCAGCCCAATCGGCCGGCAGCGGCAGGACCGCCGACGTCGCCTGGTAATGGACGCCGTTGGCGACGTCCGTCAGCATGATCTGGGTAAAGCCGTAGCCGCCGTCGGGCCGCCCGGTCGCGTTGATCTCGAAGCCGAACAGCCGGTCGCCGCTTCTCAGCGTGCCGATATGCCACCACCATTCGGACGGCGCCCCGACATGGGCATATTGATCCTTCGGCAGCTGGATGCACGGGGTCGAGGCCACGGCGACTCTCCTTTTCCTGGAAAGCTCGAGAGCGTAACAGCTTTCCGGCAGTCCGCCTAATCAAGCTTGATCTGGATCAACTTTCGGCGGCAACGGGAAGAACGTGGCGAAACGCCGCGCCGCGGCCCGGTCGCCGTCCACCGCCAGCGCGCCGGCCGACTCCATCGCCGCGATCTCCTGGCCGCCATAGACCACGGCCGCGATCGCTTCGGGCGAGCCGGTGAAGACCGCGTCCGCGCCCGCCGCCTCGCCGCGCTCGGCCCGCACCCGTCCCCCGCTCACCGTCGCGACGAAGCTCTCCTCGCCGATCCGGAAGCCGATCCGCCCCTCGAAGCCGCCGATCCGCTCGGTGCTCTGCATCGTCCGGAAGGACAGCATCAGCGACGTGGCGCTCAAGGGCAGGCCCGGATCGTGGGCCGGCGAGCGGGTCGCCCAGCGGCCGAGCGTCTCGATGATCGGCTCGGCCTCGTAGCCCCAGCCGGTCAGCTCGTAGACCTGCGCCGAGGCCGGCGGCGGCAGCCGGCGGCGCCTGACCAGCCCGTTCCCCTCCAGCCCCTCGAGCCGCTGGGTCAGAACGTTGGCGCTGATCCCCGGCAGGTCGCGCTTCAAATCGCTGAATCGCTTCGGCCCGAGCATCAGCTCGCGCATCACGAGCAAAGCCCAGCGCTCGCCGATCAGGTCGAGCGCGTGGGCCGTCCCGCAGGCGTCGCCATAGCTTCGCGGCAATCTGGTTGTTTTTTCTAACTTCACTGTTGCTTTTTATAACACAAGCGCGCATCACGGTCAAACAGCGATTCGCGAAGCCTCGAGGGAGAGACGCCATGCCCAAGCTCATTTTCGTCAACCTGCCGATCGCCGACCTGCCCCGCTCGGTCGCCTTCTACGAGGCGATCGGCGCCACGCGGAACCCGCAGTTCAGCGACGACACCGCCGCCTGCATGGTCCTCTCCGAGACCATCCACGTCATGCTGCTCACCCACGACAAGTTCCGCCAGTTCACCCCGCGCGCGATCGCCGACGCCCGGACCGCGACCGAGGTCCTCCTCTGCGTGTCGTGCGACAGCCGCGCAGCGGTCGACGCGTGGGCCGAGGCGGCGCTGGCCCATGGCGGCGGCGAGCCGCGCGCGCCGCAGGACCACGGCTTCATGTACGGCCGGAGCCTCGAGGATCCCGACGGCCACATCTGGGAGCCGATGTGGATGGACATGGCCGCGCTCGGCGACCGGCCGGCCGGCGAGGTGGCGGCCGAAGCCGCCGCCTGAGCCCATACGCATCCCCCAGGAGGAGAGACTTCATGGCCTATATCGAAGGCTTCGTGATCCCGGTGCCGGACGACAAGAAGCACGCCTATCTCGCCATGGCCGAAAAGGCCGCGAAGGGCTTCATGCGCCACGGCGCGCTCCGGCTGGTCGAGGCGTGGGGCGACGACGTCCCCCACGGCAAGGTCACCGACTTCTACCGCGCGGTCGCAGCCGAGGAAGGCGAGAATATCGTCTTCTCGTGGGTGGTCTGGCCGTCGCGCGAGGCGCGCAGCGAGGGCATGGCCGCCCTGATGGCCGACCCCGAGATGCAGCCGGACCCCGACATGCCGTTCGACATGAAGCGGATGATCTTCGGCGGCTTCGAGATCATCCTCGACACCGGCGAGGGAGAGACACAATGAGCGCGAGCTTCATCTGGTACGAATTGATGACCGCCGACCGGGACGCGGCGATCGATTTCTATTCGAAGGTGGTCGGCTGGACCGCCGCGCCGCACCCCGGAAGCGAGGCCGGCGGCGCCCCCTACATGATCCTCAGCGCCGACGGCCGAGGCGTCGGCGGAGTGTTCCAGCTCACCGGCGAGATGACGTCCGCGGGCGCCTCGCCGCTGTGGCTCGGCTATGTCGGAGTCGAGGATGCCGACGAGACGGCGAAGCGGATCGAGGCGGCCGGCGGAAGCCTCCACAAGGGCCCCGCCGACATCCCCGGAGTCGGCCGCTTCGCTCTGGCCGCCGATCCGGGCGGCGCCCTCTTCTACATCCTCGCGCCGAAACCGCAGGGCGATCCGCCGCCGCCGGTGCCGCGCATGACTCCCGGCCATTGCGGCTGGCACGAGCTCTACGCCGGCCAGGGCGAGAAGGCCGCGTTCGATTTCTACTCCGGCCTGTTCGGCTGGGAGACGGTGCGCGAGATGGATATGGGCGCGATGGGCGTCTACCGTACCTTCAGCGCCAACGGCGGCGAGATCGGCGGGATGATGGACAAGCACGAGCACATGCCGGGCTCGGTCTGGGGCTATTATTTCGTCGTCGAGGGGATCGACTCCGCCGCCGACCGGGTCCGCGCGAATGGCGGCACCGTGCGGATGGGCCCGATCGAGGTCCCCGACGGCAGCTGGATCATCCAGTGCTCCGATCCCGAGGGCGTCGTCTTCTCGCTCGTCTCGAAGGAGCGCTGACATGACCATCACCCCCTGCCTCTGGTTCGACAAGCAGGCCGAGGAGGCGGCGAACTTCTACGCCGCGACCTTCCCGGACAGCCGGGTCGACAAGGTCACCCGCACGCCCAGCGACTATCCCAGCGGCAAGGCCGGCGACGTCATCACCGTCGAGTTCACCCTGATCGGCCGCCCCTTCCTCGGCCTCAACGGCGGCCCCGAGTTCAGGTTCAGCGAAGCCGTCTCGTTCAGCATATCCTGCGAGGACCAGGCCGAGGTCGACCGCTACTGGGACGCTTTGACGGCGAACGGCGGCGAGCCCGGCCCCTGCGGCTGGTGCAAGGACCGCTTCGGCCTCTCCTGGCAGGTCGTGCCCAAGGTCCTCCCCCGCCTCCTCTCCGACCCCGACCGAGCCAAGGGCCGCCGCGCGATGGAAGCGATGATGAAGATGGGCAAGCTCGACGTCGCCGCGCTGGAGCGGGCGGCGGAGGGGGACTGATCCCCCTCCCTGGAAGGGAGGGGAGTGCTACGCCGTCTTCAGCCGCCGGCCCGGGTGGATCTCGCGGATCAGGGCATCGAGCTCCTCGAGGGTGAACGGCTTTTCGAGCACCGACACGTCCTCTCCCGCGGCGCTGCGCAAGGTCCGGAGCGCGGCGTGGCCGGTCGAGAACAGGATGGGCAGGTCCGGATCGATCGCGGCGATCTGCCGCGCCGTCTCGGCGCCGTCCATTCCGGGCATCATATAGTCGAGGATGACGAGGCTCGGCGGGTCGGCGCGGACGATGGCGAGCGCCTCCTCGCCGCCCGCCGCCTCGCGCACCCGATAGCCCAAGGCGGCAAGGCCGCGCGCGATCACCGCCCGCACCTGCGGTTCGTCGTCCACCACGAGGATCATCGCCGGCTCCGAGTCACTCCGCCGCCTGGCTGAACGCGCCGGCGGCCGCTTCCTCATAGAGGAGGGCGAAGGAATCGGCATAGCCGTAATCGACCACGATGCGGCGAGGCGTGCCGCGGCCGGGCGGGGTGCGGTGCGGCGGTTCGGCGATCGGCGGGATCGCGCGCGGCCGCGCCGTCGGCCGGTCGACGACCATCTCCTTGAACCATTCGCCGACATAGGAGCCGTCGAGCCGGTGCACCCGCGAGCCGACGATCCTGCCGAGCGGAGTTCCTTCGAGATCGTGGATGAAGGTCTCGTAGACGAATCCCACCGGCTCCCCGCCGGTCGAATAGACGTACATCGCCATGGGAAAAATGCCCCGTTACGCTTACCTGGGCAGAGGCCCTCCCCCTGTCCGACCCGGCCAGACTGGCCCCGCCGGCTGTACGCCAGATGAACGAAAAGCCAGGGCAGACCGGCCAGCGGCAGGCGGAGCGGGCCGCGCGGCGAAGCGACGGTGGGCGCGGATCTCCCTTCAAACTTGCGGACCAGGCTTAGGTGAACTAACTTAGTCCGCATGGCGGATGTCGATCCCAAGCTCGCGAAGACCGTCAACGTCCACGAGGCGAAGACGCACCTTTCGAAGCTGCTCGAGCGCGTGCACGCGGGCGAGGAGATCATCGTCGCCAAGGCCGGAAAGCCTTATGCCAAGCTCGTCCCGGTCGAGCAGCCGACGGTTCTCAAGCCCCGCGTGCCTGGCGGACTCAAGCATTTCGGCCCGATCCCGGACAGCTTCTTTGAACCGTTGCCCGACGATGAGCTTGACGCTTGGGAGGGCAAATACAGCTCCTTCTAGACACGCACGCGCTGCTCTGGTGGCTGACGGAGGATCCGCTGCTCAGTCGGACCGCTGACAAGCTCATCCGCGCCCCGACGAACGAGGTCGTGGTGAGCCCCGTGTCGGCGATCGAGATCGCCATCAAGCACCGCTTGGGGCGACTTCCGAATGTGCGGGGCTGGATATCGGAGTTCCGCCAGAAGATGGAGGAAGAGAGATTCACTCTCACGATCCTGACGGCGGAGCACGCCTTGCGCGCCGGTGGCTATCCGACGTCGCACCGCGACCCGTTCGACCGCCTGCTCGCCGCGCAGGCCGAGCTCGACGGCCTCACCCTCCTCACCCGCGACCGGGAGTTCGCCGATTTCCCCTGCGAGACCCTGTGGTGAGGATCGTCCGGCTCGCGGGCGAGGACGATTTCGACGGCTGGCGGGAGGCAGCGCGGGCGCTCGCCGGTGCCGGCGTGCCGCCGGAGGATGTGGCGTGGCAGGTCGGCCTCGCAGGCGGCGAGACGGCCCCGCTCCCCGCGCCCGGCACGCCCTTCTCCGTCCCCCGCGCCTTCCTCACCCTCGCCGAGACCGTCGTCCGTCACTCGGACCCGGAGCGCTTCGCCCTGCTCTATACCCTGCTCCTGCGCCTGCGCGAGCGGCCGGGCCTGCTCGCCGAGGGAAGCGACCCGCTCGTCCGGCGGCTCGAGCGGATGGCGAAGGAGGGCCGGCAGAAAGCCTGGAGAAACGAGCCCGCGAGGGCGTTGACGGGGACAATGGCCGAAACGTCGCGAGAGGCCGTGGGCGGCAACGCCCGCGCCGCCTGGGAGGCGGTGCGCGAGGAGGCGCGGGGCTGCACCCGCTGCCACCTCTACAAGCACGCGACGCAAACCGTGTTCGGCGAGGGACCGGTGACGGCGCCCTTGATGTTCGTCGGCGAGCAGCCCGGCGACCAGGAGGATCTCGCCGGGCGGCCGTTCGTCGGCCCCGCCGGCCAGCTGTTCGACCGCGCGCTCGGCGATGCCGGCATCGACCGCGGCCAGGCCTACGTCACCAACGCCGTCAAGCATTTCAAGTTCGAGCGGCGCGGCAAGCGCCGAATCCATTCCAAGCCGGACGCGGGCGAGATCGAGGCCTGCCGCTGGTGGATCGAGCAGGAGCGCACGATCCTCCGCCCCACCCTTACCGTCGCCCTCGGCGCCACCGCCGCCCGCTCTTTGTTCGGCAAGGCGGTCACCATCACCGCCACCCGCGGCCGCGCCCATGCGCTGCCGGACGGCGGCGGCGAAGCCTGGGTCACCGTCCACCCCAGCTTCCTGCTCCGGGTCCAGGACGACAAGGAAGCCGAATACGCGAAGTTCGTCGCCGACCTGGTGCGTGTGAGGCAAAGGCTGGAGGCGATCGCCTAGGTCGATTCAGCCGGTCGACCAGGCGTCCGGCGCCGCGGGGGCTCAGGTCGTCATCCAGACGATGTAGAGCTCGACCTTCGGACCCGCGTTTCGAAAACCTATGTAGAGGAAGCGGCCGTTTTCCCGCGGCAGCGCGGCGACCGCGAGGGGCGAGTTCCCCTGCGGGTCCCAGCCTCCGCTGTCGACCCCGAGGAAGCCCTGATTGGCGGGAGAGAAATCCTGCCTGGAAAGGTGATTTTCGCTGAGGAAGCGCTCGAGCGCGGCCGGCGTCGTCACCATCTTGGCCTGGATCAATTCATCCCGCTGGGACTCGTAATGGAAATAGACGAGTTGCGCATCCGCCGGCAGCGCGAGGCCTGTTCGCTGGCGAAGCTGCCGCAGGTCGGAGGAAGTCCGGGGACCGTCTTTTTGCGAGTTCATCTGTGCACCTGACATAAAGAAACCCACCCCAGCTTCCTGCTCCGGGTCAGGACGACAAGGAAGCCGAATATGCCAGGTTCGTCGCCGACCCTCTGCGCGTGAAGCAAAGGCTGGCTGAGCTGAGCTAAAGCCCCTCCCCTGAAGGGGACGGGGCTCAGGGCTGCAGATCCAGCGCCGCGGTGAAGCTGCCGTCCATCCGGAACGGCACCGACGTGTGACCGTGGACGATCTTCCACGCGCCGTCCCGCTTCGCGAAGCCCAGGGTCGAGCGCATCCAGAAATCGACCTTTCGGCCGTCCTTCCGCACCGCCCGCAGCCGGTTGAGGCTGTGCGAAAAAGCCACGTCGGCCGAGACGTTCACGACCAGATCGCGCACCTCCGTCTCGACCGGCCCGTCGAAGCCGTCGAGCCAGGCCTGCGCCGCCGCCCAGTCGGTCGCGTGCTCCGCCACCAAAGGCGGCGCCAGCTCGAAGGCGACCACGTCGCTCGCCAGCACGGCCACCGCCCGAGCCCCGTCCTTGTCCCGAAGCGCCGCGACCCGTTCGTCGATCAGCGCCCGGATCGCCGCCTCGTCGCCGCTCACAGCCGGACCAGCATCTTGCCTATGTTCGCGCCGCGGAACAGGTCGAGGAAGGCGTCCGGCGCCGCCTCGATGCCGTCGCGCACCGTC
>JAXDPL010000124.1:0-4399 GCA_034668385.1 Sphingomonadales bacterium | reverse complement strand
CTCTAGGTTGCGCGGGGAGGGGCGGCTGGGCTAGCAGCGCCTCTCCCCACGCCCCCGTGGCGGAACTGGTAGACGCGCTCGACTCAAAATCGAGTTCCCAAAAGGAGTGCCGGTTCGATTCCGGCCGGGGGCACCAATTCCCTATTTGACGACGTAGCGGAACTGCAGGCTGAAGCTTGAATGGGCCGCCATAATGCCCTTGGGCTTGAAGCGGATGTGGGTGACGAGCGCGTCGACGCCCGACGCGTTCGGCACCGGCACGTAGGTCCAGGTGGCGCCGCCGTCTTTCGAGAATTCGACGTCGTCGGTGGTGCTGGCCAGGCTCGTGTAGGTGTAGGTCAGCCCCGAGCTCGGGCTGCCGTCGGTGAACACCACCGGCCCGCTCGAGCCGACCAAATTGCCGACGAACAGGCTGAGATTGGCCGGCGTCGGATCGGCGATGACGATCGAATTATTGTCGACCGTGCCGCTGCCCGGATTGGCGACGGTGACGCTGTAGGTGACGAAGCCGCCGGGGATCGCCTTGGGGTTGGTGGTGCCGTTGACCGGATCGGAATAGGTCTGGCTGCTCTTGGCGATGGTGAGCGGCGCCGTCACGGTCAGCACCGCGCTGGCCGAGGCCAGCGACGAGACGGAATAGCTACCGTAACTGCCGGTGACCGCGCCCGCGGCGAGCGTGTTGGTCTTGTCGCCCGTCGTCGTCGGATCGGTGTTGACCGAATAGGTGCAGTTCGAGGCGGCCGAGATGGTCCCGGCGGAGACCGCGAAACTGGTCCCGTTGGCCGCCGCGTTGAGAGTGGCGGCCGTCGCACAGCTCTTCGAGGCCGACGGCGACGCGGTGTTGGCAAGGCCTGACGGGTAATTATCGGTGAAGGCCAGCGCGGTCAGCGACGTCGTCGGGTTGTTGTTGGTGACGGTGACGCTCATCCGGCTGGTCGCTCCGACCGCGACCGGTGCGGTGGCGAAGGCCTTGGTCACCGTCGGCGTGCACTCGCCGCCGCTCGACATTCCCGGAATGCTCGCGCCGGTGATGGCGATGCCGTTGCCGCCGCTGCCGCCCGTCGCCCCGTAATTCGAGCCGAAGCTGCCGCCATTCTGGGTGGTGCCGGCCGAGCCGCCGGTGACGCTGGTCGAGAGGGTGACGGAGCTGGCGACATAGCCGCCGCCGCCGCCGCCGCCGGGGCCGTGGGCGGCGCCGCCGCCGGTATTGTTGCCGCCGTCGCCGCCGCGGGCGTTCGCCGAGATCGAGGTGCCCGCGATCGTGCTCAGCGCCGAGACGAGCACCGCGCCGCCCGCGCCGCCGCCGCCGGTGGCGTCGTTGAGCACGGTCGAATTGGCGCCGGCGCCGTCGGCCGAGATCGTGCCGGTGCCGGCGAGCTCGCCGGCGCGGATCATGACGATGCCGCCGCCCGCCGCGCCGCTCGAGGCGAAGCCGGAGCCGGGGCTTCCGGTGGCGTTGTTGTTCGTGCCGGCGCCGCCGCCGCCGCCCATCGTCACCCGCGAGACGGAGAGCTCGGCGATGGCGACCCCCGCCTCGCCGCCGGTCTGCGGGCAGCCGTTCGGGGCGGTCGTGCACCAGGCATAGCCGCCGCCGCCGCCGGCGCCGCCGTTGCCGCCGCCGCCGCCGCCGGTATTCTGGTCGTTCGCCGCCGGGTTGCCGTCGGTGCCGCCGCCGCCGGCATTGGCCGGGGCGCCGCGCGCGTAGGAGCCGCCCGGATAGCCTTCGAGGAGGTTGTCGACGAGGCTGGTTCCGGCGACGTAGCGCGGAGTCCCGGCGACGCCCTCGCCCTTGGAGGCGTTGGCGGCGTTGGTCGCGGCGGTGACATAGTCGGTATTGGTTCCGGCGCCGCCGGAGAGCGCCCGACCGCCGCCGCCGCGGAAGCCGAGCCCGCTCGCCGTTACCGTGCCGCCGCTGAAGGTCAGGCGGCGGGCGACGTCGAAGACGACGACTCCGCCGGTGCTGCCGTTCCAGGCCAGGGCGCTCACCGTCCCGGACAGGGTGATCTGGTCGTATTGCGGCACCCTGATCACCTGGTAGCTCTTGCGCGCCGAAGTGTCGCTGAGCGCGGCATAATTGTAGGAATTGGCGAGTCCGCCGCCGGTCGCGCCGGCGATGCTCACCGCGCCGCCCGAGACCGCGCTGGTGGCGCGGACGAACTCATACTTGCCGCTCTGGCCGACCGCGGTGTAGCCGCTGCCCGGGGCGCCATTGGCGCCGTCGCCGTACTTGGTGCCGTTGCGGGTATCGATTGTCGCGTCCTGCATCTGGATGACGAGAAGGAGATCGCCGGCGGCGATCGGGGTCGCCGCGCCGGTCGAGGCGCCGACGGGAATCGAGGTCGCTCCAGCCGCCACCGAGGCGGTGCCGGGATAATAAGTGTTGACGACGCCGGAGATGGTCGGGGAGCCGTCGCGGCCGGGCGTGCCGCACCAGTTCGCCGCCGCGGGGCTCGCGAGCAGCGCCAGGAGCATGGCCAGGAGGGAGGCGAGGGCGCGTATCACCGGCCGCTGATCCCGAGCCCGGCGAGCGTCGTCTGGTCGAACTTGAAGCGCATCGTCACGTACGGGCCGCTCCGCGTGTAGCGCGCGTCCTCGAAGTCGCGGTCGTGGAAGCCGACGAGGTTCCAGCCGATCGAGATCCAACCATTGTCGAACGGCTTGACGCCGAGCGACGGGCCGGCCGACCAGGCGAAGGAGCGGCCGCCCAGGCCCTGGCGCACGCTGGCGCCCAGTCCGATATCGACCATGTCCGAAAGATCGAACCGTACATCCGCCCCCACGACGTTGCTCCATCCCTTGACGTCGTCGCCGTCCACCTTGTCGGAGGCGTAGCGCGAACCCCAGAAGATCGAGATTTCCTGCCGGTCATTTGGCGAGAAATTGGTTGAGAGACTGTTAACCATGCGCCGCGCGCGAAGGTCGCCGGTGACCGTGAGCGTTCCGAGCGGGCCCGGCGCTCCGGCAACGGCGCCGGTCACCTCATCCTCGCGAAGCTCCAGTTTCTCGAGCCAGGTGAAGGCGCTTCCCGCGGGGCGATGGGCCCAGCTCAGTTGCAGGCTGGTGGTGCGGGTCTCGCCGCCCGCCTCTGCCTTCGCCGTGAAGCGGTTGAACGCGCCGCCGACCGCGCTGCCCTCGCCCAATTGGCGGATGAAGCCGGCGGTGAAGCCGTAGCGATTATCGCTCTCGCCGTCGCGATATTCGGCGCGGCCGGTGATCGTCCACAGGCCCGAGCGGTAGGTGGCGCCGGCCGTGGCCGCGGTGAAATCCTCGCCGAGGCCGCTGCCGCCGACGAAGCCGCCGCTCGCCACCGGGTGCAGCGGGTTCAGGACGCGCGCCGGGTCGATCCCGCCCAGGGTCTTGTTCGAATCGAGCGAGAGGTCGACCGACCAGTGCTTGCCCAGCGTCAGCGACTGGGAGAGGCCGAAGGCGGCGAAGCTGCGCGGGCCGTATTCGGCGATGTCCTGCCGGTTGCCGCTCAGAGTGATGTGCGCCCCGGCCCAGGGCTGGAGGTCGAAGCCGATGCGGGCGGTGCGGGCGTCGACATGCTCGCCGTCGGCGATCTCGTAGGCGGCGACCAGCGAGACCGAATTCGAGAAGGCATAGCGGGCGCTGACCCGGTGGCGGGCCGGGAAGTCGACGCTCTCGGCCTTGTCGAGCGGGATCTCGGTCTGGGCGTCGAGCTCGAGCTTGTTCTTGAAGAAGCGCTTGGTGGCGCCGAGCTGGAGGAGGGTCGAGCGCGCCGTGCGGCCATCCTCCAGCCGGTCGTCGGCGAAGGTCAGGCCGGCGCGGCCGGTGAAGCCGTTCGAGCGATATTCGATGAGGGCCCGGGCGGCGATGCGCCGAGCGTCGCTGGCGAGATAATCCTCGAGCCAGGCGCTGGCGGTGAGCGAGAGCCGGTCGGAGAATTTGATGCGGCCGTCGAAGCCGAACTTGCGGGTGCCGGCCTCGACGCCGCTCAGCTGGCCGAGTCCGAAGCCCTTGTCCTGCTGGCGGGCGTAGGCGAGCAGGTCGTAGCGCGAGCCGTGATGCTCGGCCTCGACCAGCCAGGCGGCGGCGGTTCCGCCCGAAGGCACGCCGCTGCCCGGCTTGGCGCGGTTGTCGCTGACCGCCGCCTCGGCGCGGATCTCGGTCGAGGCGTTGGGGCGGTAGCGCAGGTCGGCGCCGCCCAAGTTGGTCGACTGGCGCTCGTCGCTGTCGTGGATCGCGGTGGCGCCGACCTGCAGCTTGCCGTCGCGGCTCCGCCAGGTGGCCCGGCCGCCGGCGTTCAGGGTACGGCGGGCGATCCCGTCCACCTCATATTCGGCGACGATGAACTGCGGGTCGAGGTCCGAGGTGCGGCTCAGTACCGGCGCCTTGAAGGTGAGGATGCCGGAGCGATAGTCGATCTCGTAATCGGCGT
>JAXDPL010000123.1:0-35447 GCA_034668385.1 Sphingomonadales bacterium | reverse complement strand
CGCGGGGACGCCGGCGAGCAGGGTCGGCCCCAGCTTTTCGAGCATTCCCCAGACCGGGAAGTTGAACGCGTTGATGTGGACCGCGACGCCCTGGAGCGGGGTGAAGACGTGCTGGCCGACGAAGCTGCCGCCCTTCGACAGCGGCTCCATCGCGCCGTCGACCAGGATTCGGGTGTTGGGCAGTTCCCGCCGGCCCTTCGACGAGAAGGAGAAGAGCGTGCCGGCGCCGCCCTCGATGTCGATCCAGCCGTCGGTCCGGGTCGCTCCGGTCTCGTATGAGAGCTCGTACAATTCCTCCTTGCGCGCCATCACCGCGTTGGCGAGGTCCTTCAGCATCCACGCCCGCTCGTGGAAGGTCATCCGCCGCAGCGCCGGCCCGCCGGCCCTGCGCCCATGATCGAGCATCGCCCTGAAATCGAGGCCCTCGCTTCCCGTCACGGCGACGATCTCGCCGGAGACGGCGCTCTGCACCTCGGCGAGGCCGCCGCCCTCGATCCAGCGGTCGGCGGCGTAATTGAGCAGCTTGAGTGTCTTCATGCCTCCCCCTTAGAAGAAACCGCCGAAGCGTGCGAGGAGGAGAAAATGCCGGAACCGGTGAGACCGATCGCCCTCGCGGACGTCGAGGCGGCGCGCGAGCGCATTGCGGGCACGGTGCTCCGAACGCCGCTGGTCCGTCTCGACCTGGGTCCGGACGGCCCCGACATCCGCCTCAAGCTCGAGAATCTCCAGCCGACCAACGCCTACAAGATACGCGGCGCCGCCAACGCGGTCGCCCGGCTCTCGCCCGAGCAGCGCGCCCGCGGCGTCTGGACGATCAGCGCCGGCAATGCCGGGCAGGGCGTCGCTTTTGCGGCGCGCGCGGCGGGCATTCCCTGCGCCGTCGTCGCCATCGAGACGGCGCCGCAGACCAAGCTGGAGCGGATGCGCGCGCTCGGTGCCCGGATCATCCCCGTCTCCTACACCGAAGCCTGGAATATCGCCGAAGCGCACGCGCTCGACGGCATGGACGGCATTTTCATCCACCCGTTCGACAATCACGACTTCATCGCCGGCCACGGCACGATGGGCCTTGAGATCGTCGAGGATTGCCCCGACGTCGGGGCGGTGATCTGCGCGATCGGCGGCGGCGGCCTGATCACCGGCGTCGGCAGCGCCGTCAAAGCGCTGAAGCCGGACGTCCGGATCTTCGGCGCCGAGCCCGAGACCGCCGCGCCTTACGCCTTGTCGCTGCGTGAAGGCGGCCCGCGCCGGTTCGAGGCCTGGCAGGCGAGCTTCGTCGACGGCGCCGGCGGCCAGAGCGTCACCGAGCGCATGTGGCAGCGCATGCGCCCGGTCGTGGACGGCGCCATCACCGTCACCCTGGACCAGGTCCGCCACTCGATGCGCCTGATCGCCGACAAGGCGCGGGTCATCTCCGAAGGCGCCGGCGCCCTGGCTCTGGCCGCGGCGTTGACCGGAGAGGCGGGCGAAGGCCCGATCGTCTGCGTCGTCTCGGGCGGCAACATCGACCTCAAGAAGTTCGCGGAGCTGGTTACTTCCCCGTGAAATTCGGCTTCCGCTTCGCCAGGAACGCCGCGACGCCCTCGCGATAATCATCGGAATAGCCGAGCTCGCGCATCGCCTCGCGCTGGAGGTCGAGTTCCTGGTCGAGCGAATGGCCCCAGCTCTCGCGGATCATCGCCTTGATCCGCGCCAGCCCGCGGGTCGGCGCGCTCGCGAACTTCCCGGCCAGCGCGTCGACCTCCGAGTCGAGCGCCTCGTCGTCGACCGCCTTCCAGATCAGGCCCCATTCAGCCGCCGTCTCCGCCGGCAGTGGGTCGGCGGTCAGCGCCAGGCCCAGCGCCCGCGCCTGTCCGACCAGCCGAGGCAGCACCCAGGTGCCGCCGCTGTCCGGGATGAGGCCGATCGAGGCGAAGGACTGGATGAACTTCGCCGACCTGGCGGCGATGACGACGTCGCAGGCCAGAGCGATGTTGGCGCCGGCCCCGGCCGCCACCCCGTTGACCCGGGCGATCACCAGGAAGGGCAGGGACGCGATCCGCCGGATCAGCGGGTTGTAATAGCTCTCGACCGAATGGCCGAGGTCGACCGCCTCGCCCGGCGCCACCGCGCGGTCGCCCAGATCCTGCCCCGCGCAAAAGGCCCGCCCGGCGCCGGTCAGCACGAGCACCCGCGCGCCCTCCAGCTTCGAGAGCGCGTCCGCCACCTCCTCGTGCATCTTCACCGTGAAGCTGTTGAGCCGGTCCGGACGGTTGAGAGTCAGCCGGGCGATTCCGCCCTCCAGCTTGAACTCGATGGTCTCGTAAGCCATGGCCGCCTCCATGGACTCGAACTTTATGGCCGACAAGGTCGCCCGAGCGATGCTCGCCGCGGAAGGCACGGGGCCGGCCTGGGGCATCGAGATCGAGGAAGCGCGCGAAGGCTATGCGCGGGTGCGAATGACGCTCCGCGCCGGCATGCTGAACGGCCACGGCACCGCCCATGGCGGCATGATCTTCGCGCTCGCCGACAGCGCCTTCGCCTACGCCTGCAACGGCCGCAACCTGCGCTCGGTCGCCGCCCAGGCCTCGATCGTCTATCTCGAGCCCGCCCGCGAAGGCGAGGTGCTGATCGCCGAAGCCGAGGAGCGGGCCCTTGTCGGCCGCTCGGGGGTGTACCAGGTCGCTGTGCGCACCGCCGACGGCCGCGCCATCGCCGAATTCACCGGCTTCTCGAGGAGCGTGGGTGGAGAGGTGGTGGAGCCTTGCTGAGCGTGCTTCGATACGATGAGCAGGCACGCCATGCCCCCGGCATGGCTGCGGATGTCCGGGGGACATCCGCACCTGCTCATTTCGCCAGGCTCAATGCCTACTCAGCATGAGCGGATTGGTTTAGGCCGCTCATCCTGAGTAGTGGCTGAGCTTGTCGAAGCCACGTATCGAAGGACGCGAACGGACCATGACCGAAGCCTTCATCTGCGACGCGGTTCGCACCCCGATCGGCCGTTACGGCGGCAGCCTCGCTTATGTCCGCGCCGACGATCTCGCCGCCATCCCGATCCGCGCCCTGACCGAGCGCAACCCGAAGGTCGACTGGGACGAGGTCGATGACGTCATCCTGGGCTGCGCCAACCAGGCCGGCGAGGACAATAGGACCCTCGCCCGGAGGGCCGCCCTGCTCGCGGGGCTGCCCGACCGGTCGGGCGGCGTGACCCTCAACCGCCTCTGCGGCTCGGGCATGGACGCCGTCGCCATGGCGGCGCGGGTGGTGCGCGGCAGCGAGGCGGACCTGCTGATCGCGGGCGGCTCGGAGAGCATGAGCCGCGCGCCCTTCGTCATGGCCAAGGCGACCTCGGCCTTCGACCGCAACGCCGAGATGTACGACACGACGATCGGCTGGCGCTTCGTCAACCCGAAGATGAAGCAGGCCTATGGCGACGACACCATGCCGTCGACGGCCGAGAACGTGGCTCAGGAATTCCAGGTAAGCCGCGAAGACCAGGACCTTTTCGCCGTCCGCAGCCAGGAGAAGGCGTCGCGGGCGCAGGACAATGGCCGCCTCGCCGCCGAGATCGTCCCCGTCACAATCCCGCAGCGCAAGGGCGATCCGCTGGTGGTCGACCGTGACGAGCATCCGAGGAAGACGAGCGTCGAGGCGCTGGCCAAGCTCCGCCCGATCGTCCGCGGCGACGGCACCGTCACCGCCGGCAACGCCTCGGGGGTCAATGACGGCGCCGCCGCCATGCTCGTCGCCTCGGAAGAGGCGGCCAGGCGCAACGGCCTCGCCCCGCGCGCCCGAATCCTCGGCGCCGCCGTCGCCGGCGTTCCGCCCCGGATCATGGGCATCGGCCCCGCGCCGGCGTCTCAGAAACTGTTGAAGAGACTCGGTTTAAGCATATCGGATATGGACGTTATCGAGATCAACGAGGCGTTCGCGGCCCAGGCGCTGCCGGTGCTTCGCCAGCTCGGCCTCCCCGACGACGCCGAGCATGTCAACCCGAACGGCGGCGCCATCGCGCTCGGCCATCCGCTCGGAATGTCCGGGGCCCGCCTGCTCCTGACCGCGACCGAGGAGCTCCACCGCACCGGCGGCCGCTACGCCCTCTGCGCCATGTGCATCGGCGTCGGCCAGGGCATCGCGACGGTGATCGAACGGGTGTGACCTCCCCTCCCTGGAAGGGAGGGGCAGCGGGTGGGTGCGAGCGTAGCGAGCCTACTGCCTCTGAGCTTCGGCCGCCTTCGGCGGGACTCACCCCTAGCCCCTCCCTTCCAGGGAGGGGGATGACGTCACGCCCGCTCGATCAGGCCGGCATAGCAGCCGCGCTTGGCGTAATGGGTGTGGATATAGGCGACCTGCGGATCGGCGAAGAGGCGCTCGATCAGGCTCTCCGCGTCGCGGCCGTCGACCAGGTCCCCGTCGACCATCAGGTCGTCCGCATCGAACGCGCGCAGCGACAGCGGCCGGACCCGCATCGCCGGCGGGATGTCGTCGACCATGTCGGTCGGCGCGACCTCACGCTCGCGAACGAAGATGGCATGGCTGGCGCGGTAGGGCGTGGCCGCCGGCTGGTGGAGGTAGTTGACCAGCAGCAACGTCTCGCCAGGCGCGGCGTCGCTGATCTCGATCCGGTCGGGGAAACCGGGACCGTCGCAGACGTAGCGCCGGGCGCCATGGGCGGCGAGCGCCTCGTCGGAGAGGCCGAACAGATGGCGGAACGGTTCGGGCGAGAGGCCGGCGACTCGGAAGGACATGGGCAAGCTCCTTTCCCGGCCCGTCTGCCCGAGCGCCGGCCCCGGCGCACTCCGCCGCTTGCGGCCAAAGCCGCGCGTCCCCACGTCGCTCTTGTGCGTTGATTGCCGCGATATCCGCCTCCTGCTAGGAGCCGGCGCCGGAGACACAGATGTACACGACCGAGCTGAGCAAGACGAAGGCCGTCGCCTCGACCGAGGATCCGGACAAGCTCGCCGCCTTCGAGGCACGGGTCGCGGCGGACGAGTTCATCGAGCCCAAGGACTGGATGCCCGAGGCCTATCGCCGCACCCTGACGCGGCAGATCTCACAGCACGCGCACAGCGAGATCGTCGGAATGCTCCCTGAGGGGAACTGGATCGGCCGCGCGCCCTCGCTCCGGCGCAAGGCGATCCTGCTCGCCAAGGTGCAGGACGAGGCGGGCCACGGCCTCTACCTCTACAGCGCGGCGGAGACGCTCGGCACCAGCCGCGAGGCGATGATCGAGGCGCTCCACTCCGGCAAGGCCAAGTACAGCACCATCTTCAACTATCCGACCCTCACCTGGGCGGATATCGGCGCGATCGGCTGGCTGGTCGACGGCGCCGCGATCATGAACCAGGTGCCGCTCCAGCGCACCTCCTACGGGCCCTACGCGCGGGCGATGGTCCGCGTCTGCAAGGAGGAGAGCTTCCACCAGCGCCAGGGCTACGAGATCATGATGGCGATGTGCGCCGGCAGTGCCGACCAGAAGCGCATGGCGCAGGACGCGCTCAACCGCTGGTGGTGGCCATCGCTGATGATGTTCGGCCCGCCCGACGCCGACAGCCCCAACACCGCCCAGTCGATGCGCTGGCGGATCAAGCGCGAGACCAACGACGAGCTCCGCCAGAAATTCGTCGATATCACCGTGCCCCAGGGCGAGGCGCTGGGACTTTGCTTCCCGGATCCCGCGCTGAAGTGGAACGAGGAACGCGGCCACTACGATTTCGGCGAGGTCGATTGGGAGGAATTTTACGCCGTCGTGCGCGGCGAAGGGCCGGTGGCGCGAGAGCGGATCACCGCGCGCCGCAAGGCGTGGGAAAACGGCGCCTGGGTCCGCGAAGCCGCCGCCGCCTGGGCGGAGAAGCACAGCCGCAAGGCGGAGGCGGCATGAGTCTGGCGCTTCAATCCTCCCCCGGATTTCCGGGGGAGGCGGACCGCACGAAGTGCGGTGGAGGGACTCTTTCGGCTCAAGAAGCCCCCCCACCATGCTTCGCATGGTCCCCCTCCCCTGCAAAGGCAGGGGAGGATTGAAGATGACCGACTGGCCGCTCTGGGAGGTGTTCGTCCGCTCGAGGGGCGGCCTGTCGCACCGCCACGTCGGCTCGGTCCACGCGCCCGACGCCGAGATCGCCCTCCGCCACGCCCGCGACACCTACACAAGGCGGATGGAAGGGGTCAGCCTGTGGGTGGTCCCTTCCGCCCAGATCACCGCCTCGGACCCCGGCGAGGACGCGGCGATGTTCGATCCCGCCGCCGACAAGGTCTACCGGCACCCGACCTTCTACACGATCCCCGACGGCGTGAAGCATATATGAGGGGGAGGCCGAACATTCTCCTCCCCGGAACGGGGAGGGGGACCATGCGAAGCATGGTGGAGGGGCCGACGGGCACCTCCGGCCCCACCACCGTCCCCGTTTCGGGGAGGAACTAAATGGCCTCGCTCCCGCCCATCGACACGCCGTCGGGCGCGACCGGCGCCGGGGCGTTCGACGCGCCCGCCGACGACCCGAACGCGCCCCTGTTCGACTATCTCCTCCGTCTCGGCGACGATGCGCTGGTCCTCGGCCAGCGGCTGGGCGAATGGTGCGGCCACGCGCCGTCGGTCGAGGTCGATCTCAGCCTCGCCAATTTCGCGCTCGATCTGATCGGCCAGGCCACGCTGTTCCTGAACTATGCCGGCGAGGTCGAGGGAAGGGGCCGCGACGGCGACAAGCTCGCCTTCCACCGCGACGTCCTCGATTTCCGCAACTGCCTGCTGGTCGAGCAGCCGAACGGCGACTTCGCCCAGACGATGGCGCGGCAATTCCTGTTCTCGGCCTGGCAGCGCCGGCTGTTCCAGCATCTCTCGGCCAGCGCCGACGCGACGATCGCCGCCGTCGCCGAGAAGGCGGCGAAGGAGGTCGCCTATCATTCGGAGCTGGCGGCCGAATGGGTGATCCGGCTCGGCGACGGCACCGAGGAAAGCCGGCGCCGGATGGTGGACGGCTTGGACTGGATGGCGCGTTTCGTCCCCGAGCTGCTCGAGGCGGACGATCTCGTCCTCTTCCTCGCCGAGAAAGGGATCGCCGCCGATCCGGCCGCGTTCCGGGCCGATTACGAGGCGGAGATCGCCCGCGTGCTCGCCGAGGCCGGGCTCGAGCCGCCGCCGGTGCAGCGCCCGATCCTCGGCGGGCGCCGCGGCCATCACAGCGAGCATCTCGGCCATCTGCTCTGCACGATGCAGTTCCTCCCCCGGACCTATCCAGAGGCCGTATGGTAATCGCGGCCCGGGTCGACGAGACGAACGCGATCTGGGCGGTGCTCGGCCAGGTGCCCGACCCGGAAATTCCGGCCGTCTCCGTGGTCGATCTCGGTATCGTGCGCGCCGTCGAGCCGGGCCGGGTGGTGATCACGCCCACCTACACCGGCTGCCCGGCGACCCAGGTCATTGAGCGCGACATACGCGACGCGCTCGATTCCGCCGGCTACCGGGCGGTGCGCATCGATACCGTGCTGTCGCCGCCCTGGACCACCGACTGGATCAGCGCGGAAGGGCGGGCGAAGCTCCACGCCTACGGAATCGCGCCGCCGACCCGCGGCGCCGTGCATTGCCCGCAATGCGGCTCGGCCGACACCGAGGAAGTGAGCCGCTTCGGCTCGACCCCGTGCAAGGCGCTCTGGCGCTGCCGCGACTGCGCCGAGCCGTTCGACCTGTTCAAATGCCACTGAGCCCGCCGGCATGAGCGTCAATTTCCACAGCCTCGAGGTCGCCGAGATCGTGCCGGAGACGGCGGAAGCCAGCTCGATCCGCTTCCACGTCCCCGAGGCCTTGCGCGAAGCCTTCCGCTTCAGGCCCGGCCAACATCTGACGCTCAGGGCCGAGATCGGCGGCGAGGAGGTTCGGCGCAATTATTCGCTCTGCGTCGCTCCGGAGGAGGGCGAGCTCAAGGTCACGGTCAAGCGCATCGCCGGCGGCCTCTTCTCCAACTGGGCCAACGACGCCTTGAAGGCCGGCGACCGGATCGACGTGATGGAGCCGCACGGCAGCTTCACCTGGGATTTCGAGCCCGGCCGGTCGAACCACTACGTCGCCTTCGCCGGCGGCTCGGGGATCACGCCGATCATGTCGCTGATCCGGACCGCGATGATCGAGGAGTCGGAGAGCCGCTTCACCCTGCTCTACGGCAACCGCGACAGCCAGTCGGTGATCTTTTTGGAAGCGCTCGCCCGCCTCAAGAACCGCTACATGGAGCGGCTCGAGATCCACCATTTCCTCGCCGAGGAATCGGAGGATATCGAGCTGTTCAACGGCATGCTCGACCTCGCCAAGTGCGAAGTGGTGCTCGACGCGCTGGTCGATCCGGCCGAGGCCGCCGCCTTCTTCATCTGCGGGCCCGGCCCGATGATGGACGCGGCCGAAGCCGCCCTGAAGGCGCGCGGCGTGGCACCGGAGCGGATCCACATCGAGCGCTTCACCGCCGACCGGCCTCCGCAAGCGCTCAAGGCCCAGCTCGAGGCGATGTCGGAGCAGGCCCGCGGTCTCGACATGCTGGTCACGCTCGACGGCCGCAAGCGCCGCGTGCCCTTCTCGGCCGAGGCCGGCAACATCCTCGATTCGGCCCGCCTCGCCGGCCTTCCCGCTCCGTTCGCGTGCAAGGCCGGGGTCTGCGCCACCTGCCGGGCGCGGGTCGTCTCGGGCGAGGTCGAGATGGCCGCCCGCTACGGCCTCACCGACGAGGAGATCGCGAGCGGCTACGTGCTGACCTGCCAGTCCGTCCCCAAGGGCGAGGGCCTGGAGGTCGATTACGACGCGTGATGCTCCTCCCCGGAACGGGGAGGGGGACCATGCGAAGCATGGTGGAGGGGTCGAACGGCGCCTCCGGCCCCACCACCGTCTGGCTGCGCCAGCCGGTCCCCCTCCCCGTTCCGGGGAGGATTAGCTACCGCCGGCCTCCGCCGCGCGAATAGCCGCTGCGGGCGGCGGCATAGTCGCCCGATTGCTCGACCTGGTCGTGATAGGCGATGACGGCGTGGACCGCGTTCTGCATCGCCCGCATGCGCTGGCCGAGCGGCGCCGAGGTGCGGCGGATCATCACCGCCAGCGCAAAAGCGTGGCCGTCCGGCGCGGTGATCACGCCGATGTCGTTATAGCCGGCCTGGACGCCGCCGAGCACCTGGCCGGTGCCGGTCTTGTGGCTCAAGGTCCAGCCCGTCTCGAGCCCGCCCTTGAGCCGCTGCGGCCCGGTCTTGGTGTGCGACATTATGCCGAGCAGCCGCTGGGTCGAGGCGGGGGAGAGCAGTTCGCCCCGCTTCAGCCGGGTCAGGGCGTCGACCACGCCCAAGGGCATCGCCCCGTCCATCGGGCTGGCGATGTAGCGCTCGAAGGCGGCGCGGCGGGCGGAGAGGGGGAGGGCGTCGCGGGCGCGGTAGAAGCCGCCGTTGGTCGCCCAGCTCTGCTGCCATTCGATTCCGGCGATCGCGCTCTGCAGCTTGCGCTCGCCCGGGCCGAAGCGGATGCCGTTGATGCCCTTCTCGCGAAGGAAGGCGCGCACCGCCTCCGGGCCGCCGGCGCGCCACAGCACCGCGTCGTTGCAGGTATTGTCGCTCTGCTGGAGCGCCCGGGTCATCAGCTCGGCGATGGTGGTAGTGTAGCCGTTGGCGCCGATCTGCGCCTTGATCGGCTGGTGGAAGAGGGTGATGTCGGCCCTGGTCAGGGTGACCGGGGCGGTGAGGCTGAGCTCGTCCTTGTCGGCCTTGTCGAGCGCGGTCAGCGCCACCCAGAACTTGCTGACGCTCTGCTGCGGGAAATAGGTGTCGCCGTCATAGGCGGTGGTCCAGCCGGTCTGGACGTCCTCGACGGCGATTCCGATGTCGCCGTTGAAGCCGGTGCCGATCGCCCGGATCTCCGCGGCGAGCGCGCGGTGCGCCGCGTCCTCGCCTTGCGAGTAGCCCAGCCGCGGCTGGTCGTAGTCGCCCTGCGGCTGCGCCTGGATCATGGCCGACGGCCCGATCGTCGCCAGCGCCGCCGCCGCCAGCATCGCCAGCCGCCAATCACGCCTACCCGTCCCGTACATTGGAACCCCTCCTAAGCCCTTCCGCCCACGCCGATTCATCATAGATTCGAGGCGCTTTCCGCCAGCTTAATCTTGAGGCGCGGCGACGAGCCGTGGCGCCGCTGCGACGGACTCATACCTCGAGGCGATCGTCGGGGCGAGCGACCAAAGCGTAGAGCGCGGGCATCAGGAAGATGCTGATCAGCAGGCAGGCGAGCAGGCCGCTGACGATGACCAAAGCGAACGGCCTCTGCGTGTCGGTGCCGACCCCGGTCGCCAGCGCCGCCGGAAGCAGGCCGAGCGACGCGACCAGGGCCGTCATCATGATCGGCCGGAGCCTCAGGATCGCGCCTTCGCGGATCGCCTCCGCCACCGGAGTCCCGGCCAGGCGAAGCTCGTTGACGTAGGAGATGTAGACGATCGCGGTCTGCACCGAGACTCCGAACAGAGCGAGGAAGCCGATCGCCGAGGACACCGAGAATTCGGTCCCGGTGAGCCAGAGCGCGAGGATCCCGCCGACCGGCGCCGACAGGATGACCCCGACGATGGTGATGAACGGGAATTTGAGGTTCTTGTAGAGCACGAACAGCAGCATGAAGATCAGCAGCAGGGTCACCGGCACGATCACGCTCATCTGCGCCCGCGAGGCCTGGTACTCGCTATATTCGCCGCCCCAGTCGAGCCGGTAGCCCTGCGGCAGCGGCACCTTGGCGTCGACCTGCCGCATCGCGTCCTGGACGGTGCCGGCGAGGTCGCGCCCCGCGACCGAGAATTGCACGCCGATGAACCGGCTATTGTCCTCGCGATAGATGAACGACGCGCCCTTGGTGACCGAGATCAAGGCGAGCTCCTTGAGGGCGATATGCTGTCCGCCGGGCGTCGGCACCAGGATGTTGCCGATCGCCACGGGATCGTCGCGATATTGCGGCGCCAGCCGCACCACGAGGTCGAACTGCTTCTCCTGCTGGACGACCTGGGTGGCGACGTCGCCGCCGATCGCGGTCTGGATGAGGCCGTTCACGTCGTCGACGTTGATCCCGTAGCGGGCGATCTTGGCGCGATCGATCTTGATGGTCAGGCTCGGCTGGCCGAGCTCCTGGACGAGGGTGACGTCGCGGATGCCGCGGACCTGCTGGAGCACCCGCCGGATCGCCTTGCCCTTCTGCTCGAGCAGGTTGAGGTCGGCGCCGAACACCTTCACGGCCAGGGCGCTCTTGAGCCCGGTCTCCGCTTCGTCGACCGCGTCCTCGGCGGGCTGGGTATAGTTGAAGTCGATGCCTGGGAAGGATTTGAGCTTCTCGTCCATCGCCGCGATCAGGGCCGCCTTGTCGCGATATCGGCCGTGCCACTCCGAATAGGGCTTGAGGCCCACGTAGAATTCGGCGTTGAAGAAGCCGGTCGCGTCGGTGCCGTCGTCGGGCCGGCCGTGCTCGGAGGCGACCACCGTCACTTCCGGGAACGAGCTCAGGATGGCGCGCACCTCGGGCACGATCTTCGCCGATTCGTCGAACGAGATGGTGTAGGGCATGGTCGCGCGCACCCACAGCGCGCCTTCGTCGAGATGCGGCATGAACTCGGCGCCGATGACCGGCGTGAGCAGCAACGCCGCGCCGAGCAGCAGCGCGCAGGCGATCACCGTCCGCCGCGGGAAAGCGAGGCAGGAATCGAGCCCGCGCCGATAGGCCGAGCGGATCCATTCGAAGATCGCGTTGCGCCGCTCGCTCACGCCTCGCCGCATCAGCCAGGCGCAGAGCACCGGCAGGACGGTCAGGGTGACGATCAGCGAGCCGATCAGGGCGAAGATCATCGTGTCCGCCATCGGCTTGAACAGGGTCTTGGACGGCCCGGTCAGCACGTAGATCGGAAGGAAGCTGACGACGATGACGGCCACCGCGTAGAAGAGCGGCCGGTCGACCTCGGCGGCGGCGTCGCGGATGATCTGGACGGTGCTCGCGCCCGAATCCCGGCGCAAGGCGAGCTGGCGGTAGATGTTCTCGACCATCACCACCGCCGCCTCGACCAGGATGCCGAAGTCGATCGCGCCGATCGACAGGAGGTTCGCCGAGGCATGCTGGAGGTCGAGGCAGGCGAAGGCGAACAGCAAGGCGAGCGGGATCGTCGCCGCCACGATCAGCCCGGCTCGGATGTCGTAGAGGAAGAAGATCAGGACGACGATGACGAGCAGCATTCCGCGCAGCAGATTGCCCTCGACGACATGGGTGGTGATCCCGACCAGGTCGGTGCGGTCGTAGAAGGGGACGACCTTGACGTCCTTGGGCAGGATCCGCGTGTTGAGCTCTCGGGTCTTCTCCTCGACCCGCTTGAGCACGTCCTGGGTCTTCTCGCCGGTGCGCAGCATGATGACGCCCTCGACGGCGTCGTTCTGCTTGCCGATTCCGAACTGGCCGAGCCGCGGCGCGATGCCGAGCGTGACCTGGGCGACGTCCTTGACCAGGGTCGGGACTCCGTCGTGCACGGCCACGACGACGTTGCCGATATCCTCGAGCGTCTCCAGCCGGCCGACGCCGCGGACGTAATAGAATTCGCCGCCCTGCGAATAGAAGCCGCCGCCGCCATTGCCGTTATTGGCGCCGAGCGCGCTCTCGACCTGCTGGATCGAGACGCCTGCCGCCGCCAGCTTCACTTGGTCGACCTGTACCTGGTACTGCATCTCGCCGCCGCCGAACCCGGAATCGTCGGCCACTCCGGACACCGACGCGAATTGCGGCTCGACCGTCCAGTCCTCGAACGTCTTCAATTCGGTCGGCGAGCGGTCGGGGCTTTGCAGCGTGTAGCGATAGATGAGGCCGGACGGCGAGGTGAGCGGCGAGATGGACGGCGTGACGCCTTCCGGAAGCCCGATGTCGCCGAGCCGGTTGAACGCCTGCTGCCGGGCGAACTCGCGGTCGGCGCCCTGGTCGAGGGTGATGACGACGTCCGACAGTCCGTAGAGCGAGACCGAGCGGACGACGGACGTGCGCGGGATCCCGTTCATCCCGATCTCGGTCGGGACGGTGATCAGCCGCTCCACCTCCTCGGCGGCGTGGCCCGGCCATTGGGTGATGATCTCCACCATCGGCGGCGAAAGATCGGGATAGGCATCGACCGGAAGGCGATGGAGCGCGCGCAGGCCGACTCCGATCAGCAGGATGGTCAGAAGCCCGATCAGCAGCCTCTGCTGCAGGCTCGCGCCGACGATGCCGTTGATGAACGACGAGCCCGGCGGCGGCGGCAGATCGGGGTCGCGCGAATGCTCGCTCATTGGTTCTGCATGAACTGGAGGAAGAGCGCGCCGTCGGTGACCACCCGGTCGCCGACCGCCAGCCCGTCGCGTATCTGGTAGACCAGGCCGTCGCGGTCGCCGAGCGTGACGTGCCGGCGCGCGAAGCTTCCGCCCGGCAGAGCGAGATAGACGAACGGCAGATTCTCGTCGTCGCGAAGCACCGCGGAGACCGGCACCACCACGCCGGTCGTCTGCTGAGGCGACCGGATCGAGACGTCGACATACATCTGCCGCTTCAGCAACGCCCCCGGATTGGCGAGCACGATGCGCGCGATCACCGCCCGGCTGTTCGGATCGACCGAGGCCGAGATGTTGTCGACCACGCCGTGAAAGGTGCCGATCCCCGGTCCGGCGTCGATCGTCGCCGGGCTTCGCGGCCCGATCGCCGCGACGTCGCTGTTGGGCACCTCGGCGAGCACCCAGACCCGCGACAGGTTGGCGATGGTCACGACCGGCGTGGTTCCGCCCTGGAGCAGCTGGCCGGGCGTGATCGGACGGTCGACCACCATCCCGGCGATCGGGGCTCGGATGACGGCGCCGGCGGAGACTCGCCCGGCCCCGATGGCGCCGATCGTGCCCGGATCGGCGCCCGATGCGGCGAGCGCCTGCAGCGCCGCGGCGCGGTCGGCCTCGGCGCTCGCGGCGTCGGTCTGCGCCTGCGCCGCCTCGCGCGCGGCGATTCCGTCGTGCGCGGCGAGGTCGCGGTCGGCGGCGGCGATCCGCCGCGCGTTGCTCGCGGTGACCACGGCCTTGCGATAGGCGCCGGCCGCGGCGGCGTAATCGGCCGACTGGACGATCGCGATCGGCTGGCCTTTGGCGACATGCTGTCCGAGCGACACGAGAAGCCTCGTCACCGGCCCGTTGAACGGCGACACCACCGTCGTCGACTGGTCGTTGTCGTAATCGACCGTCCCCGGCGCCTTGATCGTCCGGGTGAAGGCCGAGGCCGTCACCGTGTAGAGGTGGATGTGGCGAAGCTGGTCGCGGGTCAGCGTGACATTGGCGACCGGCGCCTGGGCGTTGTCCGGCTGGCTGGTCGCGGCGGAGCAGCCGGCGAGCAAGGCGGACGCCGCCGCGGCGAGGAGCAGGGTCTTATTGCGCATGGGGATTGCCTTCGAGATCGGTGCGGCGCCACCAGCCGCCGCCGAGCGCCTGGAACAGGGCCGCCGTGTCGGCGAAGCGACTGGCCTCGGCCTGGACGAGGGCGAGCCGGGCCTGCTGGTAGCCCTGCTCGGCGCTGAGCACGGCGAGGTAGCCGGCATAGCCGTCCTTGTACTGGAGCCGGGACAGATCGAGCGTCTTCCTGGCCGCGTCCGCCGCCGCCACGGTGGCCTTCAGCGTGCGCGCGTCCTGGTCGAGCGCGGTCAGGCTGTCGGCGACCTCCTGGAAGGCGGTGAGGACGGTGGCGCGATATTGCTCCGCGGCCTGGGTGTAGGCGGCCTTGGCGGCGCGCTGCTGGTGCTTGAGGGTGCCGCCGTCGAAGATCGGCGCCAGCAAAGCCGCGCCGAGGTTCCAGAAGCCGGTGCCCGGGCCGAACACCTGGCCGATCGCCAGCGCGGTGCTTCCGGCATTGGCGGTCAAGGTGATGTTGGGCAGGCGGTTGGCGGTCGCGACCCCCACCTGGGCGCTGGCCGCGTGCATGTTGGCCTGGGCCTGGAGCACGTCGGGCCGCTGCGCGACCAGCGCCGAGGGCAGAGTCACCGGCAGGTCCTGCGGCAGGGTGAGGCCGGCCAGCGCGAACTTCTCGACCGGCGCCTCGCCCGGAAAATGTCCGGTGAGGGTCGCCAGTAGGTTGTGCTGCTGGTCGATCTGCTTGACCAGCGGCGGCAGCGAGGCCTCGAGCTGGGCGAGCTGCGCCTGCTGCGCGGCGACGTCGAGGCCGCCGACATAGCCCTTGCTTTTCTGATAGCCGGTGATGGCGAGCATCTTGCGGTCGATGTCGATCAGCGCCCGGGTCGCGTCGACCTGGTCCTCGAGCGAGGCGAGCTGGATCGCGGCCGCGACGACGTTGGCGCTTAAGGCGATGTCGGCCGCGATCATCTCGAAGCGGCTCGCTTCCTCCTGCGCCGCGGCCGCCTCCGCCGTGCGCCGGTTGAGCCCGAACACATCGGGCACGTAGGAGACGCTGAGCTGCGGCGTGACCAGGGTGTAGAGGAAGGCGTTGTTGCTCGGCACCGGGGCGAGCGCGCCGGAAGGGTCGCGCTGGCGGGTGATCCCGAGCCCGGCCGACACCTGCGGAAGAAAGGCGCCGTGCTGCGCTCGGCTATTCTCGTGAGCCGCCAGCAGCGCCGCCTGCGCCGCCTTGAGGTTCGGATTGTTGGCCAGCGCCTGGCGGACCAGGGCGTCGAGGGCGGGCGAATGGAACAAGGTCCACCAGTCGGCGGGGATGTCGGCGCCGCTGGCGAAGCGCTGCGCCTCGCCGCCGGGAACGCCCGGAGTCGCGACGGTCGCGGCGGGAAGCGGCGCGGCGGTATAGCGCGGCACGTCGGGCGCCGCCGGCCGCTTGAAATTGGGACCGACCACGCAGCCGCCGAGCAGCAGGGCGAGGAAGGCGGCGCGCGCCGGGCGAAGCGATCCGATTCTCATCGGTTCCCCGCGACGGCTTTGAAAACAGAAAGAGACATGAGCCATTTCCCGAAACAGACCCGCCGAAAGGCGGATTGCGCGCGCCGATCGCGGCACGCGCCGATCAAGAAGGCGGCCGGAACGAAAGCTGAGCCGCGAGACCGGTCTCGCGTCAGCGCTCCGGGCGCCGGCTCAGGCGAGCGGTGGGGGGAGGGGCGGTCTCAGGGAAAGGCCGACGAGCGGCGGGCGGTCCGCCGCGCGGAGGAGCAGCGTTTCCCGCGGGAACGTCGCCACGACCGGCGGCGAAGGCGGCAGCAAGGCGGCCAGCGCCGGACCCGCGCTCGTGTTCGACGCCGATCCCTTCTTCGAGGCGGCCGCGTCGGCGGTCTCCTCCGCATAGGCGGCGGCGGCCTTGCCCGAATCGGCGCTCTGGCGCGCGGCGACATGGGCTTGGGCGCTCGCGTGCCGGCAGACCGACGTCGCCAGCGCCGTCCCCTGTCCGAGGACGAGGGCGACGAGCACGAACAGGGTGAACAAGGATCTCACGCGGGCATGAGATAACATGCCGGCCGGTATGCGCAACATTCATTGCATTCGGCCCGGCGTCGCCGAATCCTTCCTCTTAAAAGGCGAAGCGCGCCGAGAGGCGGATGTCGCGGCCGGCGAGAGGCGCATAGTCCTTCAGAAAGCTCGCGTGCCGCCGCGCATCGACATCGAAGACGTTATTGGCCGATAGCGTGAAGCTCAGCTCCTTGTGGGCGCGGAGCGGCGAGATCGAGACCGAGGCATTGACCATCGTATAGCCCTTGGTCGGGGTCTCGAGCGGCGCGAGGCGGCCCTGGCGCGCGACCTTCTCGACCTCCAGCCGGGCGTTGACGAGGTCGGATTGGGCCTCGAGCCCGGCGAGGAAGCGCAGCGGCGGGATTCGCGGCGCCGGGCCGACATGGACCACGGTCGCGCTGACGTAATCGGCCAGCGCGTCGGCGTTGAGGGTTGTGGAGCCGATCGTCGCCAGACGGGCCGAGCCTTCCACTTCGAAGCCGACGTAGCGCGCGCTCGCCTGCCGCTGCTCGTAGACCGGCAAATCGTCCTGCACCGCCCCGGTCGCCTGTTCGTAGATGTAATGGCTGAACCACAGGCCATAGGCCGAGGCCGAGAAGCTGTAGCCATCGCCCGCCCCGCGCAGCGTCGCCTCGATCCCGTCGCTGATTTCCTTCTTCAGGTTGGGATCGCCGATCTCGAATGCCTGCGTGCCGGGGTGGGGGCCATTGATGTACAGCTCCTCTGCGCCCGGCGCCCGCTCGGTGTGCGAGGCGTTGAGGCCGAAGCGCAGCTTGCTCGTCCCGTAGCTGGCTCCGAGCGAGCCTGAGAAGACGTCGAAGGTGCGGGTGATGTCGGGATTGCCGACCACCGCGTCGGAGTCGCCGTGCACGGTCTGCCGTTCGTAGCGCCCGCCCAGTTCGGCCTTGAGCTTGCCGGCCGTATAGGATTCGAGCGCGAAGATGCCCGCCTGAGAGGTCGTATTGCGAGGCAGCGCCTTCTCGTCGCCGACGACGTCCAGGGCACGGTGGAAATATTGCGCGCCGAAGCCGCCGCCGAAGCCTCCCCTGGCGTTCTGGACGAATTCGAGCCGGCCTTCATAGCCCTTGTTGAAGAAGGTGGTGCCGACGGCGCCGTCCTCGTCGATCTCGCTGTGCTGGTAGTCGGAATAGCCGCCGCGCAGACGCACGCTCTCGATGAAGCCGCTGCCCAGTCCGAACTCCGCCCGGCCGTCGACCCGGGTCTGCCTGAGATCGATATGCACCGTCTCCGCCTTGAGCGCCGGGTCGAGCGGATAGCGGATGGGGATGCCGTAGACGCTGGTGAAATGGTTCACCGAAAAGCCGACATTGTCGTTGCTGTCGATCCAGGCGATTCCGGCGGCGATGTCCGAAGTTCGGCCGCCGCTGTTGGGCAGGCGGCCGCGCAGGTCTGCCAGGGCGCGCACGTCGGGGTCGGGGCTCGCAGCGGCCTCGCGGCGAAGCTCCGGCGAGAGAACGTACCCGCCGATCCTGAGGTCGTCCGTCTTGCTGTAATTGCCGTCGACATGAACGATGAAATGCCGGCCCACCGGGACGTCGAGCGCGCCGTTGGCCGAGCGCTCGTCGGCGGCCGAGCCGTAGGTAAGCAGGCCCTGAACGTGGAATCCTTCATCGGGGATGCGGCGCGGAATGCGGGCATCGATGACGTTGACGACTCCGCCGATCGCCGCCGAGCCGAACAGAAGGGCGCCGGGCCCGCGCAGCACCTCGATCCGCTGCGCCGTCAGGGGATTGATGGCGACAGCGTGGTCGACGCTGGTGTTGGAGACGTCGAGGCTGCCGATACCGTCCGTGAGGATTCGGATTCGCTCCCCCTGAAAGCCGCGCAGGATCGGCCGCGAAGCGTTGGGCCCGAACGAGGTGGCCGAGACTCCGGGCTGGCGCGACAGCGTCTCGCCGATCGTCGGCCTGAGGTCGCGGGTGAGCTCGACCCCGCTGACCACCGAGGTGCCGGAGAGAATGTCCTCGCGGTTGCGGCGGAAGCCGGTGACGACGATTTCCTGACCGGGGGCCAGAGAGGTCGCGGCGGGCGTCGCGGTCGCCGTGTCTTCAGTCGCCGGACGCTGCTTTGTGCCCGTGTCGGAGGTCGAGGGAGGGGGAGCCGGCACGTCCTGCGCGACGGCGGCGGTGGAGAGGGCGGCGATGGCGGCCGTGCCGGCCAGAAGCGAAGTGCGAAGCATCGGAAAATTCCTGTCGAGTCTGCTGAATACGCCCCGGCCGCGCACGGCGGCGCGGCCCGTTCGATAGGTCGGGGAGGGAGTGGGAGCGGTTCGGCGGCCGTCGGAAAACGGGCGTCAGCCCCCGGCTCGGCTCAGGCCGAAGGCGGTTTCAGCAGCGGCAGGATCGTGGCCGAAGCCAAAGCGGTGTGGAGCCCGGGCCTCAGGCGCACGGGCTCGACCATACGGCGCGGCGGCGTCTCCGGGGTGGCAGGCAGCAGCTCGGCCGGCCAGTGGCTCGGCGAATCGGCGGACTGCGACGCTTTCTTGGAGGCGGTTGCGGCCGCTTCCTCTTCGCCGAGGGCGATTGCCGCGATCCGGGCGTCATGGCTCTGGCGGGCGAGGATATGTGCCTGCGCGCTCGGGTGGCGGCAGAGGGCCGAAGCCATCGCCGTCCCCTGCGTCGTCACCAGCGCCACGATCATCAACAGGCTCAGCAGCCGGGTCATGGAAAGTCGGTCTCGCTCCGGAACAGTGTCAGGCGCCGCGCCAATCTAGGCGACGATACAGCATCACATAGCAGTTCGCCCTGCGCAGCGCCACCTTTCATTAGGATGAACGTCAGCCGAGGAAGGGACGCAGCGCCATCCACCGTTCGCGCTTCGCCTCGAACGGAAGGGTGTAAGCGGGGCTGCTGGAGGGGAGGGGGAGGAGCGCCAGCGGCCGGCCGGCAAGCTGCCTGAGGCCGAGCGATGCCGAGCGGCCGCCGTTGAAGCCGACCGCGCGCAGCTCCGGCAGGCCCTCGACCAGGCCGGCGAGCTTATTGGCCTCGATGCTCCGGATATTGCCGTCGAGGCTGCCGTGCCGCGTGGCCGCGCCGATCGTGTCCCACAGGCCGACGCCCGTCGCGAGCAGCCGCTCCAGCCTCGCCTCGTAGGGGAGCGTCTCCAGCGTCTCGCCGGTCACCGCCCCGATCAGCCGCCAGAAATGGTTGCGCGGGTTGCCGTAATATTGACGGCGCGCCAGCGATTCCTCGCCCGGCAGGCTGCCGAGCACCAGCACCCGGGTGTGCGCGTCGGTCACCGGGGCGAAGGATCGCTTGACACTCTCCATGGTGCCGGACCTAGCGCCGGCCGCCGGAACCGCAAGTGACGTCATGACGCCGCCGATTGACATGGCCCGGCCCGCGCCGCACCCCGGCGGGGATGGCCCGCATCGCCCTCTACCAGGCCCGCACCGGCATCGATCCCGAGGCCAATGCCCGCGACCTCGTCGGAGCGGTCGGCGAGGCGGCCTCGGGCGGGGCGGCGATGCTGTTCACGCCTGAGATGAGCGGCCTCCTCGACCGCGACCGCCAGCGCGCGGCGGCCAGCCTCCGAACGCCGGAGGACGATCCGGTGCTCGCCGCCGTCCGCGAGGCCGCGGCGCGGCACAGGCTGTGGGTCCATCTCGGCTCGCTGGCCGTCATCGGGCCGGACGGAAAGCTCAGGAACCGCGGCTTCGTCATTGACGACAAAGGCGAAATCCGGGCGACCTACGACAAGCTGCACCTCTTCGACGTCGACCTGCCGACCGGCGAGAGCTGGCGCGAATCGGCGGCTTACGAAGCCGGGGAGGGCGCGGTCGTGGTCGACACCCCCGCCGGCCCGCTCGGCCTCTCGATCTGCTACGACCTGCGCTTCGCCGGCCTCTACACGGCCCTGACCGACGCCGGCGCCGAATTGCTCGCCATCCCCGCCGCCTTCACCGTTCCGACCGGCGAGGCGCATTGGCACGTGCTGATGCGCGCCCGGGCGATCGAGGCCGGCGTGTTCGTGATCGCCGCCGCCCAGTGCGGCCATCACGAGGACGGGCGCTACACCTACGGCCACAGCCTCGTCGTCGGTCCGTGGGGCGAGGTGCTGCTCGACATGGGCGGCGCCAATAACGGCCTCGGCTTCGCCGAGATCGACCCCGGCGACGTCGCCGCCGTCCGGGCCAGGGTACCGGCGATCCGCCACCGCCGCGCGATTCCGCCGGTCACGCGCAAGTGATCATCTTCGATCTCAAATGCGATCCGCAAGGGCATGTTTTCGAAGCCTGGTTCGGCTCCTCTGAGGATTACGAGTCGCAGCAGGCGAGGGGCCTCGTCGCCTGCCCGATCTGCGGCGCTCGGGAGGTTGCGAAGGCGCCGATGGCGCCGGCCGTGGGCGCGAAATCCAACGCGGCGTCCGGCCCCGAGCTCTTCTCCGGCGATGCGGAGCGGGTCAAGGCGATGCTCGCCGCCGCTGCCGCGGTCCAGAAGCAGATGCTCGAGGGCTCGGAAGCGGTCGGCGACCGCTTCGCCGAGGAAGCCCGCGCCATCCATCTCGGCGACAGCGAGGCCCGCGCCATCCACGGCCGAGCCACCCGCGCCGAGGCGGAAAGCCTGGTCGAGGAGGGCGTTCCGGTGGCGCCGCTGCTTTTCCCCGTCGTCGATCCCGCCGCTGAGAATTGACGCGCCGCACTCCTCGCCGCATATCCCGGCAAAACGAGCATATGAGGTTTTTGCTTGCCCCAGTGGATCAGGCCCGACGCTTTCGACGACCTTGACGGCCTCGCCGCCCGTTTTGAACAGGCGTCGCCGTTCCCGCACCTCGTGATCGACGACTTCCTTCTCCCCGAAGTGGCGGATCGGCTTCACGATGAAGTGCGTCATACGGCGAACAATATCAATAAGAGCAACGATATAACCCAGCGCCTTAAAACTGGCTGCAATGATTGGGACCTGTTCGACGAGGTGACCTTCGAAATCATCTCCTACCTGAATTCGGGTGCGTTCATCACCCCGATGGAAACGATCAGCGGCATCGACGGCCTGTTCGGCGACCCCTTCCTGGAGGGCGGAGGCATCCACCAGACCACCCGCGGGGGTTTTCTGAAGATGCATTCGGACTTCAACTGGAACGCCAAGCTGCGCGCCGACCGGCGGATCAACGTCCTTCTCTACCTCAACCGGGACTGGAAGCCGGAATATGGCGGGGAGCTGATGATCCAGCGCCTGGGCGGAGACGCCCAGAAGACGATCGAGCCGGTATTCAACCGCCTGGTCATCTTCAACACCAACGACACGACGCTCCACGGCCACCCGTTCCCGCTGATGTTTCCGGTGGAATATCCGCGGGCGAGCATCGCGATGTATTATTATTCGACCGGGGTGGAGGCGAACGACCGTCTTCGCCGCCGCGCCACGACGACGCGCTACCTTCCCCTCGGCCGCGGCGACATCAGCCTGGGCAGCGGGTCGCTGAGATCGAGGCTCGGCTATCTCGTCCGGCGCTTCACGCGCCTCTAGCCGACCGTCGGGCCCCTCCCCGGTCGCCCGGCCGCCTTGACCTCGCACGGCAAAGCCGCGAAAGCGCAGACCGCGAGTGACGACCCCGTAGCTCAGCAGGATAGAGCATCAGATTCCTAATCTGAGGGCCACAGGTTCGAATCCTGTCGGGGTCGCCATCCTGTTTCGTGGGACGAAAGTGAAATGGCCGACCAGCGCGAACCCTCCGACGGCGACCTCGTCCGCGCCTCGCCGAAGGTCGCGGTTCCCGCCGACGTCGCCGACGCTGTGCGCACCCTCATCCGCTGGGCCGGCGACGATCCCGACCGGGAAGGCCTGCTCGACACCCCCGCGCGCGTCGCCCGCGCCTGGAAGGAATATGCGAGCGGCTATACGGAGGATCCCTCCCACCATCTCAGCCGAACCTTCGAGGAAGTGGGCGGCTATGACGAGATCGTGCTCCTCAAGGACATACCGTTCCAGTCGCATTGCGAGCATCATCTCGCGCCGATCATCGGCAAGGCGTCGATCGCCTATCTGCCCGCCAACCGGGTGGTCGGAATCTCCAAGCTTGCCCGGGTCCTCCACGGCTACGCCCGCCGGCTCCAGGTCCAGGAGCGGCTGACCGCGCAGGTCGCCGACTGCATCTGCGAGCATCTCCAGCCCCAGGGAGTCGCGGTGGTGATCGAGGCGAGCCACGCCTGCATGACCGCCCGCGGAGTCCAGACCCCCGGCGTGATGATGACCACCAGCCGGATGATGGGCGTGTTCCGCGAGGATGAGAGAAGCCGCCGAGAAGTGCTTGCTTTGATGGGGTATTAATCGACAGAATCCTCCCCCGGATTTCGGGGGAGGGGGACCGCACGCAGTGCGGTGGAGGGGCGCGAGCGAAGCGAGCTATCTCTGCAGAAGCCCCTCCACCAGCCTTCGGCCGGTCCCCCTCCCCTGCAAATGCAGGGGAGGACTAAACGATCGCCTCGACCACCGCCCGCCTCAGCGCGTCGATGCCGAGCCCGGTCTCGCTCGACGTGGCGAGCACCTCCGGATGCGCCGCGGGCCGCTTCGCCGCCACGGCCGCCGTCGCCGCCGTCGCCGCCTCGAGCTCGGACGCCTTCACCTTGTCCGCCTTGGTCAGCACCAGCCGGTAGCTGACCGCCGCGTCGTCGAGCATCTTCATCACCTCGAGGTCGACGTCCTTGAGGCCGTGGCGCGAATCGACCAGCACCAGGGCGCGCTTCAGCGCCGCCCGCCCGCGCAGATAGTCGTTGATCAGGTGACGCCACTTGCGGACCACGTCCTTCGGCGCCTTGGCGAAGCCGTAGCCGGGCATGTCGACCAGCCGGAAGCGAAGCGGCGCGCCGACGTCGAAGAAGTTGAGCTCCTGGGTCCGCCCCGGCGTGTTCGACGTGCGCGCAAGGGCGGTCCGGTTGGCGAGCCGGTTGAGCAGCGACGATTTGCCGACGTTGGAGCGTCCGGCGAAAGCGACCTCCGGCACATCGGGATCGGGCAGGAATCTGAGCGCGGGCGCCGACTTCAGGAAGGCGATCGGTCCGGAGAAGAGCTTGCGCGCCGCCTCGTCGAGCGCCGCGGCGTCATCGTCCGCTTCGCCGCTCACGCCTTCGCCGGCTTGCGCCGTTCCTTCAGCATCTCGGGCGAATAGCGCGCGTAGAGCCATCTCTGCTGGGCCAGGCCGTAGAGGTTGTTGAACACGTAATAGAGCTGCAGGCCCGCCGCGAACGGCGCGAAGATGAACATCATCACCCACGGCATCATCGTCATCATCTGCTGCTGCACCGGATCGGTCGCCGGCGGGTTGAGCTTGGTCTGAAAATACATGGTGACGCCGAACAGGATCGGCAGCACGCCGAGCGCGAGATAGGTGGGCGGCGTGAAGTGGAGGTAGCCGAACAGATTGACCGGGGTCAGCGGATCCGGCGCGGACAGGTCCTTTATCCACAGGATGAACGGCTTGTGGCGCATCTCCACCGAGACGAGCAGGGTCTTGTAGAGCGCGTAGAAGATCGGGATCTGGAGGAGGATCGGCAGGCACCCCGCCATCGGGTTGACCTTCTCCTCCTGGTAGAGCTTCAATATCTCCTGCTGCATCCGCGGCTTGTCGTCCTTGTGCCGCTCCTGAAGCGCCTTCATCTTCGGCTGGACGACCCGCATCGCCGCCATCGAGCGGAACTGCTTCTGCGCCACAGGGAAGAGCAGGGTGCGGATGATCAGGGTCAGGCAGATGATCGCGAAGCCGAAATTGCCGATCGTGTCGTAGAGCCACATCAAGAGCATGAAGATCGGCTTCATGAACCAGCGGAACCAGCCCCAGTCGATCGCCCGCTCGAGCGGCGTTCCGAGCGAGGCGGTGTAGCGGTCGAGCAGCTTCACTTCCTTGGCGCCGGCGAAGAAGTGGGAGCGGTAGGAAAGCGCCTTGCCCGGCTGAACGATCGCCTGGGCCGGGGCGAAATCGGCCTGGAAGCTGCCGCTCGCGGCGTGGCGGAACGAGGCGTCGACATGGCTCGCCTGGTCGGGGACGAGGGCGGTCAGCCAATATTTGTCCGTGAAGCCGATCCAGCCGCCGTTCGATCCGAGCCGCTGATCGCCTTTCTCGGTGAGGTCCTTGTAGGTCCAGCTGTAATTGGCCGCTCCGTCGAACACGCCGACCGGGCCGATATGGGTCGAGAAGCTGCTCTTGTCGTGCGATTCGCCGGCCCGGCTGACCAGGGCCCAGGGCCGCACCGCGACCGCTCCGCCGGTCGGGTTCGAGACTCGCTGCTCGACGGTGAACAGATAGGAATCGTCGACCGCGAACGCGATGTCGAAGCGCAGGCCCTGCGGATTGGTCCAGGTGAGCGTGACCGGGCCGCCCGGCGTCAGATGGTCGCTGCTCGCCGTCCACGCCGTGTCCGGCCCGGGCAGGGCGATGCCGTCCCCGCTCCAGCCGAAGCTTGCGAAATAGGCGTCCGGAGCGCCCGCCGGCGAGAGCAGCCGGATCGGCGGCGAGTTGGCGGCGATGCTCTCGCGGTGCTGGGTGAGGGCGAGGTCGTCGATCCGGGCGCCCTTGAGGTCGATCGAGCCGTGCAGGCGCGGCGTGTCGACGGCGATGCGCGGCGTCGAGCGAAGCACCGTCGCCCGGTCCTGGCTCACGGCCGGCGTGTTCGCCGACGGGCTCGCCTGCGGCCGGGGCAGGGGGACCTGCTTGCCGTTGACCGTCTTGGTCGCCGGCGGATTGGCGGTCGGAATGAAGCGCTCGGAGAGGAACGTCCAGCCGATCAGGACGAGCGCCGACAGCACGACCGCCAGGATGATGTTGCGCTGTTCGTTCACGGGCGAAAATTCCTCAAGGTACCGGATCGGGGCCAGAGCCGCCCCAGGGGTGGCATCGGGCGAGGCGTCTGGCCGCGAGCCAGCTCCCCCGAAGCGCGCCATAGCGCCGCAGCGCGGTGATTGCATAGGCCGAGCAGCTCGGCTGGAAGCGGCAGCTCGGCGGCAGCACCAGCGACGGGCCCTTCTGCCAGCACTTCGCGATCAGGATCAGCAGCCGGGCGATCATCGCTTCAGCTTCGCCAGCGCCCGGGCCAGCTCGTCGCGGAGCAGGGCGAAGTCGCGGTCGACTCCGCCGGCGCGGCCGATCAGCACATGGTCGGCGCCGGTCACGCCGCATTCGGGCAGTAGCTCGCGGGCGAGCGCCCGGAAGCGCCGCTTCATCCGGTTGCGCACCACCGCGCCGCCGATCTTTTTCGTGACGGTGATTCCGAGCCGCATGGCGGAATCCGCGTCGCCGCGGTCGCGGACGAGCAGGACGAAGCCGGGCATGGGGGCCCGGCGGCCGCGATTCGCCGCGAGGAAATCGGCCCTGCGGGTAAGGATCGTGTAGGGCCGGCCGCTCAGGCCGACAGCGTCTTGCGCCCGCGGGCGCGGCGCGCCGCCAGAACCTTGCGGCCGCCCGCCGTCGCGGTCCGGGCGCGGAAGCCGTGGCGCCGCTTGCGCACCAGGTTGCTGGGCTGGAAAGTCCGCTTCATCGCTCATTCCTCGAAAACTGAAACGGCCGCCCCCGCGGGTGCGGCCTTCCTCGCCCGCGCCGATACGCAAGGAGGCCTCGAAAGTCAATCGGAACGCCCCGGCTCGCTGGCCTGGTCGACGTGCATCGCGCCCATATGGAGTTCGGCCGTCTCGACCGCCTCGCCGGCCTCCAGATCGGCGGGCGATTCGGGGGGCTTCGCAGCCTCCGCCGCTTCCCGCTCTTTGCGCCGCGCCTCCCGGCGCATGTGACTCTGCCGCCTCAGCCCCCAATCGGCCCACGCCCCCTTCTTCGGGTGCTTCTTCTTGAGCCTGACATACTGCTTCTTCGCCCAGTCGCTGTAGCGCAGAACCAGGGTCAGGCCGGCGGCGAAGACGACGATCCCGCCCGGGCCCGGTATCGGGCCGACCAAGGGGGTCAGCGCGATCAGAAGGAAGCCGACGCCGACGAGGGCCATCCGGACCCCCGGCCTCTCCGTCTGCCGCGACCACCAATGCTTCATGGCGGGCGATGTGGCGTCACTGTGTTAGCCGCGCAAGACGGCTCGCCGAAAAAACCGTCGACGGATTGCGCGAGGAGCGCCGACTCCCTACCAAAACGGAGTCCGAAACGGAGAGAGCGGATGGTCGCGCATGTCGCCACGGTGGCGTTCCTGGGGCTCGAGGCGCGCGCGGTCGAGGTCCAGGTCCAGATTTCGAGCGGCCTGCCCAAGTTCCTGGTCGTCGGCCTTCCGGACAAGGCGGTGGCGGAGAGCCGCGAGCGGGTCCACGCCGCGCTCGCCGCGATCGGACTCTCGCTTCCGCCCAAGAGAATCACCGTCAACCTGTCGCCCGCCGACCTGCCCAAGGAAGGCTCGCATTACGACCTGCCGATCGCCTTGGGCCTGCTCGCCGCGATGGGCGCGATCGATAGCGAGACCCTCGCCGGCTATGTCGCGGTCGGCGAGCTCGGCCTCGACGGCCGGGTGGCGCCGTCGCCCGGCGTCCTGCTCGCCGCGATGCACGCCTCGGCGCGCAGCCTCGGCCTGGTCTGCCCCGCCGCGCAGGGCCCGGAAGCCGCCTGGGCCGGCGACATCGAGATCGTCGCGGCGCCGGATTTGATCGCCCTCATGAACCATTTCCGCGGCAGCGCGGTGCTCCCGCCGCCGCGGCCGGGCGAGGCGGCTCTCAACGGCCTCGGCCCGGACCTCGCCCAGGTGAAGGGCCAGGAGACCGCCAAGCGCGCGCTGGAGATCGCCGCGGCCGGGGGCCACAACCTCCTGATGACCGGGCCGCCGGGCGCCGGCAAGTCGCTGCTCGCCGCCTGCCTGCCCGGAATCCTGCCCGAGCTGACTCCGTCGGAGGCGCTCGAAGTGTCGATGATCGCCAGCGTCGCAGAGGCGCTGACCGGCGGACGACTGATCCGCAACCGCCCGTTCCGGGCGCCGCACCACAGCGCCTCGATGGTCGCCCTGGTCGGCGGCGGCTTGCGCGTCCGCCCCGGCGAGGTCAGCCTCGCCCATCTCGGAGTCCTGTTCCTCGACGAGCTGCCCGAATTCCAGCGCTCGGCGCTCGATTCGCTGCGCCAGCCGCTCGAGACCGGCACCGTCTCGGTCGCCCGCGCCAACGCCCACGTCACCTTCCCCGCGCGGGTCCAGCTGATCGCGGCGATGAACCCGTGCCGGTGCGGCCATCTCGGCGATCCGGCGCTCGCCTGCTCGCGCGCCCCGCGCTGCGCCGCCGATTATCAGGCCAAGGTCTCCGGCCCGTTGCTCGACCGCATCGACCTTCACGTCGACGTGGCTGCCGTCGCCGCCGCCGATCTCGTCCTGCCGCCGCCGGCCGAAGGCTCGGCCGAGGTGGCGAAGCGGGTAGGGACGGCGCGCCGGATCCAGACCGAGCGCTACGCCGCCCACGGCCTCCGCACCAACGCCGAGGCCGACGGCGATCTGCTCGATTCGGTCGCCACTCCCGACGAGCCCGGCCGCCGCCTGATGGGCCAGGCCGCCGAGGCGATGCGCCTCTCCGCCCGCGGCTTCCACCGCGTCCTCCGGGTCGCCCGAACCATCGCCGACCTCGCCGGAAGCGAGAGCGTCCGCCGCGTCCACGTCGCCGAGGCGCTCAGCTATCGAAGACAGATACCACGCAACTGAAGTCGCGCCGCTCGCTACCCCATCACCCCCGACGTCGTCTGCGGATTGGGCACGGGATCGGGCACCGCATTCTTCAGATAGCACCTTGGCGCGGGACCCTGGACGCCGGCATCGACATAGGTGAAGGCGCGGCACTGTCCGTTGGCCCGGCAGGCGGTGCGGCAGGCCTGGCGATCGTTTGTTGCCGGAACCTGGGTGAAATCCGAGCCGGGACGGTCGATACCCGGCTCCCACGAGCCGCCCGCGCGCCCGGACACGCAGCAGTTGTTCGCGGCGGCCGCGGGCACCTTATTCTTGAGATAGCATTTCGGCTGCGGCCCTTGCACTCCGGGGCGAACGTAGGTGAAGGCCGCGCAATTTTGGCGGTCGCGGTCGCAGATCGCCTGGCAACTGCGGGGATCCGAGGTAGCCATCGTGATCGAGCGATAATCGCTGCCGGGTCGGTCCACATTGTTCTCGAGCCCCATATCCAGGACCGATTGCGCGTCGAGCCCGCCAGTGAAGGCACTGAACCCCAGGACGATGGCAAAGAGTCCGGCAAAAACAGCTATGACATAGCGCCGCATCGAACATACTCCCCTTATTGCCGTCGGCGCGGTTAAAGGCGCAGGCGGCCTAGCCACCCAAACGCTCTAAACTAACACATCACCTAGCTGTACAAGAGCACACAAGAAAAACGGAGACGACTCGAGCTTTAACTCGATAGTGTGTCATTTGGCTATTGTACGGTCAATTCTAGCAAGGCCAATTGTTTCGTCCGATTTGGAGTCTACCTTGACTTTGCTTCTTTCATGGTTCGACCAGACCGTCGGCTCCCGACCGCGCTCTCAGAAAAGGGGGATGTCCGCCCCGGCCGGGTCCGGATCGCTCCGCGCGCCGAAACGCGGCCGGTCGCTTCGCGCCTCGTCCGAAACCACGTCGAACGCGACGCTTATCCGGTCCTCATCGACGCGCGAGGCTATGGTCCGGTGCCGATAGTGCGAGGGCGCCAGCAACACCATGCCCTCGCGCGGCTGAAAGCGCGTGACGGGAAGGAAGTCGGGCATCGCTCGGACGATCGCGCCGGGCGGGCCGAACTCGATGCAGCCCGGCCCCGCACCCTCGGCCGACACCGCATCCGGCACGCGGACATAATAGACGCCGCTCAGCCAGCCTCCCGGGTGGAGGTGCCATTCCTCGAAATCCGCGTCGCGCTGCAACAATCCCCAGGTGCGAAGGTGCGCGCAGGTCGGGCGTGCTTCCGCCCAGGGGTCGAATCCGGACGTCGCGCCAGGATAAGCCGCGACGAGGGTCTTGATGGCGCGCAGCAGGAGCCGGACGAGGTCGGGGTTGGCTCCGGCGAAGAGGCTGTGGATTCGACTGCTGCCGCGATTGGCCTGGTTCGCGGGCAAGGCGCTGAGGCGATGGGGATTGGAGAGCAGCTCCTCGGCCAGAGCCTGGTTGAACGCGGCGAGGTCGGGAAAGCCGTCCGGCACGGGCAGGGATTGCATCGTCACGCGCTCGGGGTCCGTCAGGATGGCCCGCGCTCTGTCTCGTTCGCCGTTCAGGGCGAGGGCGATGCCCCATTCGTAGAGCAATTGCGCGTGGCGCACGCCGCGCGCCGCGAGATCCTCGCAAATGGCAAGCGCCTCGGCCGTGCGGCCTGCCTCCCGAACGATCTTGCAAAGGCTGCGGCACGCCTCGCGGTGGTCCGGGTCGGCGCGAAGAACGGCCCGGAACTCCGCTTCCGCCTCGCCGAGCATCCCCAGAGCCCAAAAGGCGGTGCCGCGCTCATATTCGGCCTCGGAATGATCGGCATTCGCGAACAGCCCCAGCGTCTTGCGGTAGTCGAGGAGCGCGTTGTAGCAACGGGCGAGGCGAGCCCGCGCGTCCGGCGGCGGTCGATCCCCCCGCAACGCCGCTTCGAACGAACGCGCGGCCGCGGCAAAATCATATTGGTCGAGCTCGAGGTTCGCCAGGCGGAAATGGAGGATGGCGTCATCCGGCCGAGCCTCGATCGCTCGGCGCAGCACCGCCCGCATGGCGCTCGGATTCGCTACGTTTTCATGGTCGGCCGCCCGCCAGAGGATTGGCGCTCCCACCTTCGGGACACAGGCTCAGGAGAGGTTTTCGCTAAAATCCGTGTTGCCGCTGCTGCTGTTTTCCGCCGCGCTGGCGACCAGGCGCCGAACCTTCGGGGGCTGCCACGGCCGGGAAGCAGGAACGGCGGGCGCGCCGTGGCGAGAAACCTTCTCGTGCTTCCGCATGCGTAATCTCCTGATGTGTTTCAAAAGCATAGACCAGAGTCTGAAGAAAGCAATGCTGCGGGCGGAGTTCCACGCAAGGCCTAAAGGCTGTCGATCCAGCCCGCCAGCTCGGCCAGGCTCTCGAGCTCCCGGAACCGGGGATGCCCGACCGGCGCCTCGGCCGTCTCGTGCGCCCAGCACAGCTCGAATGGCACGTAGGCCGCCCAGGCCCCCGCCTCGAGCGCCGGCAATATGTCGGAGCGCATCGAATTGCCCGCCATCACCGCCTCGCCCGCCGGCACCCCGTAGCGCTCGAAGATCCGGGCGTAGGTGCCCGCCTTCTTGTCGCTGACGATCTCGACCCCCTCGAACCGCTCGCCGAGGCCCGAGGCGGCGAGCTTGGCTTCCTGGTGGTGGAGGTCGCCCTTGGTCACCAGCACCAGCCGGCCGAGCGCCGCCAGCGCGTCGAGCGCGTCCGGAACGCCTTCGAGCAGCTCGACCGGATGCGCCAGTATCTCCCGCCCCAGCGCCAGGATCCGCCCGACCGTCGCTGCCGGCAGGGCGTCGCCGCCGAGCTCCAGCGCCGTCTCGATCATCGACAGCACATAGCCCTTCGCGCCGTAGCCGTAGGCGTCGACGTTGCGATGCTCGACCGCCTCCAGCCGCGCCTGAACGGCCTCGGCCGGCGCGGAATCGCCCAGCAATTCGGCCAGCGCCCGCTGGGTCCGCTCGAAATAGGCCTCGTTGTGCCAGAGCGTGTCGTCGGCATCGAGGCAGATCAGGCGGATCGCCATTATTGCAGCCGGGTCGCCTTCAGCCCCTTTTCGGCGAGCAGTCGGATGACCGAATCGCTGCCGGCGAGGTGGCCCGCGCCGACCGCGACGAACACCGTCCCCGGCTTCGCAAGCCGCGCCTTCAGCCAGTCGCTCCAGCGGGCGTTGCGCTCGGCCATCAGGGTGCGTCTCAGCTCCGCCGACATCTGCGTCTCGTCGTCGAAGGTGCGGGCGATTCCGGCGACGTCGCCCGATTCCCAGGCCTTGAGCATTCCGGCGAACTCGGTGCGCCCCTTCTCGGGCGAATCGAGCAGTCCGATGAGGAACTTGCGCTGGGCGTCCTCGGAGAGATGGTCGAAATAGCCGAGCTGCTGGTCGATCGTCTCCAATCCCTCGAGCGGCTTGCCGCTCTTGCGCCAGCCCTCCATCAGGCTGTGCTCGACCCCGGCATTGGGGTCGAGGCCGAGGCGCTTGTAGGTGACTCCGGTCAGCAGCAGGGCCGCCGCCCAGGTCTCCATCTTGTCGAGCGCGGCCTCGGGAATTCCGCTTTCGGCGATCATCGCCTTCAGCGCATCCCGCTTCTCCGCCGGCACGCGCTCGGCGAGCGGCGGCAGGTTCGGCGAGTAGGCCACCTTCATCAGGCTGGCGATCAGCGCCGAAGGATCATCGAGATTGGCGACTTCCAGCACCAGGGTGTCCGATCCGGCGAGCGCCGTCTCGAACGCCGGGGTCCGCCACTGCTCGCCGTTGGGCAGCAAATGGAAGCTTCCGAACAGGTAGATCGTCGTGTCCGCGTCGGCGAGCTTCCACATCGCCGGCTTGGCGACGTGGGGCGCCGGCGCCGGCGCCGCCGCGGCTCCGCCCGCCATCGCCGCCGCCGCGAGCGGCCCCAGGACTTTCCTCAACCACGAAAAACGCATCATCATCTCCTCGCCAGGGCAGGGGAGGCCCCGACCCGTTTCTTGACCGTCTCTGCCCCATGCGCCAAAGCGTCGCCACCCTTTGTTGCACGTGCGAAAGCAGCTTCCATCTTGGCCGACCGCCCGCCGAGCTTCCAGCGCCTGATCCTGACCCTCCACGAACATTGGAGCCGCCAGGGCTGCGTCATCCTCCAGCCCTACGATCTGGAGATGGGGGCGGGGACTTTCCACCCCGCCACCGCGCTCCGCAGCCTCGGCCCGAAGCCGTGGAAGGCCGCCTACGTCCAGCCCTGCCGACGCCCCACCGACGGCCGATACGGCGAGAATCCCAACCGGCTCGGCCATTATTACCAGTATCAGGTGATCCTGAAGCCGAGCCCGGCGGACCTCCAGACCCTCTATCTGGGCTCGCTGGCGGCCATCGGCATCGACTTCACGAAGCACGACATCCGCTTCGTCGAGGACGATTGGGAAAGCCCGACGCTCGGCGCCTGGGGCCTCGGCTGGGAGGTGTGGTGCGACGGCATGGAGGTGACGCAATTCACCTATTTCCAGCAGGTTGGCGGCTATGATTGCAAGCCGGTCTCAGGTGAATTGACCTACGGCCTCGAGCGCCTCGCCATGTACGTCCAAGGCGTCGACAACGTCTTCGACCTCGCCTTCAACGAGCCCCCCTCCAACCCCTCCCCTTCAGGGGAGGGGCTAGGGGTGGGGGCTGTAAGCTACGGCGACGTCTTCCTCGAGAACGAGCGCGAGTTCAGCGCCTACAATTTCGAGACCGCCGACACCGAAACCCTGCTGCGCTGGTTCAGGGACGCGGCCGAGGAGAACGCCCGCTGCATCGCCGCCGCCCTCCCGCTTCCCGCCTACGACCAGGCGATCAAGGCCAGCCACATCTTCAACACCCTCCAGGCCCGCGGCGTCATCTCCGTCGCCGAGCGCCAGGCCTACATTGGAAGGGTGCGAGACCTCGCCAAAGGCGCCTGCGAAAGCTGGATGCAAAAGAACGGGTGGGCGGCGTGAGAGGTCGCTTCCCAAACCCCTCTCCCTACAGGGGAGAGGGAAGGGCCCAAGCCGCCAGGCTTGGGAGGGTGAGGGCACGCGCCCTCGCCCGTCGTGCCCTCACCCTCTCACCGCTTCGCGGCGGGTCCCTCCCTCTCCCCTGCAGGGAGAGGGTAAGTGGCTGATTTCCTGCTGGAGCTCCTGTCCGAAGAGATCCCGGCGCGGATGCAGGACAGGGCGCGCGAGGATCTCGCCCGCCTGTTCGCCGCCGAGATCGGCAAGGCCGGCCTGAAGGCCGAGGCGCTCGAGACCTACGCCACGCCGCGCCGCCTCGCGCTCATCGCCCGCGGGCTTCCGGCAGAGACCGAAGCCGTCGGCGAGGAGACCAAGGGCCCGCGCGCCTCGGCGCCGCCGCAGGCCCTCGAAGGCTTCCTCCGCAAGACCGGGCTCGCGCGCGACCAGCTTCAGGAGCGCGACGGCGTTTTGTTCGCCATCGTCGAGAAGCCCGGCCGGCCCACCGCCGCGGTGCTCGCCGAGGCGATCCCAGCCATTATCCGCGCTTTCCCCTGGCCCAAGTCGATGCGCTGGGGGGAGACCTCGGCCTCGACCGAGAGCCTGCGCTGGGTCCGCCCCCTGCAGGGCATCGTCGCCCTGCTCGGCGACGAACTGGTCGAATTCGAGATCGCCGGCCTGCGCTCCGGCGCCGCCACGGTCGGCCACCGCTTCCACCACAGCGGCCCGATCACCCTCGGCGGCGCCGGCGACTATGTCGAGAAGCTCAGGGCCTGCCACGTGATCGTCGACCAGGAGGAGCGCAAGCGGATCATCCGCGACGGCGCCCGCGCCGCCGCCGAAGCGGCCGGCCTGGCCCTGGTCGAGGACGAGGGCCTGGTCGCCGAAAATGCCGGCCTCACCGAATGGCCGGTCGCGTTGCTCGGCGGCTTCGACCCCGCCTTCCTCGACGTGCCGCCCGAGGTCATCCGCCTCACCATGCGCACCAACCCGAAATATTTCGCGCTTAATTCCTCCCCGGAACGGGGAGGGGGACCGGCGAAGCCGGTGGAGGGGGCCCACCTCTCCACCGCGTCGGAGTCGGGCCCCCTCCACCAGCCTGCGGCTGGTCCCCCTCCCCGTCCCGGGGAGGAGCAATTGGCCCCCCACTTCGTCTGCGTCGCCAACATCGAGGCGGCCGACGGCGGCGCGGCGATCGTCAAGGGGAATGAACGCGTCCTCTCCGCCCGCCTCGCCGACGCCAAATTCTTCTGGGAGCAGGATCTCAAGCTTCCGCTCGAGGAGCAGGCGAAGAAGCTCGGCGACATCGTCTTTCACGAAAAGCTCGGCACCGTCGCCGACAAGGTGGAGCGGGTGGCCAGGCTGGCGCGGTGGCTGGTCGAGGAGGGGATCGTTACTGAAAAGCCCCTCCCCTTCAGGGGAGGGGTTGGGGTGGGGGATGCCGCCGCCCCGGCCTCAACAAGCTCCACCCCCGACCCCTCCCCTGAAGGGGAGGGGAGAGAATTGGCCGCCCTCGCCGAACGCGCCGCCCGCCTCGCCAAGGCCGACCTCGTCACCGGCCTGGTCGGCGAATTCCCCGAATTGCAGGGCATCGTCGGCGGCCACCTCGCCCGAGCCCAGGGAGAACCGCCCGAAATCGCCGACGCCATCCGCGACCATTACAAGCCCGCGGGGCAGGGCGATGAGGTCCCAACCTACCCGGTTACGGTGGCGGTGAGCCTGGCGGACAAGCTGGATACGCTGATTTCATTTTTCGTCGAGAACGAGAGGCCAACCGGGTCGAAAGATCCGTACGCACTGCGGCGATCTGCAATCTCTGCAATAGCGTTGATCCTGCAAAACAATCTCAGGCTTCCGCTCGTAAAGGCCATTATAACCGCAGCCTTCTGGAGCGGATTGCGCTACACCGAATTTGTCCAGGATATGCTTCAGACACGAATGTTGAGAGCTAAACTTGGCAAAGTTTCACCAGCTTTGAGCTCCGATGATCAGGAGCTGTTGCGTGACTTGATCGACAATCCGTTCGAGTATGTGGAAGCATCTGTTATCGCGGTTGGGCGGGACGTCCTCGACTTCTTCGCCGACCGCCTCAAGGTCCAGCAGCGCGAGGCCGGCGTTCGCCACGACCTGATCGACGCCGTGTTCGCGCTGGGCGGAGAGGACGACCTCGTCCGGCTGCTCGCCCGAGTGCGGGCGCTTCAGGGCTTCGTCGAGACGGCCGAGGGCGCCGACCTGCTCGCCGGCTACAAGCGCGCCGCCAACATCCTCAAGAAAGAGGGATGGGGCGATCGCTCGTCGGACCAGCAGCCGCCGCGGAGCGAAGGCAGGGTGAGGGACATCAACGTCGCCCAGCCGTGGCCGACCGATGCCCCCGCCGAAACCGAACATCACGAGAACAAAAAGCTTTCCTACACGCCCGAAAAGGAGGAGGCTCAGCTGATCGAGGCCCTCGATTCGGCCGAGCCGCGCGCGCGCGCGGCGG
>JAXDPL010000122.1:0-12550 GCA_034668385.1 Sphingomonadales bacterium | reverse complement strand
GTCGCGGTCTGGGCGGTCGGGCAGGCGATGGCGCTCGACCGCTCGCTCGCCTTGTTCGCCAATGCGCAGCGCGGGACGAACGGGGTCTTCCCCGAATTCTATTTCTTCGACTGCCACACCTGCCACCGCCGGATCTCCGACGATCCCGGCTACGAGCCGAGCGCGCCCGGCAACCCGGCCCGGCCGATTCCGACCGGAATGCCGGCCTACAATGACGAGAACATGATCATGCTCGCCGCCGCCGCCCGGGTCGCGGCGCCGGCGCTGGCAACCCGGTTCGAGCGCGATTCCCGCGCCTTCCACCTCGCTCTGGCCAGGGACCGGCCGAGCGCCGTCGCCGCCGCCCAGCGGCTTCGCGAGAGCGCCGCGGCGCTGGGCGACGCCTTCGCCCGCGGCGGCATCGGCCGGGGCCAGGTGTTCGCGATCATCGACGCCATCGCCGGCAACGCGATCAGCGCCCGCTTCACCGATTACGAAGGCAGCGTCCAGGCGGTGATGGCGGTCGACACATTGCTCTCCGCCCTGGTCAATTCCGGCGCGGTGACGACGGCGCAGGCGACCGCGATCCGCGGCGACATCAACCTCGCCTACCGCGCCGTCCGCGAGCCCTATGCGTTCGAGCCGGCCGACTTCCGCGCCAGCCTCGGCCGCGCCGCCGCCGCGATCCGGAAGCTCAAATGAGGAAGCGCGCCGCCACCGCGATCTGCGCCCTGATCCTCGGCTCGTGCGGCGGCGGCGGCGGAAGCTCCGGCGGCGGCGGAGGCTCGACGCCGGTTCCGGTTCCGGTGCCGCCCCCGCCCCCCGCGCCGCAATCGCTCTATGCGGTCCCCGCGCCGGAATCCCTGACCCAGGCCGACGTCCAGCGGGTGCTCGCCCAGGGCGTGAACGAGGCGCGGGCGCGCGGCCTCCCCGCCACCCTCGCCGTCGTCGACCGGGTCGGCAACGTCCTCGCCGTCTTCGCCATGAACGGCGCCAACCCGCGCCTCGCAATCCCGCGCGGGCCCAACGGCAGCACTTTCGACCTGCAGGGCGTCGACGTTCCCGCCGCGACGGCCGGAGCGATCGCCAAGGCGATCACCGGCGCCTATCTCTCGTCCGGCGGCAACGCCTTCTCGACCCGGACGGCGAGCATGATCGTCCAGCAGCATTTCCCGCCGTCGGCGGCAACGGTCGGGCTTGAGAGCGGGCCCTTGTTCGGGGTCCAGTTCAGCCAGCTCCCCTGCTCCGACCTCGCCACCCGGTTCGGCACCAGCGTCGGCCCGCACCGCTCCCCGCTCGGCCTCGCCGCCGATCCGGGCGGCTTCCCGCTCTACAAGAACGGCGTGCTGGTCGGCGGCGTCGGCGTGATGGCCGACGGCATCTACGGCTTCGACCCGGAAGTGCAGGACGTCGACAAGGACGGCGAGGAGATCATCGCTCTGGCCGCCGAAAGCGGCTTCGCCCCGCCCGACGACATCCGCGCCGACCGCATCCCGGTCGACGGCACATTGCTCCGCTTCTCCGACGCGACCGCCGGCGATTTCGCCGCCAACCCGGCCGCCGCCGCGCCGTTCGCCTCGGTGAACGGAACGCTCGGCGGCCTCGTCTCCGTGGGCGGCTATTACAATGCCACGGGCGGCGTGCTGGCCGGGCGTATCTACGGCGCCGAGGATTCGGGCATCCGCGCCGCGAGCCCGGCCGAGTTCGCCAACCCCGACGCCTTCATCCTCACCAACGGCGCCGGCGCCGACCGCTATCCGATCCGCGCCGGCACCGACGGCAACCTCACGTCCGGCGAGGTCGCCGCCCTGCTCGAGGAGGCGTTCAAGATCATGAGCGCGGCCCGCGCCCAGATCCGCCACCCGCTCGACAGCCGCGCCCAGGTCTCGATCTCGGTGGTCGATACCAACGGCGAGGTGCTCGGCATCGTCCGCTCGCCCGACGCGCCGATCTTCGGAATCGACGTGTCGCTTCAGAAAGCGCGCACCGCCGCTTTCTATTCGAGCGCCAGCGCCGCCGCCGAGCTCCAGGCGGACCCCGATCCGGACGTGGCCGCTTTCGTCACGGCGGTGCGGACCTTCCTGGGCGATCCCAACGCGCTGACCGGCCAGTTCGCCTTCACCGACCGCGCCGGCGGCAACCTCTCGCGCCCCTATTTCCCCGACGGCGAGGTCGGCCGACCGCCCGGCCCCTTCTCGCGGCCGATCGACGCCTTCAACCCCTTCTCGACCGGCCTTCAGTCGGCGCTCGTCCAGCTCGCGGTGAAGCAGCATGTCGGCTTCGTGCTCGGCGCCGGCGCCGACGTTCCGCAGGCGTGCAGCCACATCCCCCACCCGACCCGGCTCGCCAACGGCATCCAGATCTTCCCGGGCTCGGTCCCGGTCTATCGCGGCGCCACCTTGGTCGGAGCAATCGGGGTCTCAGGCGACGGCATCGACCAGGACGACATGATCGCCTTCCTCGGCACCTACAATGGCGGTATCCGCGCCGGCACCTTCGCCAACGCCGACCCCGCCCGCCGAGCCGACAGGATCGTCGTCAATGTCGGCGGCAATCCGGTGCGGCTGCGCTACGTCAACTGCCCCTTCGCCCCCTTCCTCGGCACGTCCGACCAGAATGTTTGCGAGGGGAAATAGAAGATGCTGGCGGGCGGAATCGCCTTGCTTCTCGGCGGCACCGCCATGCAGGGTCCTCCCCCGCCTCCGGCCGCCGAGCCGCCGGTCACGACGCCCGAGACCTCGCCCCTCCCCGGCCGGCGCCGGCCGGGCGTTCCGCAGCACACGCTCGAGCCGCCGGTCAGCCAGGACAATCCCGGCGCCCTTCGCGCGCCGCCGCCCGAAGCCTTTCCGACCGACCAGATTCCGGTCCCCGACCGCTGGCGGCTGATCGAGAGCCTCGGCCTGGTCAAGGAGCGCTGGTTCGATCCCTACAACCCGAACACCTACAAGGCCGACCGCCCGCTCTGCCTGCCGACCGACGCGGAGCAGGCCAAGCGCCGCGCCGAGGGCCGGCCCCAATGCCGCACCCCCCGCTTCCTCGGCCTCGAGGGCCACGACTGGTTCCTGAACCTGAGCGCCGTCTCGGACACGGTCGTCGAGCCGCGCACCTTCCCGATCCCGGTCGGAGTCCAGACCACCCAGCGCCCCGGCTCGAATGACGTCTTCGGCAGGAACGACAGCCTCGCGCTCGCCCAGACCTTCATCCTCGGCGCGTCTTTGTTCAAGGGCTCGACGGCCTTCATGCCGCCGCATGTCGAATACCGCCTCAGCCTCGCCTTCAACCTCAATTACGTCGACGTCTCGGAGCAGCGCATCCTGTTCGTCCAGCCTTCGAAGGGCACGTCGCGGCTCGACGCCTTCGTCGGCGTCCAGGAAGCCTTCGTCGACTATCATTTGCGCGACGTCTCGGCCCGCTACGATTTCGACTCCGTCCGGATCGGGATCCAGCCCTTCCAGCTCGATTTCCGCGGCTTCCTGTTCAACGACCAGCAATTGGGCGTCCGCCTGTTCGGCAACCGCGACAACAACCGCTTCCAGTACAATCTCGCCGCGATCTGGCGGCTGGAGAAGGACACCAACAGCGGCCTCAACTCGGTCCTCCAGAGCCCGCGCAAAGACTGGATCCTCCACGCCAATCTCTACCGCCAGGATTTCCCGGTCCCCGGCTTCACCAGCCAGGCGAGCCTGACCTGGAACGCCAATCGCGAGCGCGGCGATATCGAGGTCGACAGGAACGGCTTCCCGGTCCGCCCGGCGCTGATCGGCAATCTGCGCGCCCGCAACTACGACGTCGCCTATCTCGGCCTCAACGGCGATGGGCATTTCGGCCGCCTGAACCTCACCGCCTCCGCCTATGGCGCCTTCGGCTGGGACCGGGACAGCATCTTCACCGGCCGAACCGGCCACATCCGCGCCTTCTTCCTCGCCGCCGAGCCGAGCTACGACGTGAACTGGGTCCGCCTGCGCGGCTCCTTCCTCTACGCCAGCGGCGACACCCACCCGTTCGACGACAAGGAGACCGGCTTCGACGCGATCTTCGAGAACCCCATCTTCGCCGGCGCCGACACCAGCTACTGGATCCGCCAGTCGATCCCGTTCGCCGGCGGCGGCCGCGCGGTGGCGATCAACGGCCGCAACGGCATCCTCAATTCGCTCCGCTCGTCGAAGGAGCAGGGCCAGTCCAACTTCAACAATCCCGGCACCATCCTCGCCGGCGCCGGCGCCGATTTCGACCTGCTGCCCCAGCTCCGCCTCAGCACGAACGTCAACCATCTCTGGTTCGCGAATACCGCCGTGCTGCAGGCGCTGCGCAACGAAGGCTCCATCCCCCGCGACATCGGCTGGGATGTCTCGATCGCGGCCATCTACCGCCCGAAATTCACCCAGAACCTCGTCTTCCGCGCCTCGGCGGCGGTGCTCCAGCCCGGCGCCGGCTTCCGTGACCTCTTCGCCAATTCCGACCGCGACAAGCGCTATTTCTCCATCCTGCTCAACGCCATCGCAACCTATTGAGCCGCCCGCGGCTTTCCTGCACACTCATCGCGGGGAAAAGGGGCAAAATCCATGAAGAGGCTGATCGGCAAAGGCGTGACCCGCCTATTCGCGTCGCTGTTCATCTGGCTCGTCTTCATGGTCTTTCTGACCACCGCGGTCACTCAGCAGAGCGTTTCAGCGCGCGTCGAAAAGACTGCTTTGGACCTCGGTTACAGCGGCACCCTGGCCCTGGTGAAGGACTTCAACCAGCGCCAGCAGGAACTGCCCGATCTGCGACGCGCGCAAACCGAGTTGTTGAAGGAACTCAACAGGGAGCAGGAAGCCGATCACGACGCCCAGGGGAAATACCGCGACAGCTGGGAGGCCGCCCTGCCGATAATCAAGCTTCTCTCGAAGGTACCCGAATGCGAAATCCCCCTCGATCCGAAAAAGCCGGTGGCGGAAAGGGACCGCGTCACCCTGTGGCAGCAGGCGAAGGTATGCGTCAGCCAGCACGCCATCAAGCTTTCGAAGAAGACCGTCGAGAGCGTCGACGCGTCGGCCTTCATCGACCTTCACCGGAAAGCCGTCACCACGAGCGACGCGGTCAGGAAAACCCAGAAGCAGGTGGACGACGGCGCCGCCGCGATCGCCAAGGCGGCGAATCCGAGCGCCGACGAAGCGAAGGCCATTGCGAGTTTCCGCGACGCCGACGTCCTGCGCGGGTTCTCCCTCACCCGCTGGCTCGTCGATTTCCCCCCGCCGGTGCTGCAGCTGCTGCTCTCAGCCTCGGCCGGGGCGTTCGGGGCGCTGCTGATCACCCTGATCCTCCTCGTCTACCCGAAAACCGACCTCAAATTCTCGTCCAGCGGCGGCTTCTGGGAGCGGATCATGCTCGGCGGATTCATCGCCGTCTGCGTCTACATCGTCCTCCTCGGCGGAACCGCCGTGCTCGGCACCGCGAGCTTCGATCAGGCCGGCGCCAATTACATGACCTTCTGCGCGATCAGCGTCCTGGCCGGCATGTTCTCGGACCGGGTGGCGCACTGGCTGTCCAATCGGGCCGATCTGTTCTTCAAGGAAAAGGGAGCCGGCGAGGCGCCGGACGGGCCCCAGCCTTAGGGAGGATGGATTCTCAGCCGCCCGCCCGATGGCGCAGCGCGTCGAGCAGGAGCGCGAAGGCGGGCGAATGCTGGCGCCGGCTCGGATAATAAAGGTGGTAGCCCGGGAAAGGCGGCGTCCAGTCCTCGAGCACCCGCACCAGGCGCCCCGCCGCGACATCGCCGATCACCTGGTCCTCGGGCAGGAAGGCGAGGCCGAAGCCGGCGAGCGCGGCGCGGCGGATCAGCCGCGCATTGTTGAACGTCAGCTGCCCCTCCACCCTCACATTGAGCGCGCGGCCGTCCTTCTCGAACTCCCAGGCGTAGAGGCCGCCGGACGTCGCGAAGCGCAGGTTGATGCAGGCGTGGGCGGCAAGATCCTGGGGCGTCTCCGGCCTGTCCGCCCGCGCGAAATAGGCCGGCGCGCCGACGCAGGCCATCCGGAGCTCCGGACCGACCGGCATGGCGATCATGTCCTTGGCCACCTGCTCGCCGAGCCTTATGCCGGCGTCGAACCGGCCCGCGACGATGTCGGTGAGCCCGGAATCGACGCTCACCTCGACCTGGATGTCCGGATAGTCGGGCAGCAGCCTCGCCACCGCCGGCCACAGGATCGTCTCGGCGGCATGCTCGCCGGCGGTGATGCGGATCGTCCCCGCCGGCCGGTCGCGAAGCTCGGTGAGCGCAGCGAGGCCGGTCTCGATCGCGTCGAAATGCGGACCGATCGCCGCCAGCAACCGTTCCCCCGCCTGGGTCGGCGCGACGCTTCGGGTCGTTCGGGTGAGCAGCCGTACGCCGAGCCGCTCCTCGAGGGCGCGGATCGTGTGGCTGAGCGCCGAGGGCGAGACTCCTGCGAGCGCCGCGGCGCGGGTGAAGCTGCGCTCGCGCGCCACGGCGCGGAAGGCGAGCAGGTCGTTGAGGTTCTGGCCCGGCACTGTTGAACTCAGCTCATAGGTTCATGCCGATTGCCACGGCTAATCGCAAGCTCCCTGCGCGACTACATCGCCGCCAGGGCCTTCAAAGGTGGCACGGCGAAAAAACCCTTTTCGCGGGACTTTTGGGAACATCGCTCTCATCGAAAGGAAAACGAGGATGGACAAACGCAGGCTCGGCCAAAGCGGCCTCGAAGTCTCCGCCATCGGCCTCGGCTGCATGGGGATCAGCTTCAGTTATGCCACCCGATTGCCGCGCGACGAGGGCGTCGCCCTGATCCGCGCCGCGGTCGAGCGCGGCATCACCTTCTTCGACACCGCGGAGGTCTACGGCCCCTTCGCCAACGAGGAGGTGGTCGGCGAGGCATTGCGCCCGGTCCGCGACCGCGTCGTGATCGCCACCAAGTTCGGCTTCGACATCGACCCCGCGACCGGCGAGAATCGCGGCGTCTGCAGCCGGCCGGAGCGGATCCGGCAAGCGGTCGAGGGATCGCTTCGCCGCCTCGGCGTCGAGACGATCGACCTCCTCTACCAGCACCGGGTCGATCCGAACGTGCCGATCGAGGACGTCGCCGGCACCGTCCGCGACCTCATCGCCGAGGGCAAGGCCCGGCATTTCGGCCTGTCCGAGCCCGGCGTCCGGACCCTCCGCCGCGCCCATGCCGTCCATCCGGTCGCCGCGGTCCAGAACGAATATTCCCTGTGGTGGCGAGCGCCCGAAACCAACGGCACCCTCGCCGCCTGCGACGAGCTCGGCATCGGCTTCGTGCCCTACAGCCCGCTCGGCAAGGGTTTCCTGACCGGAGCGATGGCGAAGGGCAGCCTGCCCGCCAACGACTTCCGCGCCAGCATCCCGCGCTTCCAGCCCGAGGCGATGGAGAAGAACCAGGCGTTCGTCGACCTGCTCACCCGCGTCGCCAGAGACAAGGGGACCACGCCCGCCCAGATCGCCCTCGCCTGGCTCCTCGCCCAGCGCCCCTACATCGTGCCGATCCCGGGCACGACCAAGCTGAGCCGGCTGGACGAGAATATCGCGGCGGCGCATGTGACGCTCACGCAGGACGACCTGCGCGAGATCGACTCGGCCGCGTCTCACATCCAGCCCGCCGGCGAGCGCTATGCGCCGGCGCAACTCGCCATGGTCGGGCGCGAAGCCCCCGAAAGGACCGAAGCATGACCGTCAAAGCCTATGGCGCGCACGCCGCCGACAAGCCGCTCGAGCCGATGGAGATCCATCGCCGCGCGCCCGGTCCGCGCGACGTGCAGATCGACATCGCCTGGTGCGGCGTGTGCCATTCCGACCTCCACACCGTCCGCTCCGAATGGGGCGGCACGCTCTATCCCTGCGTCCCCGGCCACGAGATCGTCGGCCATGTCAGCGCGGTCGGCGGCGAGGTCTCCAGGTTCGCCGTCGGCGACACGGTCGGAGTCGGCTGTCTGGTCGGCAGCTGCGGCCATTGTCCGTCCTGCGGCGAGGGGCTCGAACAATATTGCGAGAACGGGATCGTCGGCACCTACAACGGCCCGACCCAGGACCCGCCCGGCCACACGCTCGGCGGCTATTCGCAGCGCATCGTCGTCGACGAGGATTTCGTGCTGCGCATCCGCCACGGCGAGGACCAGCTCGCCGCCGCCGCGCCTCTGCTGTGCGCCGGAATCACCACCTGGTCGCCGCTTCGGCACTGGAAGATCGGCCCGGGCATGAAGGTCGGAATCGTCGGCATCGGCGGGCTCGGCCACATGGGCATCAAGCTGGCCCACGCGCTCGGCGCCCACGTCGTCGCCTTCACCGGTTCGGAATCGAAGCGCGAGGACGCCAAGGCGCTCGGCGCCGACGAGGTCGTCCTGACCCGTAACCCTGGGGAGCTGGCGGCGCATGCGGGGAGCTTCGACTTCATCCTGGACACGGTCGCCGCGAGCCACGACCTCGACGCCTACACCGCGCTTCTGAAGCGCGACGGCACGCTCTGCCTCGTCGGAGTCCCTTCGGACCCGCACCCCTCGCCCGCCGTCGCCAACCTGATCTTCCGGCGCCGATCGATCGCCGGCTCGCTGATCGGCGGCATCGCCGAGACCCAGGAGATGCTCGATTTCTGCGCCGAGCACGGCATCGTCTGCGACATCGAGACGATCCGCGCCGACCAGATCGACGAAGCTTACGAAAGAATGCTGAGGAGCGACGTCAAATACCGCTTCGTCATCGACGCGGCGACGATGGCCTAGGCTTTATGCCGACGATCACGGTCGGTTCGCAATAAGGCCGCGCCATCACCGCCGGCCCGCGCGGCACCAGCTCGTTGACGATCGTGCCGCCGACCCGCGCGCAGGCTTCGGGCGGCACATCGTAATGGACGATGCGCTTCGTGTAGGCCGGGCAGACGTCGCCGCACGGATAGTCGACGACGACGACCGTGCCGCGATGGACGCCGAGCACTCGGACGCGATCGGTCCGGGCAAAGGGGTCGAACCGGCTCCTGGCGAAACGCAGCAAAGCGGCGTCGCCGAGCCGCGGCGGCCGGGCTGGCGGCGACGCGGCGACAGCGAGCGCGATCGATCCGGCGACGAATGGCATCTCCACCTCCCCTTTGCTCAGGAAGACCATCGCAGCAGGAAACGGCTTGCCTCCCGCTGAACGGCCGTCCCGCGGCCCCATGTCGCTGAGATCGCGGTATTTTGCCTCACCCATTGTTAACCGCTTCGGGTGCAAGACCGTGTCGATCGCAGCCGGAGCACCTGAATGCCGGGCCTCAAGCTCAACCGACCGCCCCGTTTCGCGCCCCGCAAGCCGCGCCTGGCCGCCTTCATCACCACCGCCGCCTTGCTGCCCGACGACCGCGAGATCCGGGTCGCGATCCGCAACATCTCGTCCGAGGGCTTCATGGCCGAGAGCGACGCACCGCTCGAGCCCGGCTGCCGGTTCGGCGTCGACATACCCGGCCGAGGAATCGTCCGCGGCGAGGTGAGGTGGTGCGACGGCGAGGCTTTCGGCGCCCGCTTCGACCGTCCGCTACCGCTCAAGGAAGTGGAGCCGGATTGATCCAGGTTAAGCTAAACAATCGCTTCTAAATTATTGAGCATAGTCGATTTATCCCTTATCCGCAGGCCTCGGCAGCGAGATACGGGATGGCTTTCACGATCGTCTGGATGAAGGGTCCGTTGGTGATGGGGACCCGCGCCTTCGATTCGCTCGACGAGGCGACGCGATCGGCCCAGGACGAGATGCCAGAAATGCAGCGCCAGTTCGGCGCCACCGCCGTCAAGGTGGTCGACGAAGCTGGCAATCCCTGCTTTCTGCGAGCGATCAGCCGCAATCCGTAGCAACGACCTAGACGTTGGTCTGGTCGGCCGGCACGCCTTCGGGGAGGGCCGCGGCGCCTTCGGCCGTGCCCGCGCAAGCCTCGCCGGTTCCGACGCCGTAGCAAGCCATCGAGATCGAGCCCAAAGCATGGCCGCGCACCAGCGGCTCGATTTTCTCCCCCGAGGCGGCGGCAAGGCCGGCGAGGTAGAGGAGCGGAATGAAATGGTCGGGAGTCGGCACCGCCATCGCATAATCCGGATGCTCGGAGAGGCGCAGGATCGCGGCGGGGTCGTCGGCCAGCTGCGCTGCCGCGGCGTCGTCGAAGCGCTCGGCCCAGTCAAAGGCCGCGTCGGGGCGGTCCCAGGCGATCCGGCCGAGGTTGTGGACGACGTTGCCGCTGGCGAGGACCATCACGCCGCGCTCGGTGAGCGGCGCCAGCCGGGCGCCGAGATCGAGATGGAAGTCGAGCGGCTTCAGCGCGTTGATCGACAGCTGGACCACCGGCACGTCCGCCTCCGGATAGAGATGCGCGAGCACGCTCCAGGTCCCATGGTCGAGCCCCCATTGGTCATGGTCGAGCCCGCACCAGACCGGCTTCACGGTCTCGGCGACCTCCTCCGCCAGCTCCGGCGCGCCCGGCGCGGGATATTGGAAGGCGAACAGCTCCGGCGGGAAGCCGTAGAAATCGTGGATGGTGCGCGGCCGCGCCATGGCGGTCACCGCCGTCGCGCCGAAATACCAGTGGGCCGAGACGACGAGCAGCGCCCGCGGCCGCGGCAGCCGCTCGCCCAGCGCCCGCCATTCCCGCGTGAATCCGTTCGCCTCGAGCGTGTTCATCGGGCTGCCGTGGCCGATGAACAATGCGGGCATCGGGGATGTGGAGGCACTCACAGCGTTTCCGTCTCCTGACGACGTGTCCCCCTTCTACGCCGTCGCCGGCTCTGCAATAACCCCTGGACTGCAAGGGGGCTGGATGCTGGCGCGCTGCGTGTCGCAATTCGGACGACTGAAGGCCTTGATGGCCGCGCTGCCGCTCGTCCTGCTCCTCCTCGTCGCGCCGCCGTTGCTCGCCTCCGAGGGGGAGAAGCCCGTGGCGCGCGATTACAGCCTCGTCCGCGCGCCGCCGGCTCCTCAGAACCAGACGCCGGAAGATGCCGAGGCGAAAAGCGCGGGGTGCGTCTCGTGCCACACCGACAGCGAGGCGCGGACCATGCATCCGACGCCGGCGGTGGTGCTCGGCTGCACCGACTGCCACGGCGGCACTGCGGCGGTGCGCGGCGATCCGGCCCTCGCCCACGACGACCCCCGCTACGTCGCGGCGCGCGACAGGGCGCATGTGCTGCCGCTCTATCCAGCCGCCTGGGGCTGGCCGTCCTCGGCCAATCCGAAGCGCAGCTACACGTTGCTCAACCGCGAGAGCCCCGAGTTCGTCCGCTTCGTCAACCCGTCCGACTATCGGGTCATGCGCCAGGCCTGCGGCGCCTGCCACATCGAGACGGTCGAGGCGGCGGAGCGCTCGCTGATGGCGACCGGAGCTATGTTCTGGGCCGCGGCCGCCTACAATAACGGAATATTGCCGATGAAGACGCCCTTGTTCGGCGAGGCCTACACCTCCCGCGGCGAGCCGGCGAAGATCGTCTCCCCCTTCACCGAGGCGGACGGCAAGCTCACCCCGCCGCAGAAGGCGCGCGGCGCGCTCGCCGAGCTCTATCCGCTGCCGACCTGGCAAGTGGTGCCGCCCGGCGACATCTTCCGGGTGTTCGAGCGCGGGGGGCGCAACATCTCCACCCAGTTCGCCGAGATCGGCCTGCCCTCCCCGACCGGCTCGATCCAGCGGCTCGAGGAGGGTGGCCGTCCGGACATCCGCCAGTCGAGCCGCGGGCCGGGCACCGGGCTGCGCGTCGCCATCCCGATCCTCAACCTCCACAAGACGCGCCTCAACGACCCCTTCCTGTGGTTCATGGGCACCAACGACCAGCCGGGCGACTATCGCGATTCGGGCTGCGCCGGCTGCCACGTCGTCTACGCCAACGACCGCGACCCCAAGCACAGCCTCGCTTACGCGCCATATGGCCGCGACGGGCAGAGCGCGACGGTCGATCCGACCATCGCCGGCAAAAGCGAGAGCGGCCATCCGATCGGCCACAGCTTCACCCGCGCCATCCCGACCTCGCAATGCATGAACTGCCACATGCACCAGCCCAACATCTTCCTGAACTCCTACCTGGGCTACACGATGTGGGATTACGAGGCCGACGCCGATCTGATGTGGCCGGGTCCCGAGAACCGGCTGACGCCGCCGAAGGGGAAGGAAGCCCTCTACCGCTCGCAGCACCATCCCACCGGCGCGGAGACTCGCGAAATCCTCGACCGCAACCCCGAAGGCGCCGCGCCGCGCGGCCTGTGGGGCGATCTCGATTTCCTGAGGAACGTCGCGGACGACGTCAACCCGCAAGCGCGCCACACCCAGTTCGCCGATTATCACGGCCACGGCTGGAACTTCCGCGCGGTCTACAAGCGCGACCGCGAAGGCAATCTGCTCGACGCGCAAGGCCATGTCGTCCGGCCCGACGACCCGGAGAAGTTCCGCCGTGCGGGCGCGTCCGGCTTTGCCCCGCCGGGCGTGCAGCCGGGCAAGGCGGTCCACCTGATGGACATCCACGCCGAGAAGGGCATGCAGTGCGCCGACTGCCATTTCGCGCAGGACAGCCACGGCAACGGCTTCATCATCGGCGAGGTGCCGAACGCGATCGAGATCGCCTGCAAGGA
>JAXDPL010000121.1:0-12639 GCA_034668385.1 Sphingomonadales bacterium | reverse complement strand
CGACCGGGAGCAGCTCGCCCTCGCCGCTCCAGCAGCCGAAGGTGTAATCCGAATAATAAGAGGAGCGCTTGCCGCTGCCGCGGGCCGCGTACATCAAGACGCAATCGGCGATCAGCGGGTCGCGCTTCCATTTGTACCAGAGGCCGGCGCGGCGGCCGGACACATAGGGGCTGTCGCGGCGCTTCAGCATCACCCCCTCGATCGAGGCGTCGCGGGCGCCGGCGCGGATCGCCTCGAGCGCCTCGAAGCTCTCGGCCTCGATCAGGGCCGAGACGTCGAACCGCTCCGGGTCAAGCCCCGCCGCGAAGGCCTCCAGCCGCGCCCGGCGCCCGGTCCAGGGCAGCGCCCGCAGATCCTCCTTGCCGTCGAACAGGATGTCGTAGAGCCGGACGAAGGCGGGATAGTCTTTCAGCATCCTCGCCGAGACCAGCTTGCGCCCGAGCCGCTGCTGGAGCGCGTTGAAGCTCGCCGCCGCGCCGCCATGGGCGTCGGCGCCCTGGAACTCGCCCTTCACCAGCAATTCGCCGTCGACGACTCCATCGCTGCGGAAGCTCTCCGCCACCTCGGGGAAGCTCCTCGTGATATCGTCGCCGGCGCGGCTGTAGAGCCGGGTCTCGCCGCCGGCGCGGACGATCTGGACCCGGATTCCGTCCCACTTCCACTCGGCCGCATAATCGTCGAGCGAGACCCGCGCCTCCTCGAGCGCGTGCGCGAGCATGAACGGCCGGAACACCGGAACGTCCTCCGCCCTAGGCTGCGCCCCACGCCCCTCGGCCCAGGCGAACAGCGGAAGGTAGGGCGGGCCGATGCCGTGCCAGACCTCCTCGACCGAGTCGACGTCGAGCCCGAACGCCTGCGCCAGCGCGGTTTTGGCGAGCCGCGCCGAGATGCCGATCCTGAGCTCGCCGGTCGCGAGCTTGAGCAAAGCGTAGCGGCCGCTGGCGTCGAGATGGTCGAGCATGCGCGCCAATGCCCCCGGCGCCTCCGAGCGGCCGAGCCCGCGCAGCCGCTCGACCACCGCGCCGATGCGGAGCGAGCCGTCGTCGATCTCCGCCGGCTGCGCCTCGCGCTTGGGCCAGAGCAAGGACACCGTCTCCGCCATGTCGCCGACATAGTCCCAGCTCATGTAGAAGAGGGTGGGATCGACCCTCTCCTCGACGATCGCGCGGATCGCGGCCGGCTTGACCGCGGCCAGGTTGAGCTCGCCGGTCAGCGCCGCCATCGCCCAGCCGCGGTCGGGATCGGGCGTGCGCTTCAGATAATCGCCGATCAGCTTCAGCTTACCGTTGCGCGAGCGGGTGTAGACGAGGGCGTCGAGAAGCTGGGAGAAATCGCGCATCGCGGGCGAAACGAAGCGGGGCCGAGGGGTTTCCGCAAGGGCTAATCCCGCTCTCCGCCTACACCGCCCCCGTCGTTTGCGGCTCGAGGTGGAGGTAGCGCTGGTTGAAGTCGGCGACGTCGCGCATCCGCTCCCAATTGGGGAAGCTGATGTTGCGCTTGGTGCGGGTGATCAGGCCCTCCATCTCCAGCGTCTTCAACGTCCGGTTGACGTGGACGGCGGTGAGCCCGACCGCGTCGGCGAGCTGCTCCTGGGTCATCGGCAGCTGGTAGCCATATTCCTCCGCCAGGCCCTGGGCCTCGAGCCGCACGGCGAGCTCGCACAATACGTGGCTGAGCCGCGCGCGCGCGTCGCGCCGGCCGACGTTCAGCACCCATTCGCGCATCACCGAGGCTTCGGCGAGGATCTTGACGACGAACGCTCTTGCGACGCCGGGGCGGCTGCCCGCCAGGTCCTGGAGCGCGGCGCGCGGAACGAAGGCGACCTGGCCGCGGGTCAGCATCTGGACGCTATGGTCGGCGACGTCGAGGAACAGATGCTGGAGGTCGAGCGCGTCGCCCGGCACGTGCAGGGAGACGATCTGCCGGTTGCCCTCGCCGGTCAGCTTCTGGCGGTAGGCGAAGCCGGACAGCAGCACCCCGCATTGCACCGGCGGTTCCGCCTCGCGGACGGTGTAGCTGCCCGCTTCGAGCGTGCGCAGATTGAAGGGCAGGCCGAGCAATGCGTGGCGGTCGGGCTCGGAGAGCCGCGTTCGAAGCTCCAGGTTTCGGACCAAGGCGTCCAGAGGGTTTTGGAGGGGCTGCATTCGCGTTCTCCCGCTGAAAAGGGCGGGAGCACGAATTCTCTCTCGGTCGCCAGGGCCCGGATCGAGGACTGGCGATGCATCGTCTATAACATGTTCTGGAACCTGCAGCTATTCCTATGTTACGTTTAAGCGCTTGACGTGGATCAGATTCGCATCGGGCGGCGTTGAGAGGCTCGTATTGCCGCATCGAAGACCGGGCGTCGGCCGTTTAAGAGACGGTTCCCGTTCCAGCCTCCAGCCCGAGGAGCCGAACCGAAAGTGGCTCATTATTTCTTCCATTTCCGCGACGGCCGCAGCCTTCTGCGCGACGGCGAGGGGCGCGATTTCGCCTCCGTCGCGCGGATGCGGATGGCGGCGCTGGCCGACGCCCGCTCGATGATCGCCGACGACGCCCTCCACGGCAATGTCCACCTCGAGCCCAGCATCGAGGTCGAGGATGCCGGGGGCGCCCCCGTTTACTCCCTCGCCTTCGCCGACGCCGTCACGGTGACGGGCGGAAGGGGCTAGGTTTCCACGTCATGCCGGACTTGATCCGGCATCCACCTTCTTTCGAGCCCCGGCAAAGGCAAAGATGGGCCCCGGATCCAGTCCGGGGTGACGCCCAACCCTAAGCCTCCAGCTCGACGTCCCAATAAAGATAGTCGCGCCAGCTTTCGTGAAGGTAGTTGGGCGGGAAGCTTCGCCCGTGCTCCTGGAGCTGCCAGCTGGTCGGCCGGTAGGGGCGGCGGTTGAGGTTCATGTGCGCCTGCGCCGGAGTCCGCCCGCCCTTCTTGAGGTTGCACGGCGCGCAGGCGGTGGCGACATTCTCCCAGGTCGTGCGCCCCCCCTGGGCGCGCGGCACGACATGGTCGAAGGTGAGCTCCTGCCCGCTCGCGCAATATTGGCAGGCGAAGCGGTCGCGAAGGAACAGGTTGAACCGGGTGAAGGCGGGATGCTCGCTGGGCTTCACATATTGGCGCAGCGCGATCACCGAGGGGAGCTGCATCGTTCGGGTCGGGCTGTGCACCTCGCGGACATATTGGGCGACGATGTCCACCCGCTCGAGGAACACCGCCTTGACCGCCGTCTGCCACGGCCACAGGGACAAGGGATAATAGCTCAGCGGCGTGTAGTCGGCGTTGAGGACGAGCGCGGGGCAGGCATCGGGATGTCTGATGAGGTCGGGATGATACATATGCCCGCGACGGCCCTTCCGTGTCCTGCCGGACACCTCCGCACGGCCCCGCCTGTCGCACTCAGGACGGGGGAGAGGCGTCCCCTGTCCGTAACCTTCTCGAATGAGAAGGTTACGCCGTCATGACTGCATGGGCCGCGACTCCCGGTCAAGAGTCGGCGAGATTTTTTCGGACCTGTGGCCGGTGAGCCGCGTCGTCGGCCGCTTCGCGCCGAGCCCGACCGGGCGACTCCACCTCGGCCACGCTTATTCATGCCTTCTCGCGCACGATCATGCCCGCGAGCGGGGCGGCGCCTTCCTCCTGCGCATCGAGGATATCGATCCCGGGCGGACGCGCGAGGCGTTCGTCGAGGGCATATTCGAGGACCTGGCCTGGCTCGGCCTAGCCTGGGACGGCGAGGTCGTTCGCCAGTCGGCCCGGCTGCCGCTCTACGCGGCGGCGCTGGAGCGGCTCAAGGCGGCCGGGCTCGTCTATCCCTGCTTCTGCACCCGCGCCGCCATCGCCGCCGAGATCGCGGCCAGCGCCTCGGCGCCCCAGGGTCCCGACGGGCCGCTCTATCCGGGAACCTGCCGTCGGCTCGGCGAGGCGGAGCGGGCGGCGCGAATGGCGGAACCGCACGCCTGGCGGCTGGACGTCGCCAAGGCGGCCCGGGCCGCGGGGCCGCTCTACTGGAAGGACGGCGACACCGAGGTGCAGGCGGAGCCCGAGGCATTGGGCGACGTCGTGCTGGCGAGGAAGGACGCGCCGGTCAGCTACCACCTCGCCGTCACGGTCGACGACGCGGCCCAGGGCGTGACCGACGTGGTGCGCGGCCGCGACCTCTATGCCGCGACGGACGTTCATCGCCTGCTCCAGGCCCTGCTCGGCCTGCCGACGCCGCTTTATCACCACCACCCGCTGCTGACCGACTCCGAAGGCGGCCGCCTCGCCAAGCGCCACGGAGCCCCGACCCTCGCCGGCCTGCGCGAAGCCGGCGCCGACCCGGCGGAGCTCGTCGCCGCCCTGCGCTCCGGGCAGCTGCCGGAGGGGTATGGGGTGGCCGCCTAATCCTCCCCTGCCTTTGCAGGGGAGGGGGACCATGCGAGTGAGCAGGTCGCCATGTCCCCCGGACATGGCTGGGCAGTGCGGGGCACTGCCCACCTGCTCACTGGTGGAGGGGCCCTTTTAACCGAAGAAGACCCTCCACCACCCTAAGGGTGGTCTCCCTCCCCTCGAAATCGAGGGGAGGATAAGGAAGCTGGATATTCGTCTTGGGAAGCCTAGATAGGCGCGATGCGGATCCTGCTCTTCATCCTGATGTTCGCCGCCGCCGGCGCGACTTTGTTCATCCTGGTCAAGGGTGTCATCGGCATGGCGCAGGGCCGCGACCTGACCGGCCAGCGCTCGCAGGAGCTGATGCGCAAGCGGGTCCTGTTCCAGGCGGTGGCGATCATCTTCGCCATCCTCATCCTGCTGCTCGCCGGCGGGAGGCATTGAGCTGGTCCGGCTCAACAAGATCTACACGCGCACCGGCGACGACGGCACGACCGGACTCGCCGACGGCTCGCGCATGGCCAAGGACAGCCCCCGAGCCTCCGCGATCGGCGACGTCGACGAAGCCAACAGCGCCGTCGGCCTCGCTCTGCTCCACGTCGGGGACGGGACGCAGCGGCGGCGGCTGACCGCCGTTCAGAACGAATTGTTCGATCTCGGCGCCGATCTCGCCACGCCGGGCGAGGATTTCGCGCCGTCCGAGATGACGCTCCGCATCGTCCAGCCGCAGATCGACCGGCTCGAGGCCGAGATCGACGCGATGAACGAGGCGCTCGAGCCGTTGCGCAGCTTCATCCTGCCCGGCGGCGGAGCGGCGGCGGCGCATCTCCACCTCGCCCGCACCGTCGTCCGCCGTGCCGAGCGAAGCGCGGTCGCGGCGTCGCGCGACGTGGCATTGAACCCGCTCGCCCTCGTCTATTTGAACCGGCTTTCGGATTGGCTGTTCGTCCTCGCCCGCCTGGCGGCGAAGGCAGAGGGCGGCGATGTTCTGTGGGAACCGGGAGCGACGAGGAACGCTGACTAGGCGCCGTTACGGGGCTACAATGGTCCGGCGAAAAGGGGCGAAGATGGCGAGCCAGGCCGAATATCCGCGCAGCGACGAAGCCGCCGACCGCTACCGGGCGGTGCGGGCGCTGAGCCTGGCGCTCGCCGACCCCCTGTCCGACGCCGACGCGACCCTGCAGCCGAACCCCGAAGCCTCGCCCGCCAAGTGGCACCTCGCCCACACCAGCTGGTTCTTCGAGACCTTCGTGCTGCGCGACCACGTCCAGGGCTATGCGCCCTTCGACGAAGGTTATGCCTACCTGTTCAACTCCTATTACGACGGCGAAGGCGAGCGCCACCCGCGGCCGCGGCGCGGCATGCTGAGCCGCCCGAGCCTCGACGAGATCCGCGCCTATCGCGCCGCCGTCGACGAGGCCTTGCTTCGCGCCTTGCCTTTTCTTCCGCCGACCGCTCTTCGCCTCGTCGAGCTCGGCCTCAACCACGAGCAGCAGCATCAGGAGCTGATGCTGACCGACATGCTCGCCGCCTTCGCCGAGAATCCTCTGAAGCCGGCGATCTGGCCGCGCGAGCCTGCGGAGCCGGCCCCTTCACCCCCGCCGCTCGACGGCATTCGCCGGCCGGGCGGAGTCGTCGAGATCGGAGCCCCCGACCGCGGCTTCGCCTTCGATTGCGAGCGGCCGCGCCATCGCGCCCTCGTTCCCCCCCACGAGATCGCCGACCGGCCGGTCGCCAATGCCGAATGGCTGCGCTTCATCGAGGAGGGCGGCTATTCGACGCCGTCGCTGTGGCTCGCCGACGGCTGGGACTGGGTACGGGCGAACGGAATCGAGGCGCCGCTCTACTGGCAGCGCGACGACGGCGCCTGGCTCCGCTTCGGCCTCGACGGGCTGCACCCGGTCGAACCGGGCGAGCCGGTCTGCCACGTCAGTTATTACGAGGCCGACGCCTTCGCCCGCTGGGCGGGCGCGCGGCTGCCGACCGAGGTCGAATGGGAATCCGCCGCGTCCGGCTACGATCCGGACGACGGCAACCAGCTCGACAAAGCGGGGCCGGTCCGGCCCCGGCCGGCGCGCGAAGCCCATGGCCTTCGCCAGCTCTACGGCGACGTCTGGGAATGGTGCGCGAGCGCCTATCTGCCCTATCCCGGATTCCGCCCCGAGGAAGGCGCGGTCGGCGAGTATAACGGCAAGTTCATGGTCAACCAGATGGTGCTTCGCGGCGGCTCCTGCGCCACGCCGCGCGGCCACCTGCGCCCCTCCTACCGCAATTTCTTCTACCCCCATCAGCGCTGGCAGTTTTGCGGCCTCCGCCTGGCGCGGGACGCCTGAGAGGTGGACGCGCCGCGCCTGGTCCGCGCCGACCCCGCCTTCCGCCGCGACGTCCTCGCCGGCCTCGCCGCGCCGATCCGAGCCATTCCCTCACGCTGGTTCTACGACCGCCGCGGCTCGGAGCTGTTCGAGGAAATCACGCGGCTCCCCGAATATTACCTGACCCGCACCGAGACGCCCTTGCTCGAAGCGCATAGCGGCGAAGTCGGAGCGCTGGTCGGATCGGGCTCGGCGATCGTCGAATTCGGCTCGGGTTCGTCGACCAAGACCCGGATCCTGATCGGGCATTCGAGCCCCTCGGCCTATGTCCCGATCGACATATCGGGCGACTTCCTGCGCGACGCCGCCGCGGAGCTCGCCGCCGAGTTCCCGACGGTCGCGGTCCATCCCGTCGAGGCCGATTTCATGCGGCCGATCACGCTTCCGGCCGAGGTCTCCGCCGCTCCCAAGCTCGGCTTCTTCCCCGGCTCGACGATCGGCAACATGGTCGCTTCGACCGCGGTCGACCTGCTTCGGGCGATGAAGGCGACGCTCGGCGTCGGCGCCTGGCTCTTCATTGGCCTCGACCGGGTCAAGGACCCGGCCGAACTGCTCCGCGCCTATGACGACCCGCAGGGAATCACCGCCGCCTTCAACCTGAACCTGCTCGAGCGCATCAATCGCGAGCTCGACGGCGACATTCCGGTCGAGGCCTTCCGCCACAAGGCCCTGTGGAACGACGCCCGCAGCCGGATCGAGATGCACCTCGAAGCGGCACGGGACGTCCGCTTCGGAGTCGACGGCCTGCGCTTCGCGATGAAGGCGGGCGAGACGATCCACACCGAGAACAGCCACAAATACGGCGCCCGCGACGGCCGCTTCATGTTGCTGGCCGGCGGCTGGTCGGTGGAGCGGGAGTGGAGCGACGCGGAGGAGCGGTTCTCGATCCTCCTCGCGCGGGCCGAAGCCGAGCGCTTCGCGCCCTAACCCCTCTCCCGCTCGCGGGAGAGGGAGGGGCCCGCGAAGCGGGAGGGCGAGGGTCTGTACCTCGGAGTCAGAAAGGCCCTCTCCCTACCCTCTCCCGCAAGCGGGAGAGGGGGAAAGCTACCGCACCGTCGCCCGCCACACCGGAATTCGGCTCATGGCGCCGCGGCATTCGTCCATTCGGCCGGCATAGGTCAGGCGGAAGCGCGTTCCGTCCCAGGCATAATTCTCGGTCGTCCCGCAATCGTTGAGGCCGCGGCCTTTCATGAACATTTCGAGGATGCCGGTGCGCGGGTCGTAATCCGCGTTGAACTGGAGGGCGGCCGAGCCCTCTCCGGCGCCATTGTCGAGCGTATAATCGTAGGGCGCGGGCCGCCACGGCCCGGTCTCGCCCGCGACGTAGAGGAGGGAGGCGCCGTTATAGGCGCCGCTCAAGCAATGGGCCGGGATCGAGGCGAGGCTGTGGGCGGCGTCGAGCCGGTAGAAATCGGCGGGCGTGCCGTCGTCCGGGTCGCCGTCGTCGCAGGCGGCGAGGCGCAGGCGGACCCATTCGGTCCTGGCCATGCGCCGCGGCGGCTTGGCCGAGCGCGGGGCGGCATGAACCACAGGATAGGCCGGCGGCGTCGGCATCGCGGCCGCCGGCTTCGGGCCGGGCCGGGCAAGCGCGGTCGCCGTCCCCACCCGCCCCTGCTTGTCGTCCATGAACAGGAGGGCCGCGCTCGCCCCGGCCGGCGAGATGGAGCCGAGCCTCTTTCCGGAGGGGTCGCGGATGTCGAGCTTCGTCGCCGACCGCAGCGCCGCCACCAGCGCATCGGCACCGCCGATCACTTTCCCGCTCTGCTTGCCGGTGCCCAGCACGACGGGCAGCTTCCTTCCATCGGCATAGACCCCGGCGCCCGCCGGAGCTTCGACGTCGATCTCGATGCTCGGCCGCGCCTCCGGCCCCGGGCCGCGTGCGAAGTCGAGAGTCAGCCAGCCTTCCGGATCCGCTTCCGGCTGTAGCCCCACCGCCAGGCAGGCCCGGCCGTTGTCGCAGCCGACCGTCCAGTCCTTGAACAGCTTCGGCTCGGCAGGGTGCGGAGCGTTCGGGGCCGCGGCGGCGAGCGCGGCGAGCACAGCGAGGATCATGCCGGAAGGCTAACCGAGCCGACCGCGCCGCGCCAGAGCCCGCCATTGCCGCTCCGCCCGCCGCCCCTTACATGGCCGGCAAGCGCGGTGGTGGAGACTTTCATGATTGCCCTGTTCCGGATCATCGAGCTGCTGCTCGATATCGCCTGGTGGATCATCATCATCCAGTTCGTGCTGAGCTGGCTGATCTACTTCCGGGCGATCAACGTCCACAATCCCAACGTCCGGTCCTTCATCCTCGCCTTCGAGCGGATGACCGACCCGCTCTACCGCCCGATCCGCAAGGTGATGCCCGATTTCGGCGGCCTCGATTTCTCGCCGATGATCATCCTCCTGCTGATCTACATCCTCAAGAACATCGTCGTTCCGCAGATCTTCCTGTCGGCCGGCGCGTTCGGGCCGTGACCGCCGAGATCATCGACGGCCGCGCCTTCGCCGCCCGCCTGCGCGAGCGCATCGCCGCCGCCGTGCCCGCCTTCCGGGACGCGGCGGGACGCGCCCCGGGCCTCGCCGTCGTCCTGGTCGGCGAGGACCCGGCGAGCCGGATCTACGTCAACGCCAAGGGCAAGGCGACCCGCGAGGCGGGCTTCGAGAGCTTCGAGCACCGGCTGCCCGCGGACGCCACGCAGGCCGAGCTGCTCGCCCTCGTCAGGGAGCTCAACCGCGACCACCGGGTCGACGGAATCCTCGTCCAGCTGCCGCTTCCCGGGGGTCTCGACGACAAGGCGGTGATCGACGCGATCGACCCCAACAAGGACGTCGACGGCTTCCACGTCGTCAACGCCGGCCGGCTCGCGGTCGGCGAGAGCGGCCTCGTCTCCTGCACCCCGCTCGGCTGCCTGATGCTGCTCAAGGACCGGCTCGGCGACCTTTCGGGCCTCGAGGCGGTGGTGGTCGGCCGCTCCAACATCGTCGGCAAGCCGATGGCCCAACTGCTGCTGCGCGAGAATTGCACGGTGACCATGGCCCACAGCCGCACCCGCGACCTGCCCTCGGTCGTCGGCCGAGGCGACATCGTTGTCGCAGCCGTCGGGGTGCCCGAATTGATCAAGGGCGCATGGTTGAAGCCGGGCGCGACGGTGATCGACGTCGGCATGAACCGGCTCGAGGGCGAAGGCGGCAAGACGAGGCTGCTCGGCGACGTCGAGTTCGCCAGCGCCGCCGAGGTGGCAGGCGCGCTCACCCCGGTTCCGGGCGGGGTCGGCCCGATGACCATCGCCCTGCTGCTCAGGAACACGCTGGCCGTCGCCTGCGCGCGCGCCGGCCTCAAGTCGCCGGCGGGGCTGTGATCGAGCTGTTCGCCTCGGCCTTCGCCACCTTCTTCGTGGTGATCGACCCGCCCGGCTGCGCGCCGATCTTCGCCAGCCTCACCCGCGGCATGGCGCCGGGGCAGCGCCTGTCGATGGCGCTCCGCTCGACCGCCGTCGCCGCCTTTATCCTGCTCTTCTTCGCCTTGTTCGGGGAGGCCTTGCTCAAGCATCTCGGAATCAGCCTCGCCGCCTTCCGCATCGCCGGCGGGATCATGCTGTTCCTGATCGCTCTGGAAATGGTGTTCGAGCGCCGCACCCAGCGCCGCGAGACCCGCGCCCAGGAGGTCAGCGCCGATCCCGAGCATGACGACATCTCGGTCTTCCCGATGGGCATCCCGATGATCGCAGGCCCGGGCTCGATCGCCTCGGCGATGCTCCTGATGGCGCGGACCGACGGGCTTCAGCGCTCGCTGGTCGTGCTCGGCGCGCTGGGGGCGGTGCTTGTCCTCACCGTGCTGGCCTTGCTCGCCGCGGGCCCGCTGATGCGCCTGCTCGGCCACAAGTTCGAGGCGATGCTGACCCGGTTGCTCGGAGTCATCCTCGCCGCCCTCGCCGCCCAGTTCGTCATCGACGGTATCTCGGTCAGCTTCCAGGTTTAGCGTCTGGCCCTCTCACGACGCGCCACATCATGAAAGGCGAATCCTTGGGCAGCGGCACGCGCTGCAGCCAGGGCGGCACCTGGCCATGGACGAGCTGCATGTAGAAGCCGTTCCGCGCATTGGCCGCATAGACCGTGCTCTCGGACAGGCCGGGGCAGATCAGGACATAATCGACGTGCCGCCGCTCGACGACATTGTGGGCGAATTCGGGGGTGCCGCGGAAAGACTTCATCACGTCGACGATGTCCTGGCCGTTGCGGTGATAGGGGCCGGCGACGGCGTCGTGATGGGTGACGGTGATCAGCCGCGGCCCGAGGTCGACATGGGTCAGCACATAGCCCTTCGGCACCAGGGCGATCGGATGCATCGCCCAGAGCGTCGGGCAGAGGCCGTTGGCGCGGTCGACCGCCTTCATGACCGGCTTGCGGGGCGGCTGCGGGATCCAGCCGATCGCCTGCTGCTCGGCGATTCCGGAGACGATCAGGAAGCCGGCGACGGTGCCGAGCACCCGGACCGCCATCCAGCCGCTCGCCATCGTCCAGACCACGATCAGCCAGGCGAGCCCGGTCGCGCCGGGCACGGCGAGCACCTGCGCGGCGGGTCCGGCCCGGCTCTGCCAGAGGAGCAGCAAGGCGGCGAGAAAGGCGGGCGCGGCGACGGCGGCCCACAGGAACTGGGTGGGGCGGTCGTCGCGGTGGCGCGCGAGGAGGACGAGATAGCCGAGCAGGCCGGCGACGGGCAGGGTGCAGACCGCCACGACCGTCTGCCAGCCGTGGCGGTAGATCGGCCGCGCCTCACGGACGTTGCTGAGCCACAGCGCATCCTCGTCCGGAGAAACATGCTCGAGCCGGCCGAGGCAATTGGGCCAGGCCCAGGCGAACGCCGCCGCGAGCATCGCCCCGGCCGCCAGCGCCAGCGCCAGCCGAGCCTCCCAGCGCCGCGGCGTCAGCATGGCCAGCGCGACGGCGATCGCCCCGGCCAGAGTCAGCGCGGAGAGCCAGACCGGCGACAGCGCATCGCAGACCGGCGCCCGGTTCGCGTAAGAGGCGAAGAGGAGGAAGCCGAGCCCGGTTCCGCCGGCAAGAGTCCCGCCATAGGTGGCCAGCCGCCGCGCCTCGCCGGCGTCGCGAAGCCACATCAGCGCGACGATGCCCCCGGCGAGCGCGAGGTAGAGCATCATCTCCAGCCCGATCACGACCGAGAGCGCGGTGGCGAGGCCGAGGATGGCGCCCCCGCGGGCGCGCTTCGGGTCGGTCAGTGCCATCACGGCCGTCAAAAGGGAGGCGAGCTGCCAGCCGTGATGGTCGATCCGGAGCGGCATCCACATGCTCCGCGCCGACGCGCCGCAGAGCAGGATGGCGATGGCGAGCGGATAGGCCCGCGGCGAGATCAGCCGGCGGGCGATCACCGTCACCGCGGTGAAGGCGATGGCCATGGGAAGCATCGGCGCGATCGTCACCGCGGCCTTCTCGGCCGCCAGGCCGCCGATCAGCGGAGTCAGCGCCAGCTTGATCCCCGCGAGCGGCAGGTCGACCAGCCGCGACCAGTGGATGTCGGCGCCTTCTGGCGGGTTGAGGCGATATTGCCTGAGGTCGTACCAGCCCTGCCCGGCCAGCCAGGCGCGGACCTGCATGATCCGCATATTGTCGTCGGTGTCGCCGAGGGCGAAGCCGCGTATCTGCGCCCATTGGGTCACCACGAACAACACGCAGGCGACCAGCCAGAGCAGCAGCACGACCAGCCGCCATTGCCGCTCCAGCCGCTCGACCTCGTTCACCTGATGCCCCTTCCCAACCCGGTAAGCCGGCATTAGTCGCTGCCGGGCAAAGGGCAAGTTACGAAGGGGTGAGGCGATTTCGAAAGCGCAAGGCATCCCGCCGGTGCTCGTGCAGCTGGTCCGCTTCGGCCTGGTCGGCGCCTTCTCGACCCTGGTCTACGCCGCCGTCTACTGGCCG
>JAXDPL010000120.1:0-2645 GCA_034668385.1 Sphingomonadales bacterium | reverse complement strand
TAGGCGGGAAGGTCGGCCATCTGCTTCTGCCAGGCGGCGGCATCGTCGAGCGCGATCGCCTTGGAGAGGCGCTGCTCGAAGCAGCCATAGGGATAAGCCTGCATGTAGGCGCGGACGCCGGTCAGCGAGGGGGCGGGCGAGGCGGTCAGCGCCACCTCGATGCCGCCGCGGCCCGGCAGCGCGCCGTCCGGCGCCGCCACCGGCACCCGCAGGCCGGGGGAGAGGCGGAGGAAGGTCGCGGCCCAGGTCTCCTCCGGCACCGGCGGCACGACCTGCTGGGCGATCTCGACCTTGTCCGCGGCCGGCGCGCCGTTCACCCGCGCCGTCACAATCCACTTCAGCTGCTCGGTCTCGGGCGCCGTCACCCGCCACGTCACCGGCACGGCGCCGCCCGCCGGCACCGTGACGGTCTGCGGCTTCAGGGTGCCGGCCGCGGGCGCGACGTCGGCGCTCGCCGTAACCTTCATGTCGCGCTCGGTGCTGTTCCTCAGCGTGAACACGGCGTCGTAGGCGTCGCCGACCCGCACCAGCGGCGGCACGCCCGAGAAGATGGTGAGGTCCTGGACGGTGCGGATGCCGGCGCTGCCGGTGCCGAACAAATCGTCGCCCGCGGTCGCCACGGCGACCAGCCGGTAGGCGGAGAGCGCCTCGGCGAGCGGCACCTCGACGGTGCCGCGGCCTTGCGCGTCGAGCGGAACGCGGCCCTTCCAGACGAGCAGCGGCCGAAAGTCGGACCGGGCGAGCGACGACACGTCGCCGCCGCCGCCCCCGCCGACGGGCAGCGCCTTCTTGCCGTAATGGCGCTTGCCGACGACCTGCATCTGCGCGGTCGAGGTCAGGACCGACAGCGGCCGCTCCTCCATCATCGCCTCGAGCAGGTCCCAGCTGTCGTTCGGCGACAGAGCGAGCAGGCCCTCGTCCACCGCGGCGAAGGCAATCTCGGCGGAGGCCGGCGCCCTGCCGCCTGGGCCGGTGACCTGCACCGCCACCCGCGCCGTGTCCCGGACATGGTATCTCTCCCGATCAGGCTTGACGACGACCTTGAGCTCGTGCGCCTCCCAGCCGACCTTCACCTTGGTCATGCCGAGCCGGTAGGCGGGCTTGGCGAGGTCGACGAGCGCGGTCGGCTGCGACGGGTCGGCGAAGAAAGGCAGGTTCCACTTTTTGGCGAACTCGGCGAGCCACAGCCGCCAGCCGGCGACGCGGCCCCTGACCGCCAGCACGGAGATGTAGGCGTCGGGCGCGTAGCTCCCCGCCATCGGCACCTCGACGACCGGGTCCTTGCCCGAGATGGTGGTCACGAAGGAGGACAGCACGCCCTCGCGCTCCACCGTCACCAAAGCCGTCGCTTCGCGGAACGGCATCCGCACCTGCACCCGCGCGGTGTCGCCCATATGATAGGATTTGGCGTCGGGAATGATGTCCATGCGGTCGCCATTGTCGCCGCCGAACCACCATTCGTCGTCGCCCGCGACGTAGATCGAGCTTACCGCATGCGCCTCGTTGCCGTCGCGGTCCCGCGTCGTCGCCATCGCCAGCACCTGGCCCGAGACGCCGGGGGCGAGGGTGCATTCGACGAGGCCGTGCTCGTCGGTGACGCCCGAGCAGCGCGCGCCGAGCTTCGATACCTTCGCGCTGTTGTCGAAGGCGTAGAAGCCGCCGATCAGCCGCCGCCGCGCCGAGAGGATCTCGCGCGTGTAGAGCTGCACCTCGACCGGCTGGCCGCGCAGCACCTTGCCGTCGAGGTCGAGCGCGACGACCTTGAGGCGCATCTCGCCCGAACGCTGGCGATCGCCGTCCTCGCGGATGCCGAGCCGCACCGCCGAGGCATAGAGCGGCACCGAGGTCGCCGCCGTCAGCGTCTCGCCGTTGGCGTCCTCATAGTCCATCTCGACCCGCAGCCGCATCGAATCCTGGATCTCGAGCACGTCGATCTCGGTGCGCAGTGCGCCTTCCTTGCCGAGGTTAAGCGGCAGCGTTGCGCCGGAGGGGAGGTGCGCCTTGCCGGTCTCGCTCTCCTCCTCGTCGAGCGCGAACGTGCCCTCGCGCACGGCCGCGCCGCCGAAGGTCCAGTCCTCCCAGCCGTCGGGATTGTCGGACAGCGCCTCATATTCGGTGCGCAGCTTGACCGGGGCCCCGCCGGCGCCGCCGCCGGACAGATAGCCGGCGTAGAGGTCGAGCGCGACGCGCCGCGGCCGTGCGGTGCGGGTCTTCGGCCCCTCGACGCTCGCCCGCATCGTCGGCAGCCGATATTCGTCGAGGCGGAAGGACTGGCGCGTCTCGCGCACCTCCTCGCCCACCTTAACCTTGATGTCGTAGTCGCCGGCGGGCGCCTCCTTCGGCGCCGCCCATTCCGTCTCTCCGATGCCGTCCGCACCCAGGGTCAGCGGCAGCGCATAGCTGGTGTCGGAGCCGCGATGCTGGAGGACGAGCGTGCCCTTGAGCGTGCCGCCCGAGCGGTAGCCGGTGACGGTGGGCGTCCGGTAGACATGCTTCATGTGCACCGTCTCGCCGGCACGGATGAGGGTGCGGTCGAGGATGGTGTGGAAGACGGGCTCGGCGGGGTTGTAGCCGAAGGAGAGGCCGAACTCGCCGGGCGCCAGGCCCTGGCCCCAGCTCGTCAGCACGAACGAGAAATCGCCGCC
>JAXDPL010000119.1:0-10101 GCA_034668385.1 Sphingomonadales bacterium | reverse complement strand
CGGCCGGATAGCCGGGCCCAACGGCCAGCTTGTCCATGTAGACGTCGGGGGCATTGAGCAGGCAGCCATGCTCGGCGATGGCGAGGACGGCGAGCGCGTTGGGGGCGCCCTTGGCGGTGATCGTCGTGCCTTCGAGCGGATCGAGGGCGATGTCGATCGGCGGGCCGGAGCCCTGCGCGGCGCCCACCTTCTCGCCGATGAACAGCATCGGCGCCTCGTCGCGCTCGCCCTCGCCGATCACCACCGTGCCGTCGATCTCGAGGGTGTTGAGCGCGGCGCGCATCGCCTCGACCGCGGCATGATCCGCGGCCTTTTCGTCACCCCGGCCGATCAGCTTCGAGGCGGCGACCGCGGCCGCTTCGGTGACCCGCACCATCTCGAGGACCAGCACCCGGTCGAGGACATGGCTTGCGCTCACCATCTTTTCTGTCACCTTCGCTCGTTCGTGGAACGGCGGCGGCGATAGGCGACGCTCATGGCAAAGTCGAGATTGGCGGCGGGGCTCCTGCTGATCGCGTGGCAGGCGGAGGCCGACGCGGCGACCACCGCCGAGCAGGCGATGGCCCGATATCGCCGCGCCTTCCGACCGGTCAGCGAGCTTCGCTGCCCGAAAAGCGCGAGCGCCGAGGACATCGTGGTCTGTGGCCGGCGGGAGGGGCCGGACCCGAACCGCGTGCCCTTCCCGGAGGCGCGGGAGCCGGGCGAGCGGGTGCACCTCATTCCCGGCGAGCCGCCGAGCGCGATGGCCGCGCTCAACGCCGCCAGCGGCGATCCGTGCGCCATGGTGGGCCCGAACCATCCCTGCGGCGGAAGCATGACGATCATGTCGCTGGGCGGCACCTCGCTTCTCGGAGGATTCTTGAAGGTGGTGAGGCATCTGACCGGAGGCGACGACTGATGAGGTGGATCACCGCGGCCATGATCCTGGTCGTCGCGGCGCAGCCCGCGTCGGCGGCCGAGCCGCCGACCGCCGAGCAGGCGATGGCGCAATATCGCCGCACCTTCCAGCCGGTTGACGAATTGCGCTGTCCGAAGGGAGTCGGGCCGGAGGACATCGTCGTCTGCGGGCGGCGCGAGGGGCGCGACCCGAACCGCGTCCCCCTCCCCGACGAGCGCGAGGCGGGCGACCGGATCGGCCTGCTCCCGGGGGAGCCGCCGAGCGCCACCGAAGGGCTGGCGCGGACCGACCGCGGCGCCTGCGAGACGGCGGGACCCAACCACCCCTGCGGCGGCAGCATCAGCCTGCTCTCGATCCTGTTCGGGATGGTCAAGATCGCCAAAGCCGTCCACGACCGCCACGCGGACTGAAGACCGGCAAGAGCCAATTGGCGCATTGCCTTGGCGTAGGCGCGTCGCTATCTGGGCGCCTCTCGGGCCGCCGTCCGCCCCCATCGGACGGCTCCACGAACGGCGCGGGGCTGTAGCTCAGATGGGAGAGCGCTGCAATCGCACTGCAGAGGTCAGGGGTTCGATTCCCCTCAGCTCCACCAGCCTTCGCTAAAGCTTCGGCTGGCAAGCCGAAGGTTTAGGGAAGGCTGCCCGCCATAGCTTCAGCGAAGGCGGGCCTCGGCGCTGGCAAGCCCCTGCAAATTGTGCACTATCTCCGCATGAGCCGCCTCGCCTTCCTCTCCGCTCTGCTGCTCCTCGCCTCCTGCGCCCGGCCCGCCTCGGCCGCGCCTGCCTTGCTGATCGAGCACGTCACTCTGATCGACGGACGCGGCGGACCGCCGCTCCCGGACGCCAGCGTGCTGGTGGAGGGCGAGCGGATCGCCGCGGTCGGCAAGGGCGCGCTGGCGAACGTGCCGGCGGGCGCGGAGCGGATAGACGGACGGGGCAAGTTCCTTTTGCCGGGCCTGATCGACGCGCACGTCCACCTCAAGACCCGGGAGCGCGATCCGGGCATGATCGAGCAGATCCTCGCCAACGTGCTCCTGAAGAGTGGGGTCACCACGGTTCGCGACATGGGCGGCAACGGCGAGGCCTTGCGCCCGCTCGCCGAGGCCTCGCATCGGGCGGGCGCCCGCTCACCCGAGATATTCTATTCGGCCTTGTTCACCGGCTCGCGCTCGGATTTCTGGATGACCGGGGATCTGGTGCGCGTGATCACGCCGCAAGGCGAGCCGGGCTCGCAGCCCTGGTTCCGGCATTTCGCGACGTCCGACGGCCTCGAGCAGGCGGTGCGCGAGGCCAAGGCGTTCGGCGCGACCGGGATCAAGCTGCACAGCGGGTTCACCGCCGCCGAGGTGGCGCGGATCGGCGCCGAGGCGCGGCGGCACGGGCTTCGAGTCTGGACCCACGCCTTCATCGGCCCCGCCAGGCCGTCCGACGCGGTCGAAGCGGGCGCGGCGACGATCAGCCACGCCGACCAGCTCGCCTACGAAGGCGCGACCGAGACGCTGCCGCCCCTGATGGGGCCCGCCTACCGGGCGCAGACCCAGCGGATGATGGCGGCGACTCCGGTCGATGGCCCCGTTCTCGCCCGGCTGTTCGAGCGGATGAAGGCGAAGGGGACGTGCCTCGAGCCGACACTGATGGTGATGACGCCCCCGCGTCCGACGCCGGAAATGGCGCGCTACCTCGCGTGGGTGGCGGCCGCGACCGACCGCGCCCACCGCACCGGAGTCGCGATCTGCGCCGGCACCGACGGAATCGGCGGCTCGACCTCCAACCTCCCCGAGGAGATGCGGCTGCTCGTCGAGCGTGCCCGGCTGACGCCGCTCGAGGCGATAAGGTCGGCGACGTTCGAGAATGCCCGCGCCCTCGGCCTCGCCGACCGCGGCCTCGTCGCTCCGGGCAAGCGCGCCGACCTGCTCCTGCTTTCGGCCGATCCCGGCGCCGACATCGCCAATGTGAAGCAGGTCGCGGGAGTGATCGCCCGCGGCGTCTGGCACTCGGCGCATTGACGCTTCCGGCGGCGCGCGATCCCGCCTAAGCGGCACGCCGATGGAAGACGACCTGCCCCCGGCGATTCCGGCCGCGACCCTCATCCTGATGCGCTCCGCATCGGCCGCCGGACCGCCCGAGATCCTGATGACGGAGCGCTCCGAGGCCATGGCGTTCGCCGCCGGCGCCCTGGTCTTTCCGGGCGGCCGGATCGACGAGGACGACCACGAAATCGGCCGACGCCATTACCGCTCCTGGCCGGACGCCGCCGCTCGAATCGCCGCGATCCGCGAGACGATCGAGGAAACCGGCATCGCCCCGGCGACGACCCCGGAGCCGGCCGACAGTGTGGTCGCCGAACTGCGCGAGGCGCTGGCCGGCGGCACCCTCTTCTCCCACCTGCTCGACTTGACCGGGATCGGCCTCAGGCTCGACGCCCTCACCCCCTTCGCCCGCTGGTGCCCCAATTTCCCCGAGGCCCGGCGGTTCGACACCCTTTTCTACCTCGCCGAGGCGCCGACCGCGGTCGCGGGCAGCGCCGACTCGGCCGAATCGACCCGCACCTTCTGGTCAAGCGCGGCGACCACCCTCGCCGAGATCGAGGCCGGCCGGGCCCACGCCATCTTTCCGACCCGCCGCAACCTCGAGCGGCTCGCCCGCTTCCCCTCGATCGACGAGGCGCGCGCCGACGCCGCCGCCCACCCGGTCGAGACGATCACGCCGTGGGTCGAGGAAAGGGACGGCCGCCGCTTCGTCTGCATTCCGGAAGGGCTCGGCTATCCGGTAACGGCGGAAGCCTACGAAACCGCGCGCCCGCGCTGACCGCCAAACCCCAAAAAGCAAACGGCCCCGCTCCGGTTGGGAGCGGGGCCGCTGTCGCTTCGTCCGCCGAAGGCGGCCGAGGCTTATTTCAGATGGCGGGACAGGTGCTTGTTCATCTCGAACATCGAGCACCGGTCGGTTCCGAAGACCTTGCGAAGCTTGTCGTCGGCGACGATCTCGCGCTTGTTCTGCGGGTTCTGCAGGTTGTTCTTGCGGATGTGGTCCCAGACTTTGCTGACGACCTGGCTGCGCGGAAGCGGGTCCGGACCTGTGATCGCCGCGAGTTCCGCGGACGGGGTGACCGGACGCGCAAGTCCGCCGCGAGCGCCGCCAGAAGTACCTTGAGCCATATTTCCCTCCCTGTGGTTCGTGGCTTGATACACCTCAAACGCGCGCCGAGTGCAAGTGATTACAGAGGGGAAATCGCCTCGGCGGCCTCCAGAGGCGTCTCAACGCGAAATAGGTGTGGATTAGTTGCCCGAAAGCCCTCCTTCGGGCCGCACCGAGACCCCCACCCAGAGGGCGAGGAGCAGGAGTCCCGCCGCCGCCGGGCTGTAGAGGGGGATGACCGAGTCGGGCGAAACCGGGGTGAGCCGGGTGAGCAGCCAGTAAGCGACGAGCAACGCGGCGGTCGCGACCATCTCCGCGGCGAAGCGCGTCCAGGCGACGCGGCGCGCGGCGCGCATCCGCTCCTCGAAAAGGACGAGCCGCTCGATGCGAAGCGCGAAGCCCTCGTCCGGCGCCCGCTCGGGCGTCGCGAGAAGCGACTTCAGAAGGAGATCGGGGTCGGTGCTCATGCGCCATGTCCTTCGAGATGCTTCACCAGCGCCGCCTTCGCCCGGGCGACGATGCTCTTGAGCGTTCCGAGCGGCAAGCCCAGTATCTCCGCCGCTTGCCCGTGCGAATAGCCCTCGCCGAGGCAGAGGATCGCCGCGGCCCTCTCCCGCGCAGGCAGCCGGCGGAGCGCCCGCTCGACGTCCAGCCGCAGGTCGCCCCCCTCGGCGCGGGCGTCGGCCATGTCGGGGATCTCAGCAGCCTCCTCGGTACGCTTGCGCCGGCTCGACAGGAATTGCCGCCAGGCGATGCGGAGCAGCCAGCCTTCGTAGCTCCCCTCGCCGCGATAGGCCGTGGCCATCCGCCAAGCCTTGAGGAACGTCTCCTGGGCGAGGTCGTCGGCGCCTTCGCCGCGGGTGAGCCGCGCCAGGAAAGCGCGCACCCGCCGCTCGTGACGACGCACGAGCGCGGTGAAGGCGGCGACGTCGCCCGCCGCCGCCCTCCCCGCGAGGTCGATGTCCGGCGCGTGGCTCAGGCCTCCGCTCCCGACCGGCGCTGGTAGACCCAGCGCCCGAACAAGGCGCCCCCGACGAACAGCGGGAACAAGGCGATCGACGTCAGGTTGCGGATATTCTCCGCATTTCCCTGGATCAGCCCGAAGCCGATTGTGGCGAGGCCGATGGCGAGCAGCACCAGGCCGATGCGATCGTCGCCGAACCCGCCGCCCGAGCCTTTCTGCTCCTCGATCTTGTCGAACAGCTCCGGCGTGAGCGCATTGTTATGCTCGATGCCCTTGCGGATGGTGCGGTGGAGCATCATCGCCCGCAACACCCGGCCGAGCTGGTTGACGATCAGCACCGCGGCCGTCGCCATCGCGATCATCATGACGATATCTGCTTCCATTGCCTTTTGCCCTTTCCGTTGAAGCCTGTCTCACCTCACCAGACGCCGCGGGCGGCCGCTCCGGATGAGCGGCTCGAAAAAAATCTCAGCGGCAGCGCCGCGCCACCGTCGCGGCAGGCATCGCGCCCGGCGCGAAGGCGATGCTTCGGTGGGGATAGTCGAAGACGGTGGTGAACGGCCGGAGGAGATCGCGGCCGATCACGCCGGTTCCGCCGTCGCGGCCGAGGCCGCTTGTCCGGAACGCCGCCTCGACGTCGCGGAGGCGATGCGCGCCGAGGTCCAGCCAGGGAAGCCGGCCGGTCCGGACGGTGAACGTGCCGCCCGCGCCCGACGAGGTCAGCTCGCGACTCCCGGCCTGCGCGAGCAAGGCGGGCGCGGCGCCAGGATAGAATTCGACGGTTGCGGCGGAGCCGGTGTCGACCTGGAACAGGCCGTCGCCGCCGCCGAAGCGCGCGCGGATCGCCGGGGCGGAGTCCATGAAGAACAATGTCTGCGGGCGCGCTCCCGCCGGGAGGCGGTAGCGGGCCGGATCGCAGATCGCGACACGCTCGCCGGCGCCGACGAACTCGACCGCCGCCCGGGCGAAGACGTCGTAACCGATCACCCCGGCGCGCGTGGTGCCGGCGGGCGCATTGTTCTTCGAAAGGTCAAGGGCAAGATAGACGGGATTGTCGATGGTCAGTCGGCCGATCCGGAAGCTCCTGCCGCGCCGGAAGGTGGCGGGCCGGGAATTGCCGTCGGCACCGATCGAGTTGGTCCGGCCGATGACCGGCATGCCGAGCGAGTCGGCGAGCGTCTCGTCGATCATCATGCCGTCGGCGCCGGAATCGAGCAGGAACGGGCCGAGGGCTTTCCCGTCGACCTCGGGCGTCACGTAGACGTGCGGCGGAGCACGGCCGGCGAAGGGGGTGCCGTATCGGATCGGCAGCAGCGCCGGCGCGGCAGGGTCGAACCGGTAATCGCCCGGCGGCGGCAGGGCAAAGGCGGCGGACTCGCCGGCGCGAAGCGGCCGGACCGACGTCGCCTGCCGCCGCTGCGTGTCTCGATAGGTCGACTCGATCGTGAACGCGATCCGGCCGCCGAGCGCCGGCCGCCAGTCCGAGAAGAGCATCGTCATCGGCCCGCGGTCGTAGGGAACGACGAGCCGCGCGGGAAGGAAGGTCCGGCGATCGACGAACAGGGTTGCGGGCACGATCCCGCCGGGGCGCTTCAGGCGCAGGGCGATCAGGTCGGCGCTGCTCTCCGCGGGCAGGAGCTCGAGCGTGATTCGGCTCGCCGGATTGAGCCACCAGCCCGAGCGGATCCAGAGCGGCCAGGCGAGCTTCTCGAGCTGGCGGAGGTTGAGCGGCACGCCCGCGTGCCGACGCTCGTCGAACCGCCAGGCGACTTCGCCGTCGTAGACCGCCTCCCCGCCGAGCTTCACCTCGCCGCGGTGCGTGCCGAGCAGGACCGGCCCTCCGTCGCCCTCGATCGCGAAGCCCTCGCGCAGCCGCTCCAGCGCGGCCGCGCCGGTCGCCTTGCGCACGCCCGCAACGACCACCCGGACGCTCGTCGGCGCGGCGGCCTCGGCGTCCACGGACGGAGGGGTCGCGTGGGTGGGCGCCGCGGCGGCGAGGAGAAGGGCAAGGCTGAACCTCATCATGGGACGCTCCGATCGTAGTCTCGTCGCCTCCTGACGCTCCGGCGGACCCGAATGGATGAGCCGGGGCAAGAAATATCGCGTGCGTTCAACGCTTTCCGAACGGCACCACCTTGTTGGCCGAATCGTGGCCGATGTCGGCGCGGCCGAGAAAGGGGATTCCGGCGCGCCCGCACCAGAAACGGAACACCTCCTCTTCGGTCGCGCCGAAATCGGGGTCGTTGGCCGGAACCTCGCTGTGCCGGCCGAGGCGGATTCCGGCGACTCGGCGGACCATGGGGCTGGCGGCGACGTGGAACATCGCCCGGTCGGTCCGATACATATATTCGGAGACGTCCTCGAGCAGCAGCACGTGGCCGGCGAGGTCCGGTTCCAGCGGCGTGCCGAGCAAATGGCCGAAGACGGTGAGGTTGAACGCCGCCGCCGGCTCCGCGCCGAGCCCCGGCTCCAATGCGTCCGCCGAGCGCTCGGTCAGCCAGGCGAGGCCGCGGTGAACCGCCGCTTCCCCGCCCTCGCGACGCAGGTCGTTGGGCATCGGGCCGTGGGCCACGTTCGCGAAGCCGGCGCGGTAGAGCCCGGCAAGCAGGAAGCCGGCATCGCTGTAGCCGAGCCAGGCCTTGTCCCGCGCCGCCGGGCCGAGCCGTGCGATCGCCGCCTCGGCGATCCGGCACGAGCCGTAGCCGCCGCGGGCGAACCAGATCGCGTCGAACCCGGGATCGTTGGCGACCTCGAGCAGGGCCTCGAGCCGCGCCCGGTCCTCGCCGGCGAAATGGCCGTGGCTCAGGAAGCATTGCGGGTGGAAATGGAGCTCCGCCCCCGGCGCCGCCTCCGCCGCCAGCGCGGTCACCGCCTGCGCCGTCTCCTCGAGGATCGGCGTGCTCGGCGCGACGATGGCGATCCGCATCCCTTCCCCTTTGCAACCCGTGGCCGACCTCAATAGGGCGGCGCCATGTCGGCTTCCAAATATTTCTTCTGCGGCATCGGCGGCAGCGGCATGCTGCCCCTCGCCTGCATCCTGCGCGCCTCCGGCGCCGAGGTGGCGGGCTCCGACCGGTCGCTCGACCAGGGCCGGGTGGCGGACAAGTTCGCCTTCCTCGGGGCGCAGGGCATAAGCCTCTTCCCGCAGGACGGCAGCGGCCTCGTCTCGGCGGACCAGGTGCTGGTCGCCTCGGCCGCGGTCGAGGAAAGCATCCCCGACATCTCCGCCGCCCGCCGGCTCAACGCCGAGCGGATCACCCGCGCCGAGCTGCTCGCGCGTCTGTTCAACGCCGCACCTCTGTCGATCGGGGTCGCCGGCACCTCGGGCAAATCGACGGTGACCGGAATGATCGCCTGGATCCTCCACGCCGCCGGGCGCGACCCGACGGTGATGAACGGCGCGGTGATGAAGAATTTCGCCAGCGCCGAGAGGCCGTTCGCCAGCGCCCTCGTCGGACGCGGCGACGTCTTCGTCAGCGAAGTCGACGAAAGCGACGGGTCGATCGCGCTGTTCAGGCCGACCGTCGCCGTGCTCAACAATGTCAGCCTCGACCACAAGTCGCTGGACGAGCTGCGCGGCCTGTTCGGCGATTTCGCGGCGAAGGCCGGAAAGGTCGTCGCGAACCTCGACGACGAGGATATCCGAAACTTGGTCGACGTCCTTCCTCAGGAGCGGGTAACCGGCTTCTCCTTCGAAGGGCGCGATTCGGCCCTCGCCGGCGGCGCGGTCGAGGCCGGCGACGGCTTTACACGCTTCGCGGTCCGCGCCGGGACCGAGGAGCGGCTCGTCACGCTTCGCCTGTGGGGCGGGCACAACGCCCGCAACGCCCTCGCCGCGCTCGGCGCCGCTACCGCCGCCGGCATCCCGCTCGACCAAGCCGCCGAGGCGCTGGAGAGCTTCGCGGGCCTCCGCCGCCGCTTCGAGATCGTCGGCGAGCGGAACGGAGTCACATTGGTCGACGATTTCGCCCACAATCCCGACAAGATCGCCGCCACGCTTGTCGCGGCGCGGGCCGGGCTGAGGGGGCGCCTTCTCCTGTATTTCCAGCCGCACGGCTACGGGCCGCTGAGGCTGATGAGGCAAGCGCTGGTCGACACGTTCGCCGAGGGGATGGGCGACGAGGATATGCTGATCCTCTCCGACCCGGTTTATTACGGCGGAACGGTCGATCGAAGCGTCGGCAGCGAGGATGTGGTCGCGGCCGTTCGAGCCGCGGGGCGCCGCGCCGAGCATATCGCCGATCGCGCGGCGGCCGGCGAGCGACTCGCCGCCCTGTCCCGACCCGGCGACCGAATCCTCGTCATGGGCGCTCGCGATGACACGCTCAGCGATTTCGCCCGCCAGGTCCTCGCCGGCCTCTGAACGAAAACGGCGGACCCGAAGGCCCGCCGTTCCCGCTTCGAAACTGGAATGCAGCCTTACCCGGCGACGGTGAGGTCCACCTTGTCGACCCATTCGGGGAAGAAGGCGGGCTCGCGGTTCGACCAGCCCGGCGCCGTCGCGGCGGCCTCGCTGATCGACTGGAGCAGGCTGCGCCGGCGCTCCGGGTGAAGATGCGGGAGCGCCGCGGCCGCGCAGAAGGCGCCGGGCAGCCACGGCCGCACCGCCGCGCCGATCAGCCGCTCGTAGAGGAAGCGGTAGGCGGCGAAATCGGGGAGGCGGTCCTGGCCGAGGTCGAAGGCGGTCATGGTGACCAGGGCCGCCATCATCGGCTCCATCTCCTCGAGGCCGGAATCGTCGGGGACGTGGGCGCGAATGTGGTCGAGGCGGCGGTAGACCCGTTCCTGCGCGCGGATCGAGGCGGCCTCGCCGGCGTCGCGCGACCAGCGGCGCATCGCGTCGCGGCGGCCGAGGCCGACGTCGAGCGAGCGGCGGATGTAACGCTGGGTCGCCGCCGAGAAGCTCGCGAATTCCTTCATCTCAACCAGCGTCAGCGCGCCGTCGGCTGGCTTGGTGCTCGTCGCCATGAACCCACTCCCACTCTCAAACCCGCGGAGGATCATGCGCTTCAAGGAGTTACCGGCTCCTTAACCAAATCCCCGCTCCCCATTCAGAAATGAATCATGGTTCGAATCGAGCGGCAACGGAAAACGCGCGGCGA
>JAXDPL010000118.1:0-18715 GCA_034668385.1 Sphingomonadales bacterium | reverse complement strand
AAAGCAGGGGAGGATATGGGGGGCGCTTCCCCTCCCCGTTCCTCGGTTCTACGACCCACCCATGAGCGAGGCGCGGGCGGGGGCCCTTCATTGGTGGCAGACTCGCTGGGGCGTCCTCGCCATCGCGGCCTTCACCACCCTTCCTTTGCTGTGGCCGGCGCTGCCGCCTCTCATCGACCTGCCCGGCCACATGGTCGCCTACAAGTCCGAGCTGGACCGCGCATCCTCGCCCTACCTGCAGCAATGGTACACTTTGCACTGGGCGCCGATGGGCAATCTCGGCGTGAACCTGCTCATCCTGCCCTTGGGCCGCCTGCTCGGCCTCGAGCCGGCGATGAAGCTGATCGTGCTCATGATCCCGCCGATGCTCGCGGGCGGCTTCCTGTGGATCGCCCGCGAGGTTCACGGCCGGGTGCCGCCGACCGCCCTGTTCGCGGTGCCGATGGCTTATTGCTACCCGTTCGTGTTCGGCTTCCTCAACTTCATGCTGTCGATGGCGCTCGGCTTCGTCGCCTATGCTTTGTGGCTGCGGCTGGGGCGGCTCGGGCGGTTTCGGCTCAGAGCCGCCTTGTTCGTCCCGATCTCGATCCTGGTCTGGCTCGCCCACACGTTCGGCTGGGGGACGCTCGGCCTGCTCGCCTTCGTCGCCGAGTGGGTGCGCGAGCAGGAGCGCGGCCGCCGCTGGCCGCAGGCGCCGTTCCGGGCCGCCCTCCACTGCCTGCCGCTCGTGCCGCCGATCGTCCTGATGCTGGTCTGGCGCTCGGGCGACGTCGCCGGCGAGACCCGCGGCTGGTTCGCCGTGGTGCCCAAGGTCAACTACATCCTCTACGCCCTGCGCGACCGCTGGGCGTGGATCGACATCCCCTCGATCCTCGTCGTCCTGGCCCTCGTCGCCGCGCCGTTCGTCCTTCGCCGCCGCTTCCGCTTCGCGCCCACTCTCGCCGGCGCCGCCGCCTTCCTGTTCCTTTTCTACCTCATCCTGCCGCAGCGCATCTTCGGCTCCTCCTATGCCGACATGCGGATCATGCCGTTCGCCCTCGCGGTCACGCTGATCGCCCTGAGGCCGCCGCCGGAATGGACCCGTCCCCTCGCCCTCGCCGGCCTCGCCTTCATGGGCTTCCGGATGGCCGAAGAAACTTTGAGCTTCGCCCTCTACGCCCGCGCGTGGGACCGCGAGCTCGTCGCGCTCGACCATGTGCCTCGGGGGGCGAAGCTGGTCTCGTTCGTCGGGACGCCCTGCCGCGGCGAATGGACGATGGCGCGGTTCGACCATTTGCCTGGCCTCGCCGTCGTCCGCCGCGAGGCCTTCTCGAACGACCAATGGTCGGTGGCCGGAGCGCAGTTGAACCGGGTCGCCTACGCCCCGGCCGGCCGGTTCGGCCGCGACCCCTCGCAGATCGTCCGGCTGCACGATTGCCCGGTCAACCGGTGGCCAACGCTCGACATGTCGCTTCGCCAGTTCCCGCGCTCGGCGTTCGACTATGTCTGGCTGGTCAATCCGCCCGCCTGGGACCACAGGCTGACGGCGGGGATGGTGCCGGTCTGGAGCAACGGCCGCAGCGTCCTGCTGCGGATCGCCGACCGCACCCAGCCCCTCATCCTATCGACAGATACTTTGCCCGCCGTTGTGCCCTGAGCGCGTCGCCGCTCTCGCCGGCGAGAGCGTCCAGCTCCTCGCCGATCGCCGCGCCCAAGGTCGCCATCGCCTCGGCCGGGTCGCGATGGGCGCCGCCGACCGGCTCCGGAACGATCCGGTCGATCACCCCCAATTGCTTCAAATCGGCGGCGGTCACCCGCATCGCCTCGGCGGCGTCGGCGGCCTTGTCGGCGGTCCGCCACAGGATCGACGCGCAGCCCTCCGGCGAGATCACCGCATAGACGCTGTGCTCGAGCATCACCACCCTATTGGCGGTGGCGATGGCGATGGCGCCGCCGGAGCCGCCCTCGCCGACGATCGCGGCGACGCTCGGCACTCGGAGCTTCAAACACTCCTCGGTCGATCGGGCGATCGCCTCGGCCTGGCCGCGCTCCTCGGCATGGACTCCCGGGAAGGCGCCGGCGGTGTCGACCAAAGTGACGACGGGCAGGCCGAAGCGGTCGGCCAATTCCATCAGCCGGACCGCCTTCCTGTAGCCTTCGGGCTTGGCCATTCCGAAATTGTGCCGGAGGCGGCTCGCCGTGTCGTCGCCTTTCTCGTGGCCGATCAGCATGATCCGCCGCCCGTTCAGCCGCCCGAAGCCGGCGACGATCGCCTCGTCCTCGGCGAAGTTGCGGTCGCCGGCCAGCGGCACGAAATCCTCGACCAAAGCAGCGACATAATCCTTGAAATGCGGCCGGTCGGGATGGCGGGCGACCTGGGTCTTCTGCCACGGCGTCAGCTTCGCATAGGTGTCGCGAAGCATCCGCTCCGACTTGGCCTCGAGCCGATCGATCTCGGCGCCGATGTTGAGATCCGAGCCTTCCGCCGTCTCGCGAAGCTCCTCGATCCGAGCGGCGAGCTCGGAGATGGGCCGTTCGAAATCCAGATAGGCGGGCATCGGCCGGGGGGTTAAGCGCCAGCGCCCGGCGCGTCAACGAACCGAGTCATCCCGGAGTTGGCGAGTCAGGAACGCTTCCACCTCCCCCAGTTCGACGCCCCTATCCACGAACGCCTGTCCGATCCCCCGCGCGAGAATGAATGCGACCCGTCCCCCGCTCGTCTTCTTGTCGCTGGCCATGTGGGCGACGAGGCGCTCCGGCGTTCCGATCTCCAGCTTCGTCGGCAGCCCCACGGAGCGGAGATGCGCCTCGACTCTTCCCGCATCCTCCGCCGCGCACAGCCCGCGCTCCGCCGAGAAGCGAAAGGCGAGGGTCATGCCGATCGCCACCGCCTCGCCGTGCAGCATGGCGTAGCCGCTCTCGGCCTCGATCGCGTGGCCGAAGGTGTGGCCGAGGTTGAGCAGGGCGCGCCGGCCCTTCGTCTCGCGCTCGTCCTCGCCGACGATCGCCGACTTCATCCGCACCGACGTCCCGATCGCGTGGAGCCGGGCCTCGGCGTCGCCGGCGAGCAGGGCCGCGCCATTCCCCTCGCACCAGGCGAAGAAAGAGGGGTCGGCGATCAGGCCGTATTTGACCACCTCGGCATAGCCGGCGCGAAGCTCGCGCGGCGGCAAGGTGTCGAGCGTGGTCGGATCGATCAGCACCGCCGCCGGCTGGTGGAAGGCGCCGACGAGGTTCTTGCCGCCGCCGGCGTTGATCGCGGTCTTGCCGCCGACCGAGGAATCGACCTGGGCGAGCAGGCTCGTCGGCACCTGGACGTAGCGACAGCCGCGCTTGAGGATCGCCGCCGCGAAGCCGGCGAGATCGCCGACCATCCCGCCGCCGAATGCGACGATCGCGTCGCCCCGTTCGATCCCGAGCGCGAGCAGCCGCTCGGTCACGTCCTCGAGCCGCCGCCAGCTCTTGCTCGCCTCCCCGGCCGGCACGATCACCGGCGCCGGCGAGAGCCCGCTCCGCTCCAGCCGCGTCCCCTGAGCCGCCCACACAGTCTCGTCGCTGACCACGACCAGCCGGCCGCCCCGGGCGTAGGGCGCCAGCGCCTCGCCGGCGCGGTCGAGCAGGCCCGCCTCGATCGTGACGGCGTAGCTGCGCTCGCCGAGGCCGACCTCGACCCTCATCCGGCCCGCGCCCTGAGCGCCGCGACGATCCGATCGACCGCCGCCTCGTGCGGCCCCTCGCCGCTTCGGACATGGAGATGCGCCTCCGCGTAGACCGGGTTCCTCGCCGCCGCGAGCGCGCGCAGCAGGGGAAGCGGGTCCTTGTCGCGGAGCAGTGGGCGGCCGTTGCGGCGCTGCACCCGCCCGGCGAGGATCTCGGCCTCGGCGTCTAGCCAGATGGCGACGCAGCGCTCGAGGATCAGCGCCCTCGTCTCCGCCTCCATGAAGGCGCCGCCGCCGGTCGCCAGCACCGCCGGCGGGCCGGCGACCAGCCGCCGGATCACCCGCCGCTCGCCGTCGCGAAAGCTCGCCTCGCCGAACCGGTCGAATATCTCGGGGATGCTGTGATCGGCGGCGCGCTCGATCTCGTCGTCGCTGTCGACGAACGGAAGGCCGAGCCGCTTCGCCAGCCGCCGACCGACCGTCGATTTGCCCGCCCCCATCAGCCCGACGAGGACGATCGGTCGGTCGAGGCGAAGAGGGGATTCACGGGTCGTCTCGGCCATGCGGCGGGGGCTATACAGCGCCCCGCCTCGTGGGGCAAAAGGCCGGCCATGCGTATCTCACCGCCCCCCCGCCGGCGCCGTTCGCCGATGCCGATCCTCCTCCTCGTCCTCGCCGTCCTGCTGATCGCCTTCCTGATCTGGCTCTCGACCCGCAGCCGTGAAGTGCCGACCCAGCGCATCGAGCAGGATGTGACGAATGAAGCGCTGGCGCACTAGCCTCCTGCTTCTCGCCGGCGTTGCCGCGGCCGGTATCGCCATCCCGGCGGCGGGGCAGCGCGACAAGGGTAGGACCCCGGAGAGCCTGTTGCCGCCCGGCTTCGGCGAGCAGCCTCCGCCGCCCGCGCCGAAACAGGCGCCGGCGCCGCAGCCCGCTCCGGCTCCTACGCCCGCCGCGCCGGCGCCGTCCGGCAACTCTCCGTCAGGCGTGACCGCCGAGGCGCCGCCGCCGGCGCCCGTGGCGGGACCGGTCGAATCGGGGGGCGTCGAGGAGACCAACTCGACCGCCCTCGCCGAAGACCAGCTTCCCCAGGCGCCCCCGGCGATCGAGATTCCCGACGCGGCGCGGCGCTCGACGGATTTCGTCGGCCCGCTGACTCCGGACAATTGGGGCCTCGGCTCGGGCGAGTTCGGCGGCGCCAACGGAGTCTTCCTCGCCTCGCTGATGCGGCGGCTCGACGCGCCACTGCCGTCGCGCTGGGAATCGATGCTTCTGCGCCGCGCCTTGCTCTCGGAGATACCGGCGCCCGCTGGCATGAACCCGGTCGACTGGGTGGCCGAGCGCGCCTGGCTGCTGCTTCGCATGGGCGAGGCGGACGCGGCGCGGATGCTGGTCCAGGCGATCGACGTCGACCAGTTCACGCCGCGCATGTTCACCGTCGCCGTCCAGGTCGCGCTCGCCACCGCCGATCCGGCCGCGCTCTGCCCGCTGGTCACTCCCGGCCGCGCCGTCTCCGACGAGCCGGTGTGGCCGCTCGCCGACGCGATGTGCGCCGCTCTCCAGGGCGACAGCGCCAAAGCGAGCCAGCTGATCGACCAGGCCCGCACCCAGTCGGGGGTCGGCGGAATCGACCTGATGCTCGCCGAAAAGGTGATCGGCGCCGGGCTCAACACGCGGCGGGCCGTCACCATCCAGTGGGAGGGAGTCGATTCGGTCAACAGCTGGCGCTTCGGCCTCGCCGCCGCGACCGGACTCGTCATTCCGGCCAATCTGATGAACAATGCCGGGCCTCAGGTCTGGGCCTGGCAGGCGCGGGCGCCGATGATCCCGCTCGACCAGCGGACCGAGGCGGCGCAGACCGCGGCTTCGCTCGGGGTCTTCTCGCACGCCTCTTTGGTCGAGCTCTATTCGACGCTCGCCGACCAGACCGATCCGTCCGACCTCGAGGACACGATCGGCGGCCGCCTCCGCCATGCTTATGCGGGCAGCGTCGACGACCGGGTCAAGGCGCTGAAAGGCCTGTGGGACGAGAAGGACGCGCCGGGTGGCCGCTATGCGCGGCTGATCCTCACCGCGACTGCGGCGGCGCGCATTCCCGCCAGCGACTCCCATAAGGACGAGGCGGCCGACCTGGTCGGCTCGATGCTCAGCGCCGGCCTCGACGACGCGGCGGCGCGCTGGGGCGGGGCGGTCGATGCGATGGGCGACGATGGCGACCGCGCCTGGGCGATCCTCGCGGTCGGCGCCCCGCGCGCCGTGGTCGACACCAGCGCCCGGCGGGTCGAGGGCTTCGCCAAGCGCACCGATCCGGAGCGGGCGAAACTGCTCGTCGCGGCGCTCGCCGGGCTCGGTCGGTTGCAGGATCCGGCGGCGCTCGGAGTCGACCCCGTCCCGCACAGCCGCTGGGAGCATATGCTCGCCGCCGCGGCGCGGTCGGACCAGGCCGGAACCGTCGCCCTGCTCGCCGCGACCGGCATGCAGACCAGCGGCTGGCGGGGCGTTCCGCCCGAGCATCTCTACCAGATCGTCTCGGCGCTTCGCCGCGTCGGCCACGAATATGAAGCGCGGATGATCGCCGCCGAGGCGATGACCCGGACGTGACCGGCGCCCGCGAGGACGGGCCGCTGATCGCCGCCTTCCTCGAGATGATGGCCGCGGAAGCCGGGGCGGCGCGCAACACTTTGCTCGCCTACGAGCGCGACCTGCGCGGCGCCTCGGCGCTGCTCGGCGGCGACCTTGCCGGCGCTTCGGCCGAGCGGCTGAAGGCCCTGTCCGAAGCCTGGATGCCGCTCAAGCCCTCGACCGTCGCCCGCAAGTCCGCGGCGCTCAGGCGCTTCTTCGCCTTCCTCCACGACGAGGGGTTCCGCGGGGACGATCCGTCCGCCGCTCTGCCGCGCCCCACCGGCGGCCGGCCGCTTCCCAAGGTACTCGGCCACGAGGCAGTCGACGCTTTGTTCGCCGAGCTCGAGCGGCGGCGACGGGAGGAGGCCGGGCCGGCGGCGCTCCGCATGACCGCCCTCGTCGAATTGCTCTACGGCTCCGGGCTGCGGGCGACGGAATTGGTATCGCTGCCCCGCCACGCGCTTCGCCCCGACCAGCCCTTCCTGATCCTGCGCGGCAAGGGCGACAAGGAAAGGCTGGTGCCGATCTCCGACCGCGCCCGGGCGGCGGTCGCCGAATGGTCCGCCCTGGTGCCGCGCGACCAGCCCTGGCTCTTCCCCTCGGGCCGGAAGCACCTCTCGCGGGTCCGCCTGTTCCAGCTGGTCCGCGAGCTCGCCGCGGCGTCCGGAATCCCGCCCGAGCGGGTCAGTCCCCACGTCCTCCGCCACGCCTTCGCCACACACCTGCTCGAAGGCGGCGCGGACCTGCGCGCCCTCCAGCTCCTCCTCGGCCACGCCGACATCGCCACCACCCAGATCTACACCCACGTCGACAGCCGACGCCTGATCGAGCTGGTCAACGCAAGACACCCGCTCGCCGACCGTGGGAGGAAATAGCCGCTACTGGCCTTCCTCCGCCGCCGGCTCCGGAGCGGTGATCATCCGGTCGATGCGGGCGCGCAGGTCGCCGGTCTCGAGCTGGGCCTTGAGGCGCTCGCGGTCGCGGGCGCGGTAGAGGTCCTCGGTGCGGTCGATCTCCTCGGAATCGACGCCGACCTTGGCCATCGCCATCCGCGCCATCCGGACGGCGGAATCGAGCACCTCGCGCACCGCCCCGGCGATCGGCGCATCCTTGAGCTTAAGCAGGGCGCGGCGGTCGTAGGCGCGGACGAAGATCGCAGCCTTGGGGAAGGCCTCGTGGACTCCTTCGAGGAATTCCGGCTCGATCTGGTCGCCGTCGGTGCAGAACAGGATCAGCTCGGCGTCCGCGGCGCCGGCCTGGCGGAGCAGGTCGAGGCGGGTGCCGTCGCCATAATAGACCTTGGCGCCGAAGCTGCCGGCGACGTCGATCATCTCGATGTCGGTGTCGACCAGGGTGACGGCGATGCCCTGCGCGATCAGCATCTGGGCCACCGTCTGGCCGAACCGGCCGTAGCCGACGATGACGGCGTTGGAGCCGTCCGCTTCGGGACCGTCGCGCTCCTCCTTGCTGATGGGCTCGGAGCGCAGGCCCCTTGTCGCCATCATCAGGAACGGGGTGGTCGCCATCGACAAGGTGACGATGGCGCCGAACAGGCTCGCCGCCTCGGGCGCGATCAGATAGGCCTGGCGCGCCTGGGCGAACAGGACGAAGCCGAACTCGCCGCCCTGGCTCAGGAGCAGGCCGAGGCCGAGCGCCGGCCGCCACGCCATCCTGAAGGCGGCGGCGAGGCCCATGATCATCGCCGTTTTGAGCGCGATCAGTGCCAGCGCCATGCCGGCGACGAACAGGGGCCGCTCGGCGATGGCGTGGAGGTCGAGCATCATTCCGACCGCGAGGAAGAACAGGCCGAGCAGGATCGATCGGAACGGCTCGACGTCGGCCTGGAGCTCGTGCCGATAGGGGCTGTCGGCGAGCATCACTCCGGCGATGAAGGCGCCGAGCGCGGTCGAGAGGCCGAGCAGCTCCATCACCGCCGCGCTGGCGATGACGGTGAACAGGCCGGCGAAGACGAACATCTCGCGCTCGCCCAGATTGCCGATCAGCCGGAAGAAGGGGCGGAGCAGGAAGCGCCCGGCGAGGATCAGGCCGATTATGGCGCCGACGGTATAAAGGGCCATGAGCCATCCCGGCGGTCCGCCGGCGTCGGCCGGGTTGCGCGACATCGCCGCGACGATGGTGATCAAAGGAACGATCGACAGGTCCTGGAACAGCAGGATCGAGAAGGCGCGTTCGCCGAACGGGGTGCGAAGCCGCCCGGCGGACTGCAGCAAAGGCAGCACCTGGGCCGTCGACGACAGAGCGAGCGGCAGGCCGAGTGCGAGGCAGGCGGCCGGCGACGACCCGGTCGCCAGCCAGACGAGGCCGGCGGCGGCGAGGCCGCAGAGGACCACCTGGAGCAGGCCGAACCCGAATATGTCCTGCCGCATCCGCCACAGCCGCCCCGGGTTCAGCTCCAGCCCGACGAGGAAGAGCAGCAGGACGATGCCGATCTCGGCGATCCTCAGCATCTCCTCGCCGCCGCGCACCAGCCCGAGCATCTGCGGCCCGACCAGCGCCCCGGCGACGAGGAAGCCCAGGGTCGCGCCGAGCCCGAGCCGGCGGAACAGCAGGACGAAGAACAAAGCGAAGCCGAGCAGGATCACGCCGTCGCCGAGCAAGGAGACGGGCGCGTGCGGGGCGCCGTTCATGGCCTGGCTGCTTTCACGGCGGCCGCGGCCGCTTCGAACGGGAGCAGGATGGCGTCGTGACGCGCTGGAAACGCGCGCGCGGTGGCGAAGACGGCAAGGCCCGGCCAGTTGCCGGGCTCGTCCGCCTCGCCCCGCAGATAGGCGGCGAGCGCCTTCCGCGCCCCGGCCAGATCCTTTTCGGTGCGGCCCACGACATCCGACGCCATCAAAGCCGCCGAAGCCTGGCCGAGCGCGCAGGCTTTCACCTCCTGGCCGAGCGCGGCGATCCGCCCCTCCCCGTCCAGCACCACGTCGACCGCCACCCGGCTGCCGCACAGCTTCGACGTCCGCTCCGCGCTCCCTTGCGGCGCGTCGAGCCTCCCAAGACACGGAATCGCCGACGCGAGGCGCAATATGTCGCGGCTGTAGAGGGCGGAAGGCATCGAGGCGGATATAGAGGGAGGTTTAGAGCTGCGCCACTCGCCTCCCCTCCCTGGAAGGGAGGGGCGCTAGGCCCGTCGCCAGGTCGTGCCGGAAGGCCCGTCCTCCAGCACGATGCCCTCGGCCGTCAGCTCGGCGCGGATCCGGTCGGCTTCGGCGAAGTCGCGGCGCTGCTTGGCTTCGGCGCGGGCGGCGATGCGGGCGTCGACGGCCGAGTCTCCCTCGCCCTGGAACCAGGCGGCGGCGCACGATTCCAGCAGACCGAGCAGGCCCGCCGAGGCCTTGAGCACCGCCGGATCGCCGATCGCCGACAGCCTCGACAAGGCCAGCGGCGTATTGAGGTCGTCGGCCAGCGCGTCCAGCACGCCCGGATCCACCGCCCCCGGCTCGGCGTCGCCGGCGGCCCGGTAGAGCCGGTCGAGCGTCGCCTTCGACTGCGCCACCAGCTGCGCCGACCATTCGAGCGGCTGGCGATAATGGGCGGAGAGCAAAGCGAGGCGGATCGTCTCGCCCTTGTGGCCCTCGTCCAGCAGCTCGCCGACAGTGACGATGTTGCCGAGGCTCTTCGACATCTTCTCGCCGCCGGCCATCGACAGGAAACCGTTGTGGACCCAGTAGCGGGCGAGCGGCGCTCCGCCGTGGGCGCAGCGGCTCTGCGCGATCTCGTTCTCGTGGTGCGGGAAGATGAGGTCGAGCCCGCCGCCGTGGATGTCGATCGTCTCGCCCAGGTGCCGCTCGATCATCGCCGAGCATTCGATGTGCCAGCCCGGCCGGCCGCGGCCCCACGGGCTGTCCCAGCCGATCACGTCCTCGGGCGAAGGCTTCCAGAGCACGAAATCGGCCGGGTCCTTCTTGTAGCTCGCGACCTCGACCCGGGCGCCGGCGATCATCGCCTCGCGGTCGCGGCGGCCGAGCGCGCCGTAATCCGGGTCTGAGGGCACGTTGAACAGGACGTGGCCGTCGGCCTCGTAGGCGTGGCCGATCTCGACCAGCCGGGCGATCATCGGGATCATCCCGGTGACGCGCCCGTCATTGTGCTCGCAAAGCTCGACATGCTCAGTGGCGTGCGGCGCGAGATCGGGGTCCCGGACGCCGAGTGCGCCCATGTCCCGGCGGTAGAAATCTTCGTTGCGCGCGGTGACGACCGCCGGCTCGACGCCCTCGGCGCGGGCGGCGTCGATGATCTTGTCGTCGACGTCGGTGACGTTGCGGGCGTAGACGACGTTGCCCTCGCCGTAGACGTGACGGAGCAGGCGGGCGAGCAGGTCGAACACCACCGCCGGCCGCGCGTTGCCGATATGGGCGCGGCTGTAGACGGTGGGGCCGCAGACATACATCGTCACCCGCTTCGGATCGGCGGGTTCGAAGGCGCGCTTCTCCCGCGCCAGCGTGTCGTGGAGGCGGATCTTGGTCATGCGCTGTTGGCGGCGGCGGGCTGCCGGTAGACCGGGTCCTTCGGCGCGCCGCGGCGCCATTCGACGAAGCCGACGATCGCCCGCCCGCTCGCGCTGAGCAACGGATAGGTGCGCGAGCTCGCCATCCATTCCGGCCGGTTGGCCTCGGCGCCGTAGATCGTGTCATAGACGAGGTTGGCGGCGAGATAGAGCAAGGTCGCTCCGATCAGCCCCTTCAGGGCCCCGAAGCCGGCGCCGAGCACCCGGTCGACCGGGCCGATCACCGACCTCTTCACGCCGCCGCCGACCCGGCGCGCGACGAGCTTGCCGATCAGGAAAACCACGCCGAAGACGAGCGCGAAGGCGAGCACCGCCGCGCCCGAGCGGGTGCCGACCGCCCCGGTCAGCGCCGCCGTCGCCGGGCCGTGGAACAGCTTGAGGAACACGATCGCGACGATCCAGGCGGCGAGGCTCAGCACCTCGCCGACGAAGCCCTTGAACCACCCCGTCACCAGGCCGCCGCCGACGAGGAGCAGGACAATGATGTCGAGCGCGGTCATGGGGATGCGTGCTAACGGAAGGTAGGGTGGGAGGGAAGGCGGTCCTTCGATACGCCGGTTCGACAAGCTCACCGGCTACTCAGGATGAGCGGGCGGGATATGATCTTAACCGCTCATCCTGAGTAGGGACTGAGCCCGGCGAAAGCCCGAATCGAAGGACCCTCACCGCCCCAGCAGATGGTCGACGAGCTCGCCGAGCGAGCGGAAGGCGGTCAGCGCAAGCGGGCTCTTCTCGTCCTTGAGCGAGGCCGGGACCAGTGCCTTTTCGAAGCCGAGCTTGGCCGCTTCCTTGAGCCGAAGGCCGCCGTGCGCGGCCGGCCTCAGCTCGCCCGACAGAGCCACTTCGCCGAACGCCACCGCCTCCGCCGGCACCGGCCGTTCCGACAGCGCCGAGACTAGCGCCGCAGCGACGGCGAGATCGGCGGCCGGGTCGCTGATCCGGTAGCCGCCGGCGACGTTCAGATAGACTTCGCAGGTCGAGAAGCTCAATCCGCAGCGCGCCTCGAGCACGGCGAGGATCATCGCCAGCCGCCCCGAATCCCAGCCGACCACCGCCCGGCGCGGAGTGGCGCCGCTGGCGAGGCGCACGGTCAGCGCCTGGATCTCGACCAGCACCGGCCTTGTCCCTTCGAGCGCGGGGAAGACGACCGCGCCGGACACCGTTTCGCCGCGGTGGGTGAGGAACAGGGCGCTGGGATTGCCGACCTCGACGAGTCCCCCCTCCCCCATCGCGAACACGCCGATCTCGTCGGTCCCGCCGAACCGGTTCTTGGCGGCGCGCAGGATCCGGTAGAGGTGGCTGCGCTCGCCTTCGAACGACAGCACCGTGTCGACCATATGTTCGAGCACGCGCGGCCCGGCGATCGACCCGTCCTTGGTGACGTGGCCGACCAGCACGACGGCGGCGCCGGTCTCCTTCGCGTAGCGGATCAGCTCGCCCGCCGAGGCGCGGACCTGGCTGACCGTCCCCGGCGCGCCCTCGATCAGGTCGGAATGCATGGTCTGGATCGAATCGATGACGAGCAAGGCCGGCGGGCTCCCCTCCGCCAGGGTAGTCAATATGTCGCGCACCGAGGTCGCGGCGGCCACCCGCACCGGGGCCGTGCCGAGGCCGAGCCGGCGCGCCCTCAGCCGTACCTGGTCGGTCGCCTCTTCGCCGGAAATGTAGGCGACGGCGAGGCCGCGCGCGGCGATCTTCGCGGCCGCCTGCAGCAGCAAGGTGGACTTTCCTATGCCGGGATCGCCGCCGATCAGGGTCGCCGAGCCCGCCACCAGGCCGCCGCCGAGCGCCCGGTCCATCTCGCCGATCCCGGTCGACAGCCGCTCGGGCAGCGGCACATCCTTGTCGAGGTCGACCAGTTCGAACGCCCGTCCCCCGCCGCGCAGATTGTGGCGGGCGGAGAACGGCGTCACCACCGCGCCCGAATCCTCCACCAAAGTATTCCACTCGGCGCAGTCGGGGCACTGCCCCTGCCAGCGGCCGGCGACCGACCCGCAGCTCTGGCAGACATAGCGTGTTCTTGGTTTGGCCATGGCGAAGGCGTAGCGCTTTTGAACGCGCGACGGAAGTCATGGAACGCTCTCAGCCGCCCCGCATTCACCCATCGCCAGCCGAACCGCGGGAGAGTGAGCTTGTTCATCCAGATCCATGCCGACAACCAGGTCCCCTCCGACAACGAGCGCGACGGGCGGCTCGAGGAGCAGATCCGCCAGCGCCTCGCCCGCTTCGAAGACCGGATCACCGACGTCGAGGTGCACGTCTCCGACGTCAACGGGACTCGCGGCGGCAATGCCGATCTGCGCTGCTCGCTGGAAGCCCGGGTCAACGGCCTTCCGCCGATCGCGGTCGTCGACGAGGGCGACAATGTCGACCGGGCGGTGATCGGCGCCGCCAAGAAAGCGGTGCGCGCGCTCGACCACCAGCTCGGCAAGCTCAGGGACGGCCGCGGCTGAGCCCGGTTGCGCATCGGCCGAAATGGGGACAGTCACTTTCACCCGCTCCGCTTGATCAGATGGACGTCGACGTGCTGAAAGTGACTGTCCCCGGGCCGCGCCGATGATCCGCGTCGCCAGCTACAACATGCGCAAGGCCATCGGCACCGACCGGCGGCGGAGACCCGAGCGGACGCTCGAAGTGCTGTGCGAGCTCGAGGCGGACGTCATCGCTCTCCAGGAGGCCGACCGCCGCTTCGGCGGCCGCGCCAGCGCCATCCCGCCGCACATGATCGAGGAGCATAGCGGCTACAAGCCTGTGCCGTTCGAAGCGCGCGACGGAAGCCTCGGCTGGCACGGCAACGCCCTGCTCGTCCGCAAGGACGCCGAGATCCTCCATAAGGAGTTGCTCCATTTGCCCTCGCTCGAGCCGCGCGGCGCGGTCCTCGCCGAGGTCCGGCTCAATGGCGAGGCGCTGCGCGTGGTCGGCATGCACCTCGATCTGTCGGGCCTGTGGCGGCGGCGCCAGGCCCACGCCATCCTCACCCATATCCAGAATCGCGAGACGGCGATGCCGACGGTGCTGATGGGCGACCTCAACGAATGGAGCGCGCGCGGCGGCTGCCTCAGGGACTTCGCCCATCACCTCACCTTCGCCCATTGCGGCCGCAGCTTCCACACCCGCCGGCCGGTCGTGCAGCTCGACCGAATCATGGTCACCCGCGACCTCGCCATCGCCGAGTGCGGAGTCCACCACAGCCCGACCGCGCGCAGGGCGAGCGACCATTATCCGGTGTGGGCGAAGGTGGAGGCGGCTTGACGGGGGAAATTGGGGACAGCTACACATTTTCCGGGATGAGTCGCCGGTCACCGCAGGGGCGGAAAATGCGTAGCTGTCCCCAATTTAAGCCTATCCCCCCGCGTCCACGCTCTGGTTCCCGCTCCCCTCCGGCTCGGGCTGCTCGGGGTTCGGGCGCTGGTCGAGGCCGAGCCAGTCCTTCGGCTCGAGATGGTAGATCATGTCCATCACCTCGAACTCGATCCCGCCCGGCTGGTTGGTCGAGCTGTTCCACAAGGCGACGACCCCGCTCTTCAGCGCCGGATCGAACATGATCAGCGAGCGGTAGCCCCGGACTCCGCCGCGGTGGGCGATGACCCGATGGCCGGCATAATCGTAGATTCGCCAGCCGAGGCCATAGCTGGCGGTCCGCACCCGCTCCCGGAATTTCCGCAACCGCGACAGCTCGAGGGGAGTCGCCACCCGCGCCTCCTGCACGGCGGCGAGCACGTCGCGCGGAACGACCGAAGGCGACACGCCCATCTGCGCCTGCATCCAGATGGCGAGGTCCTTGATCGAGCTGTTGACCCCGCCGGCCGCCGGCACCCGGTAATAGGAATCGGTCACCTCGACCGGCTTCGAGCCCTTGGTGCCGGCATAGGGCCGGGCCCAGCTCGGCGCCGTCACCAGAGCCTGGCGGTTCATCGAGGCCGAGCGCATGCCGAGCGGCAGGAACAGGCGGGTCCTCACCGCCTGCTCGTAGGGCTCGCCGGTCACCCGCTCGACGATCTCGGAAGCGGCGTCGTAGGCGACGTTCTGATATTCCCAGCAGGTGCCCGGCGCGCAGATCGAGTTCAGCTGCGCGAGCTGGCTCCTCAGCAGGTGCGGATCGTAGCCGTCCTCGAGCTTGCTGTCGTTGGCGTGGCTGAACAGCCCGAGTCGGTGCGAGAGCAGGTCGGCGACGCTCGCCCGATATTCGTTGCCGCCGGGAAGCTTCAGGGACGGGGCGTAGCGGCCGACCGGCTCGACCAAAGCCAGCTTGCCGTCGTGGGCGAGCAAGGCGACCATGTCGGCCGCGACGCCCTTCGAGACGGAGGCCCAGCGGAACAAAGTGTTGGGCGTGACCGGGTCGCCGCTCCCGGCCACCGTCTCGCCATAGCCCTTGAGGAAGCGGATCTGGCCGCCCTCGACGATCCCGACCGCCATTCCGATCATGTTCGGCGCGCGCATCAGCGCCTGCAGCCGGCGGTCGACCGTCGCATAATCGACCGAGGCGCCCGGCGCCTTCTGGCGCTCGGCGATCCGGATCAGCTCCTGGTCGGAGATGCCCAGGCTGGCGGGCGGCTCCGGCGCGCGGCGCACCAGCCGCGAGCCGATGGCCACGACAAGGATCAGAAACAACAAGGCGGCGGCGGCCGCGTACCAGAACCGTCTCGTCAGCGGTCTACTCCCCGCCCCGCCCTTTCGTGAACGGGGCCGGCGGCGGCGCGCCGGCCCCTTGTTCGTTCGTCTTACCAAATGTGGATGCGCTGTTCAGGCGGCAAATAGAGCTTTCCGTCGCGAACGTTGAACGCCTTGTACCAGGCGTCGAAGTTGCGGACGACGTTCGGCCTCAGCTGCCCCGGCGAATGCGGGTCGGTGGTGAGCTGCTGCTGCAGCGCCGCCTCGCGCATCTTGTTGCGCCACACCTGGCCGAAGCCGAGGAAGAAGCGCTGATCGCCGGTATAGCCGCCGATCACCTTGTCGGGCTTGCCGTGAAGCGACAGCTTGTAGGCGTCGTAGGCGACGGCGAGGCCGGCCAGGTCCGCCATGTTCTCGCCGAGGGTCAGCTCGCCGTTGACGTGCTGGCCCGGCAGCGGCTCGTAGCCGCCATATTGCGCGACCACCTTGTCGGTCCCCACCTTGAAACGGGCGACGTCCTGCGGAGTCCACCAGTCGGCGAGGTTGCCGGCCGGATCGTATTTGCGGCCCTGGTCGTCGAAATGGTGGCTCAATTCGTGGCCGATGACCGCGCCGATCGCGCCGTAATTGACCGCCATGTCCGCGTTCGGATCGAAGAAGGGCGGCTGCAGGATCGCGGCCGGGAACACCACCTCGTTCATCGTCGGATTGGCGTAGGCGTTGACCGTCATCGGGGTCATGAACCATTCGGTGCGGTCGACCGGCTTGCCCATCTTGGCGAGCTGGCGGTTATATTCGAAGGCGCTGACCCGGAAGGCGTCGCCGACGAGGTCGCCCGGAACGATGGTGAGCGCCGAATAGTCCCGCCACTTGGTCGGATAGCCGATCTTCGGGGTGAAGGCGGCGAGCTTGGCCCGCGCCCTGGCCTTGGTCTCGGGCGCCATCCAGGTCAGGGCGGCGAGCCGGGCGTCCATCGCGCGGATGAGGTTATGGACGAGCTCGTCGGCCTTGGCCTTGGTCTCCGGCGTGAAATAGCGCGCGACATAGGCCTCGCCGACCGCCTCGCCGAGACCGCCATTGACGAGGTCGACGCCGCGCTTCCAGCGGTCCTTGAGCTGCGGCGTGCCCGACAGGGTCTTGCCGTAGAAGGCGAAATTCTCGTCGACGAACGCCTTGGGCAGGAATTGCGCGGCGGCCGAGATGGTGCGGAAGGTGAGATAGTCCTTCCAGGTGTCGATCGGCGCCTCGGCGATCAGCTTGGCGGCGCCGGCGACCGCGCTCGGCTGGGCGACGATCACCCGGTTCTGCCCGGCAAGGCCGGTGCCCTGCAGGTAGGTGTTCCAGTCGAGACCCGGCGCCAGGGCGGCGAGCTGCTCGAGGCTCATCGGGTTGTAGCGCTTCTCGGTCTGGCGCGATTCGACCCGGGTCCAGTGGGTCTGGGCGATCTGCTTCTCGAGGTCGAAGATGCGCTGGGCGCGGGCATCGGAATCGGCGATTCCGGCGAGGCGCAGCATGTTGGAGACATGCTGGACATATTTGGTGCGCACGTCGGCGAACTTGGCGTCGAGGTAATAATCGCGGTCGGGAAGGCCGATGCCGCCCTGGCCGAGAAAGACCGCGTAGACGCTGTTGTTCTTGGCGTCCTGCTGGACTCCGCCGCGGATCGGGCCGCCGACGCCGGTGCGGTTCGCCTCGGCGAAGGCCGCGGCAAGGTCGGTGCGGGTCTGGATCGCCGCGATCCGGTCGAGATAGGGCTTCAGCGGCGCGGTGCCCTTCGCCTCGATCGCCGCCGCGTCCATGAAGGCGTTGTAGAGGTCGGCGACCTTCTGCTCGTTGGTGCCCGGCGCCGGACGGCTCCTGGCGATCGCCTCGATCAGCTCGTGGGTGCGCTGGTCGGAAAGGTCGCGGAGGATTCCGAAGCCGCCCCAGCTCGCCTTGTCGGGGGGGATCTGGGTGTTCCGGTCCCAGGTGCCGTTCACGTAATCGTACCAGCTGTCGCCGGGGTTGACGCTCTTGTCCATGCCGGCGAGGTCGACTCCCCAGGCGCCGAGCTGCGGCCTGGCGGCGAGGGCGGCGTGCGCCGGAGCGGACGCGCGATGGGCGGCGTGATGAGCGGCCGACCAGGCCGGCCCGATCGCCGCGACGAGGCCGAGCGTCGCGACGCTCGACAGAACTATCTTCTTGATCATGCTGGAGAATCCCCACCCGATGGATTGGTGCGCGCGCCTTATCCCCACGCGCGCCCTTTGGGAAGCGGGATTCGACGGACGGCACGCGGCGACCGCGACGATCGAGCCCTGGTGGTCGGCGTGGAGGTAGCGGCGCGAGGTGCCGCCCGGCACCGCCTCGTACCAGATCAGGGGCTCGTCGGCGCCCGTGCCGTGGTCGTAGGCGCGAAGCACGGTGCCGGCGCCGTCATATTCGATGGCGAGCTTGTCGCCGTCGTAGAGGAACCGGGTGGTGGCGGTCGGCGAGGTCACCTGCCACAGGCGGCCCATCGGGTCGTAGGCGAGCGTCGCGGTGTGGCCGCCGCTCGCGCTGACCAGCCGGTTCTCGGCGTCGTAGACGTAGGCGTTGGAGCCGTCGCCCGTCAGGTTGCCGTTGGCGTCGTAGGTGAACGTCGCCGAAGGCGTGCCGCCGCTGGTCGTGCCGGTATACTGGTTGAGCCCGTTGACCGCATAGGCGCGGCTCACATTCTGCGCCGTATTCGAGGCGTAGGAGTCGTTCGAGCTGGTGCGGGTGACGATCTGGCTCGCGGCATCGTAGCCGAACGTCAGCGCCTGGTCGGAGGCGGTGCCGGCGAGGTCGTGGCTGAGCGACTGAAGCCGCCCGACCGCGTCGTAGGCGTAAGCCGCCGACGAGGGGAACGCGTCGAACCCGAGGCCGAGGCTCGAGCGGCGGCCCGCCGCATCGTAGCCGATCTGGGCGACCGGATGGCCGGCCTCGATGATTCCGGTCAGCCGCCCCGCGGCATCGAAGCTGTAGGCGCTCGTATAGCCCCAGGCGGCGGAGTCGCCGTTCAGCGCGATTCGGTTGGAACCGGCATCGTAGGTCGAGGTCAGCGTCCGGGCCGTGCCGTCCATGCTCGTGGCCGACGAGGCGAGGCGGCCGAACCCGTCCCAGGCGTTGGCGATGCCCGGCCCCGAGTCCGAGCCGAACCGCGCCCAGGTCTGCAGGCCGCTGACGTCGTAGCCATAATAGACGCTGTAGCCCGCCGCCCCGGTCGCCGAGGTGGGAACGGTCTTGATCCTCAGGCGGTTGAGATTGTCGTACTGGTAGGTGAGCGTGACCCCGTCGCGCTTGCGCAGCGACGCGCGGTTGC
>JAXDPL010000117.1:0-8617 GCA_034668385.1 Sphingomonadales bacterium | reverse complement strand
AGCTCGTACATGGTGACGACCGGCCCGGGACGGACCTCGACGATCTCGCCCTTGACCGAGAAATCCTCGAGCACGCTCTCCAGCAGACGGGCATTGCGCTCGAGGCTCGCCTTGTCGAGAGCGGCGTTGATCTGCGGCGGCGGGGGCGCGAGCAGGTCGAGCGGCGGCAGCTGGTAGGCGTCGCCGAGCGCCAGCGACGCCTGACGCTCCCGCGCCGGCCGCTGAACCCGTTCGGGCGCGCGCGACCGCTCGGCGATGACCGTGCGCGGCGGCTCGGCGGGCGCCTGGACCGCGGCTCGGGCCGGACGCTCCGCCGGCTCGGCCATCGTCCTCGGCGCTTCGAGGAGCTTGCGGTCGCGCGGCCGGGGCGGGCGGCGGCTTGCGATCCAGGCACGTTCGTCCGGCGCCAAAGCGAGGCCGAACCAAAGGAAGGCGATGCCGCCGACCGCGGCCAAGCCGACGACCGCCATGCGCAGGGGCTGGACCACGCCCGGCGCGCCGATCGCGCCGAGGCCGAAATCGATCAAGCGGGCGAGCGAGAGCCCGAAAGCGCCCCCCCATGCCGCAGGGAGGCCGTTGACCGCGCCGCCGACCACCAGGCTCGCCGCGGCCCCGAGCAGGATCATGGCCAGCATCGTGAAGAGCAACGCGCGCACCCAGCGGCCACGGCCGACGCCGCGGGCGATGCGCAGGCCGATGAGGGCGACGAGCGGCAGCAGCAGCGCCGACGCCGGTCCGAACAGGCTCAGCAGCAAGTCGGCGGCCCAGGCGCCGGGGGCGCCGATCCAGTTGCGCACCGGGCCGGCCGCAGCGGTGTTCAGCGCGGGGTCGGTCGGATGATAGCTGGCCAGCGCCAGACCCGCCAGCAAGGCCAGAGCGCCGATCGCTCCGCCGGCCAGCAGAGCGAGCGAACGGCGCATGCCGTGCCTCACTCCAGAACGCCATTGCGCCAGCCGTTCCTGGCGCCCGCCGGCTGCGATCGTCGCCATAACCGTGCCCCAAATGTTCCCAGCACGGTTAATGCGCCCGCGGCGAGTCCCCGGTCAAGCGCTTGGCGTTGCAGCCGTGCATCGGTAGGGAGAGAAAATCGTTGGAGGCCCCATGGAGAGAGCGGACGTCATCATCCTCGGCGGCGGCCTCGTCGGCCTGACCCTCGCCGTCGCGCTCGACAGGCACGGCCTGTCCAGCCTGGTCATCGATCCGGCCGAGCCCGAAACGAGTCTCGCACCCGCCTTCGATGGACGCGCTACCGCCGTGGCCAGCGCCTCGTGGCGGATGCTGGAGGCGCTCGGCGTTGCCGACCGGCTCGAGGGCGAAGGCTGCCCGATCCGCTCGATCCGGGTCAGCGAAGGCCTCGCGCCCGGCGGGATCCTGTTCGACGCAGGGGACGACGACGATCCTCTCGGCATCATGGTCGAGAATCGCCGCCTGAGGGGCGCGCTGAGGGAAGCCGCGGCGGCGGCGGAGAAGGTGACGCTGCTGATGCCCGCGGCCGCCGCCGACGTCGTTCGGGACGCGGCAGGTGTGCGCGTCGCGCTTGCCGACGGGCGGGTGGCGGCCGCGCCTTTGCTGGTCGGCGCCGAGGGCCGCAACTCGCCGACCCGCGAGGCCGCGAACATCCCGGTCGCCCGCTGGCGCTACGATCACAATGCGATCGTCGCCACGATCGAGCACGAACGGCACCATGAGAATGTCGCCTACGAGATGTTCTACCCCACCGGGCCCTTCGCGATCCTGCCGATGCTGCCCGGAAGCCGTTCGGCGATCGTCTGGTCGGTGCCGGCGCGCAACGCGGCGGCCGTCGTCGACCTGCCCGACCGCGCCATGGCGGCGGAGATCGAGAAACGGATGGGCGGCTTTCTCGGCGCGGTGAGGCTGGCTGGCCCGCGCTGGACCTATCCGCTCGGCTTCCACCACGCCGCGACGATGACGGCCGAGCGCCTCGCCCTCGCCGGCGACGCGGCCCACGGCATCCACCCCATCGCGGGCCAGGGCCTCAACCTGGGGCTGCGCGACGCCGCCGCGCTCGCCCAGGTGCTGGTCGAAGGCGCCCGCCTGGGCCTCGACCTCGGCGACGCCCAGCTTCTCGCCCGCTACGAACGGTGGCGGAGCCTCGACACGTTCATGGTCGCCGCCGCCACCGACGGCCTCACCCGGCTTTACGGTGTCCCGGGCCGAGCGGCTTCCGCCGTCCGCCGGCTGGGCATGGGGCTCGTCCAGCGCCTCGGGCCGCTGAAGGACCAGTTCATGGCCGAAGCCCGCGGCGAGAGCGGGGAATTGCCGCTGCTCCTGAGGGGCCTGTCAATCTAGCGGCGGCTTTCATTGCAGCGTCTCCGGGCCCTCCGCGCCGCCGGGGACCATGCGCTGGAATTGCATGAACTGAACCAGCAGTTCGCAGCGGGCGGCGATGTCCGGCGCTTCCAGCAGCGCCTGCTTGGAGCCGACGTCGAGCGGAGCGATCTGGGCGATGCCGTTGACCAGCATCTCGTCGTCGAGGCGATGGATCGCGGTCCAGTCGACCGAATAACCGAGCGCGTCGGCATAGCGCCGCGCCTCGCGCTCCAGCTCGGCGCGCTGGGCGAGGCCGAGCGGCTCGGTTTCGTCCGGTTCCTCGAAGCCGCTGCGGTCGGCGTCCACCTGCCGGTAGGGCGTGTCCACCTCCGCCTCGCGGGCGATCCGGAACCGGCTGATCCCCTCCAGCACGATGTTGAAGCGGCCGTCGTCCAGCTCCTCGGAGCCGGCGATCCGGCCGATGCAGCCGATCTCGAACAGGTGCGGCGGCTCCTCGCGGTCGCGCGGCTGGACCATGCCGATCAGCCCGTCGCTGGCGAGCGCGTCGCGAACCATGGCCCGGTAGCGCGGCTCGAAGATGTGGAGCGGAAGCTGCGCGCCCGGGAAGAGCAGGGCCCCGGCCAGCGGGAAGACCGGGATGCGCAGCAACGCGGCCATCAGGTGAAGAGGATCGCCGACAGCCGGCGGCGCTGCGCCGCCGCCCAGGGATCTTCGAGCCCGGCGACCTCCATCAGCTGGAGCAGGCGCTTGCGGGCTGCGCCTTCGTTCCAGTCGCGGTCGCGGGCGATGCTTTCGAGCAGCTGGTCCGCCGCCGAATCGCGGTCGCCCTTCGCCATCAGCGCTCCGGCGAGCGCGTAGCGGGCCTCGTGATCGTCGGGATGGGCCGCGATCCGCTGCTCGAGGGAGGCAGTGTCGGTACCGGGCGCTTCGGCGTCGGCCAAGGCGAGGGCCGAACGCGCGCGGGCGATCGCCGGGTGGCTCTCGACCTTTTCCGGCAGGCCTTCGAGCGCGGCGCGCGCTTCGTCCTTGCGGCCGGCGGCGAGTAGGGAGCGGACGAGGCCCGAAATCACTTCCGGATGGTCCGTGTCCATGTCGCGTATCTGGGCGAAAATGTTGGCGGCGCGTTCGCCGTCGCCGCCGGCGAGCACCTCCTCGCCCATCGCGATCAGGGGCTCGATCTCGGCTTCGAGCTGCTGAGCCTCGCCTTCGACCGGCAGCTGCGTCAGGATCTGGTCGAGGATTCGGGTCAACTGCCCCTCGGTCCGCGCCGGCGTGAGGTCGGCGACGAGCTGGCCCTGGAAGATGGCGTAGACCGTCGGGATCGATTTGACCCGGAACTGGGCGGCGACGATCTTGTTGGCGTCGACGTCGATCTTGACCAGCTTGACGCCGCGATCCGCGTAATCGGCGGCGACCTTCTCGAGCACCGGCGCCAATTGCTTGCACGGGCCGCACCATTCCGCCCAGAAATCGAGGATGACGAGCGACGTCATCGAGGGCTCGACGACGTCGCGCCGGAAGCTCTCCAGCGCCTCCTTCTCGGCCGCGCTCATTCCCAGGGTCGCCACCTTGTCCAGTCTCCGGATCGAATCGCCTCGAGCCCCTATGTGGGATCGCCGCCCGCCCTGCCAAGCCTCGGCGACTCGGGGGCTTGATGCGCGCCGCCGCCGATGGTAGCAGCCGCCGCCTTACCTCAGCCGGAGCTTGTTCCGGCTCGCTCAGAGCGGGCGTAGCTCAGGGGTAGAGCACAACCTTGCCAAGGTTGGGGTCGAGGGTTCGAATCCCTTCGCCCGCTCCAGTTCTCGCACGGACGATCGATGATCCTGCTCGCACTCCTGCTCGCCGCGGCCCCTGCGCCCGCCGCGCACCACATTGTTCCGCGCGGCACTGAGGTCACCGCCTCCGGCCTTCGCATCCGTACCCTGAAGGCGGGCGCCGGTCCCTCGCCCGGCCCCGACGACGCCGTGAAGATCGACTATGTCGGGCGGCTCGCCAACGGCAGGATATTCGATCAGGCCAAAGGCGCGGGGATGATGGTCGCCGGTACGGTCCCCGGCTTCGCCGAGGCGCTGCAGCATATGAGATTGGGCGGCACCTACCGGGTCTGGATCCCGCCGCAGCTCGCTTACGGCGCGGAAGGGGCCGGCGGCGGCGTGATCCCGCCCAACGCGACTCTCGACTTCACCATCACTTTGCTCGACATCGGCCATCCCGTCGCGCCGCCGGCCCAATAGCCGGAACGGAACCGTAAAGGCTCGGCCTCCGTTTCGGAGCGGTGAGCAACCTCCCCGACAATCTCGATTCCCCGAATTTCGAGCCGCCGCCCGAGGCGGTCGAATTCTATGTGGACAGCCTTCGCCTGCTCAAGGAATCGGGGATACCGTTCCTGCTTTCCGGAACCTACGCGCTCGGCTGCTTCACCGGAATCACCCGGCCGACCAAGGATCTCGACGTCTTCTGCAAGCCGAGCGACGCGCCGCGAATCCTCTCCTTCTTCAAGGGCAAGGGCTACGAGATCGAGGTCGAGGACGTGCGCTGGATCGGCAAGGTCTGGAAGGGCGAGAATTTCTTCGACGTCATCTTCAACATCTCGTCGGCCTCGATCCCGATCACCGACGAATGGTTCCAGGTGACCCACGAGGCGGAGGTGTACGGGACGACGGTGCGGGTGACCCCGCCGACCCAGTTCATCCTCTCCAAGCTCTTCCTGCAGACCCGCTACCGCTACGACGCCGCCGACATCGTCCACGTCATCCTTGTCAAGCATGACGAGATCGACTGGGAATGGCTGCTCTCCTCGATGGAGCTCTATTGGGAGGTGCTGCTGATCAACATCCTCAACTTCCGCTTCGTCTATCCGACCGAGCGCGACCTCATCCCGCGCTGGCTCTACGAGGAGCTGCTCACCCGCCTCAAGAACCAGGACGAGATGCCGCCGGCCGGGATCAAGATCTGCCGAGGCCGGCTGATCAGTCCGACCGACTATGTGATCGACGTCACCGAATGGGGCTTCGCGGACGTCGTCGGCAAGGGTGTGGACGAGAAGCATGAACGGCCGCACGACCATTAAGGCCGAGCCGATCACCCTCGCCGCGATCGGCGACCTTCACGTCAGCGAGACGAATGACGGGCGCTTCGCCGACATGTTCGCCCGAATCTCGGACGAGGCCGACGTCGTCGCCTTGTGCGGAGACCTCACCAATTTCGGCAAGATCGCCGAGGCCGAGAACCTCGTCGAGGACCTCAAGGCCTGCACGATCCCGACGCTGGCGGTGCTCGGCAACCACGATTACGAGGCGGGCCAGGCCGAGGAAGTGGTGAAGAGGCTGCAGGATGCGGGGGTCACCGTCCTCGACGAGCAGGCGGCGGTGGTGAAGGGGGTCGGCTTCGCCGGCGTCAAGGGTTTCGTCGGAGGCTTCGGCCGGGGCGAGCTGGGCCCGTTCGGCGAGCCGGCGATCAAGGCCTTCGTCGACGAATCGCGCGAGGAGGCGCGCAAGCTCGAGAATGCGCTGCGATCGCTGAGGACCGAGCGGGTCGTCGCCGTGCTCCACTACGCGCCAATACCCGAGACCGTCGAGGGCGAGCCCCTGGAAATCTATCCGTTCCTCGGCTCGTCGCGCCTGGCCCACGCGGTCGACCGCTTCGACAACGTGAAGGCGGTGGTGCACGGCCACGCCCATCGCGGCACCTACCAGGGGGCGACTCCGCGCGGCATCCCGGTCTACAATTGCGCCCAATATGTCGTGGAGCAGGCGTTCGGCCGACCCTACGCCCTGCTCGAAATCTAGGCTTTGGGCTTCGCCGGCGGCGCCGGGCGGGCGGCGGCGGGCAGCGGCTGGGGCGGCTCCATCAGCGCCGCGGTCTCGATCGTGTCGAGCGCCTGCCGCGCCGCGACGTAGCGGCGGGCCTTCTCGATCCACGCCCCCGCGTTGGCATGGCCCGGCAGGCGGAGCACCTCGACCAAGGCGACGTCGGCCTGGCCGGCCTGAAGGCTCTGCTGGGCGCGGCGCAGCCGTTCGTCGGGAAGCGTCGAGGGCGAGCCCTCGCGGCGGATGGTGATGAGACCGCCGAGCTCGGTTCGGACCGCCTGCCACCAGCTTTGGTCCGGCCCGCCGCCGGTGAGGTGGGGCGAGAGGTCCTGAAGCTCGGCCTGGAGCTGCTGCAGGGTCACCGGCTGGCGCGAGGCGGTCAGCACCGTCGCCACCGCCTGCGGCTGGGTCGAAGCGAAACGCTGGCGCAGCATCGCTTCGAGATAGCCGAGGCCGATTCCGCGATCGAGCGCGCGCCGCGCCGCGAAGGCGACCAGCAGGGCCTCGGCGCGGTCTGCATTGCCGACGGCCGCGCGCGACTGGAAGTCGATCTGGGCGAGCCGCTGCTCGAGGGCCGAGACCCGGCGGGTCGTTTCCGGATCGATCACCAGCCGCTCGCCGCCCGCCGGCGCCTCCGGAGGCACCGCGACCGGCTGGGGCTGCGCCTGGGGCGGTGGTGGAACGGAAGCGGCGGGAGGCGGCGCAGGCGCGATTCCGAGCCAGCGGGCGCCGGTGGACCAATGGCTCAGCATATAGCCCATGGCGGCGAGGCCGGCCGCGAAGGCGACGACGGGCAGGAACAGGACCGAAAGCCACGATCGCCTCGGCCTTCCCGTCTCGCCGGCATAAGGATCCATGCTCAACGCCCCGCTTGCTTCGCGTCAGGAGCGGCAATGTTGCACAGCTTGGCCGCGACCTCCAGCAGCGCCTCGTCGCGCGGCCGAGCCGCGACCGCCTTTTCGACCCAGCCGTCGCCCGCGGCGGCGGCGGCGGCCGGGCTGATCAGGGCGAGGCGGACGAGGCGTCGGTCATCCAGCAGGCGGGCGAACAGCGCCGCGGCGCGCGGCGAATGGATGAGCACCACCGCATCGCCTGCCAGCGCATCGCGCGCCGCGTCGGGCAGCTTTTCGATCGCGTCGGCAGCGTAGACGATCCGCCGCTCGACCCCCGGCAGAGCGATATGATCGCGGCCGCACAGGTGCAGCACGCGCGAGCGGCCGTCCCGCCGCGCCAGCGCCAGGGCCGCTTCGCCGTCGCTCGGACCGGTGCGGACGTCGGCGAAGCCCGCGTCGCGGGCCGCACGGGAGGTGGCCTCGCCCGTCGTGTAGCAAGGCAGCGAGGAAAGCCCGCCGGTCCGCACCTGGCGCGCCGCGTGGGCGCTGGTCAGAAGGACGGCATCGAACGCGTCCTTGGCCGGTAAGACCCATTCGACGGGCCGGATCGTGAAAAGAGGGGCGACGACCGGGTCCAGCCCCATCGCCATCGCCCTCGCGGCACTCTCGCCGGCACCGGGCTGAGGCCGGAGGATCAGGACGCGGCTCACCCGCCGAACAGCGCCCTGAGCGAGGGGCTCGCCCGCCCCAGCAGCTGGCGCGCGAGGTCGAGCGGCGCGGCGGAGTCGCCGGCCGGGAAATGCGTGTCGCAGGCCTGCACTTCCAGGCCGTCGGGGCTCAAAATCTCCGCGCGCAGGCGGATCGTGTCGCCGTCGAGCGTGGCGAGGGCGGCGACGGCGGACCGGCAGGTGCCGCCGAGGCCGGCGAGCAGCCGCCGCTCGGTTTCGACCGCCTGGTGCGTTTCCGCGTGGTCGATCGCCTGGATGAGAGCGCGGATCCGGCGGTCGTTCGCACGGACCTCGATCCCGATCGCGCCCTGCGCCGGGGCCGGCAGGAAATCCTCGAGGACCGAACCGACCTCGTCATGGCCCAGGCGCTTCAGCCCGGCCGAGGCGAGCAGGGTCGCCTCGGCTTCTCCGGTCGCGACCTTGCGCAGCCTTGTCTCGACATTGCCGCGCAGGGGAACGATCGCGAGATCGGAGCGGCGCGCCAGCAGCTGCGCCGACCGCCGGGGCGACGACGTGCCGACCCGCGCGCCCTCGCGCAGCTCGGCGAGGCTGTCGGCGCCGATCAGCCGGTCGGTCACGTCCTCGCGCGGAAGCATCGCGGCGATGGCGAGCGCCTCGGGCCGGAACGTCTCGACGTCCTTCATCGAGTGGACCGAGAGGTCGGTCCGGCCTTCGAGAAGGGCGAGGTCCAGCTCGCGGGTCCACAGCGCCTTGCCCCCGGCCTCGGCGAGCGGGCGGTCGCGCAACTGGTCGCCGCTGGTGGTGATCGGAACGATCTCGATCAGCTCCGGCCCCCAGCCGTGCGCGTCGCGCAGCGCCGTCGCCACCGCGCGCGCCTGGGCGAGGGCGAGCGGCGAGCCGCGGGTTCCGATGCGGAGGGTCGGCATCATGGGACGCTTGTGCTAGCGGGTCGCCCGAGAGCATGGAAGCGCGATGAGCCTCATCCTCGGCCTCG